>JBKPRU010000321.1:0-21626 GCA_046734675.1 Acidobacteriota bacterium
CTACTACACGGTGATCGCCGGAGGATGGCGATCGTCGCTGGCCGCGCTCAAGGAATACGCGGAGCGCCCCCGCGCATAGCGCCAAGCTGCTGCACACGCACGAAGTTCGCCCCTTCCTGCGCGAGATCCGGGGTGACGTTGATGAACACCACCGGCGCGGTGTCGGACAGGTCCGTCGCCTCGCGGAGCGCCTCGCGCAGATCTGAGATCCGTCGCGCCGATGCCACCACCGGCGTCACACCCCAGGTGAGCGCCAAGCGGCGCGCGACAATGTCGGTCGGCGTGACCGCGAAAATCAGCGCGCGCGGACGCAGCGTCGCCAGCATGCGCGCGGTGCGCCCCTGCTGCGTCACGGCGATGATCGCGGTCGCGTTGCCCGAGTTCGCCAGCGTCACCGCCGCTTCGCACATCGCCCGGCCGTGCGGCGCGTGCGTCAGTTCGACCTTCGGCTGCTTGAACGGATCGGGCGGCAGCGTCTCCGCATCGCAGATCACGGCCGCGAGCGTTTCGACGGCGCGCACCGGGTACTCGCCGACCGCGGTCTCGCCGGCGAGCATGATGGCGTCGACCCCTTGATCGACGGCGTTTGCCGCATCGCTGACCTCCGCTCGCGTCGGCCGCGGCTCGGTCCGCATCGACTCGAGCACCTGCGTGGCGACGATGACCGGCCGTCCGAGCGACCGCGCTTCGCGCACGATCGATTTCTGCACGCGCGGCACTTCTTCGAGCGGACACTCGAGACCCAGGTCGCCGCGCGCCACCATCAGACCGTTCGAGACCGTCGCGATCTCGGCCAGGTTGTCGAGCGCCTGCGGACGCTCGATCTTGGCGATGAACGGCACGTCGCGTCCGGCGGTCGCCGCGATCTTCCGCGCCCGCCGCACATCGTCGGGCGTCTGCACGAAGCTGAGCGCCACCAGGTCGACCCCGAGGGAGAGGCCGAAGCGCAGGTCCACTTCGTCCTTCTCGGTAATCGCGTTGGCCGGCAGTTTCACGCCCGGTGCGTTGATGCCCTTGTGCTCCGCGAGCGTGCCGCCATTGACCACCGTCGTCACCAGCTCACCCGCCGTGCGATCGACGACGCGCAGCTCGATGCGGCCATCGTCCAGCAGCAGGCGGTCGCCGGGCTCCGCGGAGGTGATGAGCGGTTCGTAGCGCACGAACACGCGGCCGTCGCTCCCTTCGCCGTCGCCGCCTGCGAGGTGCAGCGTGTCGCCGTTGCGGAGTGTGAGCGCCTGGCCGTCGCGCAGCCGGCCAGTCCGGATCTTCGGACCACTGAGATCCTGCATGATGGCGATGTGCCGCCGGGCGCGCCCGGCCGCCTCGCGCACGCGACGATAGACCTCTGCGTGCGCATCGTGCGTGCCATGCGAAAAGTTCAGCCGGAAGATGTCGACGCCTGCCGCAATCATTGCGTCCAGCGTGCCCGGCTCGGTGCTCGCCGGACCGAGGGTGGCGACGATCTTGGTGTGACGTCTCAGAGCCATGGATCCACGAGTGCCTTCGGGATGCGCATCGCTTCCGCGTCGGCGAGCGCTGCGTTCAGCTGACCGAGCCCGTAGCGGCGCGCGCCGATCTCGCGCCAGGGGACGGACGCCGCGTGCCGGTCGAGGATGGCGATCGCGCGAAGAAAATGCCGCGGCTCACTTCCCCAGCAGCCGCGCACGTCCAGGTGCTTGCGATTGATTTGCCGGTGCGCATTGATCGCGCTCGCGCCGACGTCGGTGTAGTGCCCGGCGATGACGTAGCGGCCGCCATCGCGCGCGAGGTCGAGGCCCTCGCTGATGGCATCGGCGGCGCCGGCCGCTTCGATCACGACGTCTGCTCCTTCACCGTGGGTCAGATCGCGCACGCGCTCGAGGCGCTCCGCCGCGCTCGTCTCCGCCAGATCGAGAACCACGTCTGCGCCCATGCGGCCTGCGAGAGCGAGACGAGGGGCTGGCGCGCCGATGGCGATCACCAGCGCAGCACCCGCCAGCCGCGCCAGCGCCATAGCGCTCAGTCCCACCGCGCCCGTGCCCTGCACGACGACCGCATCGCCAAGGCGGACGTCCGCGCGCTCGACGATGTGCACCGCGGTCAGCAGGCCGCAGCCGCCGCCGATGTAATCGTCGACAGACACGCGGTCCGGCAGCCGCGCGAGCGCAACGCCCGGTTCGAGGTAGATGGCCTGTGCCCACCCGCCGAACAGTCCTTCGGCGGCAGGGTCGGTGATGCCATACACGCGCCGCGAGCGACAGCGCGTCGGCGTGCGATGGACGGTGCACGCGCGGCAGCGGCCGCAGGTGCGATGCACGTCGAAGAACACGACCGCATCGCCTTCGCGGACTGCCGCCCCGTCGATGCCGGTGAGCGGACCGCGCATCGCGTCGACGATGCCGGCGGAGACGTGGCCGGGAATGATTGGGTAGGGAACGCCGGCGAGCCGTCCGTGCCAGAGGTGAACGTCGGTGCCGCAGACTTCCGACGACGACGTCCGCAGCAGCGCGGACCCAGGCGGCAGATCGGGACGCGCGAACTCGCGCACCTCAATCGGCTCGCGCGGCGCCCTCATGACAGCCGCGAGGATGCGGTCACTCACACGGTTACGTTATCCTTGAAAGGATGCTGATTCAAACGCTGGCGGCGACGTGGCTGGTCGCATCGATGACGATCCCGGCGCCCGCGCAGCCGACCGCCTACCAGCCGGCGCAGGCGCGGCGGCATTTCATCACGATCAATTACGACTGGCAGTACACGCACGCGCTGTCGTTCGCGTCGCATCCGCTCGAAGATCTCCTCGGCACGACGGTGCGCGAAGTGCATCTCCAGAATTTTCAATACCAAACCACGGACGAGCGGACGTTCGTCAGCGTGAACGACTTCGTGCATCGGACGACCGGCGTCGGCGTCACCGTGTATCCGTTCGGTTCGAGCAACGGCGCAACGCTCGCGCTGCGGGGCAGCATCGAACGGCTGCCCGACATACGCTTGTCGTTTACGGGTCCGGCGCCGGCGCCCGCCTACGCGCTGACCGGCGGCCGTGCGCTTGACGCCGGAATCGGCGTCGAAGTCAGCGACCGCTCGCCCGGGTGGGGGCTCGGCAGCCATACGTTCGTGATCGGCGGCCTGGGACGGGCGCAAACCGATCAGATGGACGGTTCGCGGTATTTCATCGAAGGCGGCGGCGGACTGACAAGCGGCCCCTTCGGCGTCGACGTCTCGATCAAGTTCGCGGTCAACCGGTTCACCGCGCCCGTGTCTCACCGGATCAACACGGTGCCGATCAGCCTGCGCGGCACGCTGTCCTTCTGATATGGACGTTCGCGACTGGCTCGCTCGCGCTTCCGCTGACGCCGATGCACGTGGCCTTCCCGAGCTGAAGCCGCTGCTCGAATCGCTCGCCCGGTCCACGCAGGCGCTGCGCGAGGCCGACGCCGACTTCGGTCATCCGGCGCTCACCTCGACGTCAACGGACGATGACGACGATTCCCAGTAGCCTCGCCGAGGCGGCACGGCGGATCGAGCGGCGCGAGCTCTCGCCGGTGGAATTGACGCGCGCGTGCCTCGATCGGATCGCCGCGCGCAACGACGCGCTGCATGCGTTCATCAGCGTGCGCGAAGCCGAGGCGATGGCCGAAGCGAAGCGGGCCGAAGCGGAGATCGCGCGCAACGCTTATCGCGGTCCGCTGCACGGCATTCCGATCTCGATCAAGGACCTCGTGGACGTGGCCGGCACGCCGACAACGTCCGGCTCCGCCGTCCCCGCGCGGCAGGCGAAGTACGACGCGCCGGTGGTGGCGAACCTCCGCCGCGCCGGCGCGATCATCGTCGGCAAGACCAACCTGCACGAGTTCGCGTTCGGAACGACGAGCGACGAGACCGCGTTCGGTGCCGTGCGGCATCCGATCGATCCCTCGAAGTCGCCCGGTGGATCGAGCGGCGGCGCCGCAGTGGCGATCGTCGAAGGCATGTGCCTCGGGTCGCTCGGAACCGACACGGGCGGCTCGATCCGCATCCCGTCGGCGGCGTGCGGCATCACCGGACTGAAGGCCACGTTCGGTGAGATCTCGTGCGAGGATGTCGTCCCCCTGAGCACGACGCTCGATCACGTCGGGCCGATGACGCGCACGGTTGAAGACGCCGCGCTCCTCTACGCCGCGATGCGCGACGGCTCGGTCGCGTTCGATGCGCGCCCGCCGGCGCCCGACACCTCGGTCTGGCTGGGCGTGCCCAGGCCGTACTTCTTCGACAAGCTGGATGCCGACGTCCGCGCACGTTTCGACGAGGCGGCGGCGGCGCTGCAGCGCGCCGGCCACGGCCTGCAGGACGTCGCGATCGCGCACGCGGAGCGCACCGCGGACGTGTACCTGCACATCGTGCTGCCGGAGGCGTCGTGGTATCACGCGCCGCTGCTGGCCGCGCACGCTCACGCGTACTCCCCTGGCGTGCGGCTGCGCCTCGAGATGGGCGGCTACATTCTCGCGGAGGATTACGCGCGCGCGATGCACGCGCGGGGGGTGCTCCGGCGCGCGGTCGATCGCGCCCTGGAAGGAGTCGACGCGCTGCTGCTGCCGGCGCTGGCGATCGCGCCGCCGGCGATCGGCGCCGCGTCCGTGCAGGTGGACGGCGTGCAGGAACCCGTGCGCGCAATGATGCTGCGCCTCACGCAGCTGTTCAACGTCACCGGGCACCCGGCGATCGCGCTGCCGTGCGGCCGCGGCGGCGACGGGCTGCCGCGCGGGCTGCAGCTCGTCGGCCATCGCGGCGGCACCGAGCGGCTGCTCGCCGTCGCCGCGGCGGTCGAGCGTCAGATCACCGGCGGCCCGGGATCGGTCGGCGGCGGCGTCGGATGAATGTCGGGCCGATCGTCTCCGTGCGGGTGGCCCGGCGGCACCGGGCGGTTCACGTCGGATGGAATATTGACGACGTCCGGTGGCTTCGGCACGTCTGGCTCAGGGGGCTGTTCGATCATGCGATGCGGGTGTGCAACAGCCGCGCCGCTCGATTTGGCGCGCCATTCGTGAAAAGATCGTTGCGACCCATGGTCAAACACGTCACCGTTCAGCACGCACGTCAGCGGCACGACGCCGGGACAATCGACCTCGACGACCGATCGGTTCAGGTGCAACTCCGCACCACCCCCAAGAGACGCTGACCGGTGCTCGCCCGCGCTTTTTACCACTGGGAGCGCAAGCTCGCCTCTTCGACCACCAATCGCACGGTCCGACCGTTCGAGTGGGGCGTGGAGTGGCTGGCGGATCAAAACGTCGCGCACGGGGATCCGCGCGAGACGCTGCAGGATTGGGGTGAACGGACCGTCGCGGACAGCGCGCCCTTCTATGCGGTCACGCCCGCCCACGACTACGCGCTCGAGGGCGATCGCCTCGAGTTCACGAGCGCGATCTGGACGCCGCACCCGCGTAACAACATCGTTTCGGCGCGCTACTTTCCCGACACGACGCCGCGCGGACGCCGCCGCGCCGTGCTGGTGCTGCCGCAGTGGAACGCCGACGAGGAGGGCCACGTCGGGCTGTGCCGCCTGCTCAACCGGTTCGGCATCAGCGCGCTCCGCCTGAGCCTCCCGTATCACGACGCGCGGATGCCGCCGGAGCTCACCCGCGCCGACTACATCGTCAGCTCGAACGTGGGGCGCACGGCGCAAGTGTGCCGGCAGGCGGTCGTCGACGCGCGCCGCGCGATCGCGTGGCTGCACGCGGAGGGCTACGAGTCGATCGGGATTCTCGGCACGAGCCTCGGCTCGTGTCTCGCGATGCTGACCGCCGCGCACGAGCCGCTCATCAAGACCGCCGCGCTCAATCACATCTCGCCGTACTTCGCGGACGTCGTCTGGCACGGCCTGTCGACGGCGCACGTGCGCGAGAGCCTCGACGAGCACGTCACGCTAGACGAGCTGCGGCGCATGTGGCTGCCGATCAGCCCGCTGCCGTACCTCGATCGCGTCCGCGGGCGCAGCATCCTGCTCGTCTACGCGCGCTACGACCTGACGTTTCCGGTTGACCTGTCGAAGATGCTGGTGCGGGAGTTCCGATCGCGCGCGATCGAGCACAAGCTGACGATCCTGCCGTGCGGCCACTACAGCACCGGCGTCACGCCGTTCAAGTGGATGGACGGCATTGCGCTCTGTCGTTTCCTCAGTCGGAATTTGTGATCGCCGGGTCTAAAGACCCGGCCTACGTGTCGAGGGATTGTCGCGGGGCGCGCGCGTGATCCACGTAGGGCGGGTCTTTAGACCCGCCGACGAACGAAGCCTGCGTGACACTAGCAGGCCGTCCTCCGTCCTCCGACAACCGTCATCCGCTAGAGGTATTTGAACAGACCTTGAAGCGCGTCGTAGAGGACGTTGGCAAGCGCTTTGACCAGCGGAGACACCTCACCCTGCGCGACGGCAGTCGCAACGGTGACCGGCTGCGTCATGATCAGCCAGATAGTCGCGGCCGCCACCGCCGCCGCGAGAACCCCCACGACACCGGCGAGGCTCAGGCTGAGGCGAGCGAAGCTCATTACGGACCGAGTGTATACCCGACGCGGCGCGTCTGTCAGTTGGACGGTCGACTGCCGGATCCGGTTCCTCGCTTACACCTGCAGCACGATCTTGCCGAATTGCCCCTTGTCTTCGAGGCGGCGGTGCGCATCGGCGGCGCGCGCGAGCGGAAACACTTCGTCGACGACGGGGCGGACGCGTCCGTTGAACAGCAGTTCAGCGGCCGAGCGCAGATCGGCGAATGTCCCCATGTAAGAGCCGAGTAACGATAGCTGCCGCGCGAAGAGATGCCGGAGGTCGAGCGCAGCGTTGTGACCGGTCGTCGCACCGCACGTCACCAGTCGGCCGCCGCTCGCCAACGCGCGCACGCTCCGTTCCCAGGTCGCCTCGCCGACGTGCTCGATCACGACGTCCGCCCCATGCCCGTCGGTGACGCGCTTGATCTCCTTGGCGTAGTCCGTCGTGTAGTGATCGAACACCTCTTCGGCGCCGAGCGCACGGGTCCGCTCCATCTTCTCGGGCGCGGCGGTCGCGAACACCCGCGCGCAGAAGACCGACGCGATCTGGATCGCGGCCTGGCCGACGCCGCTCCCTCCCGCCAGCACCAGGACGACGTCGTCGGACCGCACGTGCGCGCGATCCACGAGCATGTGCCACGCGGTGAGAAATGTCAGCGGGAACGCGGCCGCGGCGATGCTGTCGATCTGCGGCGGAATCGGAATGAGATTCTCGATCGGAATCGAGACGTATTCCGCGTAGCCGCCGTCGGACAGCAGGCCGAGGACGTCGTAGCGGACGCAGTGATTGTCGCGGCCCGCGCGGCACGCTGAACAGGCCCCGCAGCGCAGCCCCGGTTGCAGCATCACGTGCGTGCCGGTCGCGAGCGAGCCGTCTGCGATGTCAACGATCTCGCCGGAGACGTCCGCGCCCGAAATGTGCGGCAGCGGCAGCTTCAATCGTTCGATGCCCCGTCGTGCCCAGAGGTCGAGATGATTCAACGCACAGGCGTGCACGCGGACGATCGCGCGCCCCGGCGCGGGCTGGGGATCGGGCGCGTCCTCGAATTGGAGAACTTCCGGGCCGCCGTGTTGATGAAATCGAACTGCTTTCATCGGTTGTCGGTTGCCGGCTGCCGGTGATCGGTTACCGGTGATTCCGCTTAGCTCACCGCCACTTCCGATGCCTCGCCGAGCTCCAGTGCGGCGAGCGGACGCGACAGCTTCTCACGATCGCCGACGATCACGGTAATGAGACGCGAGGGATCGATATGCGCCTCGGCGACCTTCGTGACCTCGCGTTCGTCGAGCGCCAGCACCCGCGGCACGAACGTGTTGAAGTAATCGTCCGGCAGCCCGTAGAGCGCGAGCTGCGCGGCGGCGCGGGCGATCTGGTCGGCGGTCTCGAAGTTCCGCGGATACCCGCGCGTCAGCGCGGCGCGTCCGAGCTCCAGCTCCTCGCGCGTGACCGGCCGATCGCCGCGGATCGCGCGCACTTCGGCGAGCGCCTCGCGGACCGCGTCCGCGGTCACCTCGGACTGCACGCTCGCCTGTAGTACGAAGGGGCCGGGCGCACGGCGGAACTCGAACGCGGTGCGCGCTCCGTAGGTGTAACCCTTCTCCTCGCGCAGGTTCATGTTGATGCGGCTGACGAACTGTCCGCCGAGCACCATGTTCAGTACCAGCGCCGCGTGGTAGTCGGGCGTGCGCCGCGCAAGCGCGACATGCCCGATCCGAAGCTCCGACTGCGCCGCGGCCGCCCGGTGGACGAGCGCGAGCCGATTCGGCGGCGGCAAAGGAGGACCAAACGTCTCAGGTTCCGGCGGCGGCTCACCGTCGGGCGACGCCTTCCACGCGCCAAGCGCACGCGCGGCCGCCTCGGCGAGCGCGTCGTGATTCGCCTCGCCCACCGCGATCAGCGTCGCGCGCGCCGGGCTGAACGCACGCCGATGGAACGCGGAGATGTCCCGGACCGTGATCGCGCGCAGCGATCCTTCCGATCCAATCGGCAGGTGGCCGTAAGGATGATTGCGATAGAGGAGTTGCGCGAACACGCGATCGGCCAGCGCCGGCGGCATGTCGCGCAGCTGCAGCAGGCGATTGAGGCGCAGGTCGCGGACGCGATCGAACTCCCGCTGCTCGAACCGCGGACGCATGATCATGTCCGCCATCAGCTCGAGGCCCTTGTCGAGGAATCGCGTGAGCGTCGTCAGCCCGACGACGGTGGCGTCGTGCCCGACGTCGGTATCGAGCTGCGCGCCGATGCGCCCAAGCGCTTCGTGCACGTCCAGCGCGGAACGATCGCCGCAGCCTTCATCGAGCATGTCGCCGGTAATCGCCGCGAGCCCGGGTCGATCGGCGGGGTCTGCGGCCGCGCCGACCGGCAAGAGCAGCAGCGCGCTGACGAGCGGGACCTGCCGGTGCTCGACGGTCCACACGCGCAGCCCGTTGTCGAGCGTGCGGCGGCGGATCTCGGGAAAGCGGAACGGCTTCTCCGGGCCGCGCGCCGGAAGGCGCGTGCGATCGGCGCGCCTCATGACACGCTCACCGGCCGCGAGCCCTCGAGCGCGAGCCCGAGGCGCCCGCGCGGGACCACGCTGAGGACGACGCGACGCTCGGGCATGAAGCTGCCGGCCGCGGATCGGCGCAGCGCGTCGGGCGACAAGCGGCGGTAGCGCTCCAGATCGCGATCGAAAAATCCGGGATCGTTGAGGAACGTGTTGTAGGCGTTGAGCTGATCGGACTTGCCGCCGAAGCCGCCGACGGTCTGGAGGCGGAAGATGAAGTGCGCTTCCGCCTGCGCCAGCACGCGCTCCAGTTCGGCGTCCGTTGGTCCCTTCGCGGCGAGCGCCGCCACCTCGCGCATGATGGCGCGATCGACTTCGGCCAGCGTGCGCCCCGGGGCGGCGGTCGCGACGATCTGAAAGAAGCTCCCCAGCTCACGCGAGTTCTGCGACGCGGCCACTTCGGTGGCAATCCGCTGATCGTAGACGAGCGCACGATAGAGACGCGACGTCTTGCCGGTCGCCAGAAGGTCGGCGATGAGATCGAATTCGGCGTCGCCGTCCGCGAAGAGCGCGGGCGAATGCCAGGCCATGTAGAGGCGCGGTAACTCGACGCGATCCTCGAGCACGAACCGCACGTCCTCGGTCGGACCTGACGGCGCCGTCACCTCGACTTTCGGCGGCCGCGGCGCGCCCGGGATCTCGCCGAAATACATTTCGGCGAGCGCGATGGCCTCGTGCGCGTCGATGTCGCCGGCCAGCGCGAGCGACGCGTTACCCGGGTGATAGTAGGTCTGGAAGAAGTCGCGGACGTCGTTCAGTTGCGCGGCGCGCACATCGTCGGCGGCGCCGATGGTCAGCCAGTGATACGGATGGTCGGGTGGATAGAGGGCGGAAACGATCGCCATGCCCGCGAGCCCGTAGGGCCGGTTCTCATAATTCTGGCGCCGCTCGTTCAGCACCACGTCGCGCTGGTTGTCGAACTTGGCGTCGGTGAGCGCGGGCAGCAGATAGCCCATGCGATCCGATTCCATCCACAGTGCGAGCTCGAGCGCGTTGGTCGGCACGACTTCCCAGTAGTTTGTGCGATCCGCGTTCGTCGATCCGTTCAGCGACGCGCCCGCTTCCTGGAGCGGATGGAAGTAGCCCTTGTCGTAGTGCTGCGACCCCTCGAACATCAGGTGCTCGAACAGGTGGGCGAATCCGGTGCGCCCCGGCACTTCGTTCTTCGAGCCGACGTGATACCAGACGTTCACGGCGACGATCGGCACGGCGCGGTCCTCGTGGACCACCACGTCGAGGCCGTTCGCCAGCGTATGTTTCGTGTAAGGAATGTTCACCAGGCCACCAATGCGCGCTCGCGCCTGAGATCCGCACCGCCGCGCAGCCGCCCTGTCGCAGGATCGAGCCCCGCCGCGACCACGCCGGTGGAAATGCCGTTGGCGGGGCGGACGCGCAGCACGTGCCCGCGCGCGGACAGCTCGTCGAGCACCGTCGATCCCAGCGTCGCTTCTGCTTCGAGGACACCGGGCTGCGCGCGGTGATCGTCGAACGAGCTGACGGGATGGAGCGAGTTCACGCGCGGCGCCTCGATCGCCGCCTGCACGTCCATGCCGAAGTCGAGGATGTTGAGCAGCACGAGCAGGATTTGCTGGTCCTGGCTGTCGCCGCCAGGCGTGCCGATCGCGAGAAACGGCCGGCCGTCCTTCAGCACGATCGTCGGCGTCAGCGTCGTCCGCGGCCGCTTGCCGCCAGCCACGACGTTCGGACTGTCGGGATCGAGGTTGAACGCCTGCATGCGGTTGCTCATCGGCACGCCGGTGCGTCCGGCCACGAACGCGCCGCCCAGCAGCCATCCCGAGCTCGGTGTGGCGGAAAACAGGTTGCCCTCGGCATCGACGACCTGCACGGAGGTCGTGTCGCCGGTTTCCTTTGGCGGCGTCGTCGACGCACGCGCGATGGCGACGGCACTCTCGTTGGCGCGCAGCAACGCCGTGCCGCGGCGCGGATCGCCGGGCCGCTGCTCGAGGCTCGCATGCCGCGGATCGATCAAGGCGCGCCGCAGCTTCGCATAGGGCTCCGACAGCAGCGTCTGGCCCGGCACGCGTGAGAAATCCGGGTCGCCGTAATATTTGTCGCGGTCCGCATACGCGAGCTTGATGGCTTCCACGGTCGTGTGCAGCGCGTCGGCGGATCCCTGCCCCATCGCGCGCAGATCGAAGCCTTCGAGGATGCGCAGCGTCTGCAGCAGCGCCGGCCCCTGATTCCAGAAGCCCGCCTTGTAGACGGTGAAGCCGCGATACGGAACGGACGCGGGCTCCTCGATGCGGCCGTGATAGGACGCGAGGTCTTCCTCCGTCATGACGCCGCCCGCGTCGCGGACCGCTGCGGTCATCTCCCGGGCAATCGGTCCTTTATAAAACGCGTCGCGACCTGCTTCGATCGCCTTCTCGCGTGAGGCGCCGCGCGCGAGCGCGTCCTTCTCCGCCGCGGCGAGCGCCCGCAAGGTCACGGCAAGGTTGGGCTGTCGGAACATCTCCCCGGTCGGCGTAATCGTCCCGTTCGGATAGTACGTGCGCTTCGACCACTCGTACGCTTCCGTCGTTGCCCGCTCGGTCTCGAGGTAATGGTGGAGGAACTCGTACATCGGAAAGCCGTCGGCAAGCTCGATGGCGGGTGCGAGGACGTCGCCGAGCGACTTCGTGCCATAGCGCGCGAGCGCCAGCGACGCCGAGTCGACCGCGGCCGGAATCGTCGCGCCGAGCGGTCCGTTGCCGGGAATTGCCGCCTTACCGGCAAACATCGTCGGCGTCGCGGCACGCGGCGCGGCCCCCTGCCCGTTGACGACGATCACCTTTCGATCGCGCGCGGAGTAGATGAGGATCGGCGCTTCGCCGCCCAGCCCGAAATGCGAAATCTCGACGACAGCGGCGGCAAAGATCGAGGCGACGCCCGCGTCGACCGCGTTCCCGCCGGCGGCCAGCAGCCGCGCCCCCGCGTCGACGGTGAACGTGCGTCCCGCCGCGACAATCCCGTGCGTCGCGCGCACTTCGGTGCGGACCGTGCGCGGCGCCGGCCCCTGTGCCGAGAGCACAGCGTCAACCAGTAACGATGCCGCACTTCCACGGAGGAATGATCGTCTCAAGTTTCACCCATAAGCCGCGACCCCGGACCGTCCCTGAGCCCTAAGTCCTGAGCCCTAAGTCCTCAGCCACGACTCCTCACCGCGACGGCATCAACGGGATCGGTTTCTTCTGCTTGAAGCTTGCATGCGCCAGCTGCGTGGCGAGCTGCGACGCCGCCGCCCTGAACGCCGCCGCCGCCGGCGACTTCGGTTCGCCGACGACGATCGGAACGCCGGTGTCGCCGCCGATGCGGATCGGCTCGTAAATCGGAATGCGGCCGAGAAACGGCACGCGCAATTCCTCGGCGAGCGCCTGGCCGCCCCCCTTGCCGAAGATGTCGCTCTCGGTCTGGCACACCGGGCAGACGAAGTGGCTCATGTTCTCGACGAGCCCGAGCGGCGGCACGTTCAGCTTCTCGTACATCTTGATCGCGCGGCGCGTGTCGGCGAGCGAAACCGTTTGCGGCGTGGTGACGACGACAGCCCCGGCGACCGGGACGCTCTGGCTCAGACTGAGTGCGATGTCGCCCGTGCCCGGCGGCATGTCGACGATCAGGTAATCGATGTCCCTCCACGCTACCTCGCGGAAGAACTGCTGGATGACGCCGTGCAGCATCGGCCCGCGCCAGATGACGGGCGAGTCGTCCTGCGTCAGAAACGCCATCGACACGAGCTGGATCCCATACTGCTCGGCGGGAATGATCTTCTGGCCGTCGGTCGTGAGCTGCGTCTGGATGCCGAGCATGATCGGCACGTTCGGCCCGTAGACGTCGCCGTCGATCATCGCGACGCGCGCGCCCGACTGACTGAGCGCGATCGCGAGATTCACCGCGACCGTCGTCTTGCCGACGCCGCCTTTTCCGGCGCCGACCGCGATGATGTTGCGGATCCCCGGCACGGCCGGCTTGTTCCAGTCCGGCCCGAGGTTCTGCCGCACCTGCGCCGTCATCGTGACGTCGACGGAGGTGACGCCGGGCACGCGTGCCACCGCGTCGCGCACCTGCTCGCGCAGACGATCCTTCAGCGGAGAGCCGTGCGTCGGCAGCTCGATCCCGACCGCGACCGCGCCCCCCTCGATCCGCAGGTCCTTGACGAATTTCAACGACACGATGTCGCGCCCGAGGTCCGGTTCTTTGACCGCGCGCAGCGCGTCCAGGATTGCACTCTCGTTGATCACGGTTCACACCTACACACGTTCAGCTGCCATCGCGCCGACGATCGGCAGCTGGAACTCTTCTCCCTGATAGGCCTTGTACATCAGCACCAGCCACAGGATCGCCGAGATCGGAATGACGACCATGAACACCACGACCGCGCCGACCAGCGGCACGATCTGCAGCAGGATGTCGATCGCGACGATCCCCGCGAAGAGCAGCGTCGACTGCATCGCGTGGAAACGGACGAACCGGTTCTCCTTCTCGACCAGCAGGAAGATGATGCCGGTGATGAAGCCGATGAGATAAGTGAGCGCCGCCGCGAGATTGGCATCGAGCCCCGTCGAGGTTTTCTCGGTATGCAGCCGCGGCATGGGATCAGGCGACCGACCGCGGCACGAAGAGCGCGCGCGCGTCGTTGTGCAGCAGCACCCAGAACGCATAAATGGCGAGCGCGGTCCCGAACGGGAGCACGAACAGGTTCACGACGGCGAGGACGAGGACGAACGTGCGCGCCGGCGCGCGATGCTGGCGGAGCCCGCGCCCGGCCCACGCGTTCGCGCATCCGCCCGCGAACAGCGCCGCCGCGAACACGAGGAACGTGCCCGCCGTGAACACCGCGACCAGCGGATCGCCGCTCGTCGTCCGCGCGATCGCCGCCGCCCCGACCGCGAGCAGCAGCAGCGAGCCGCCGAGCAGCAGCCCCATCGCGCCCCAGGCCAGCTGGAGCATCGCGAGCAGCGTGACGTGAGATCGCATGGGAGATTCAGCACGCGCCGGCGCGCGTGCGACCTACCTGACAGTGTATAGCGGATCAGCGGATGACGATGCGCGCGTCGACCATCGTCTCGGGGACGCCGGGGGCGCACACGCGGAAGCGCACACGTGTGCCGTCGAGCACGCCGGGAGGAATGCGGAGATGCACGTCGTGGCGCCCCGGCACGTCGCCGCCGCCGTCGCAGGCGTCGCACCAGTCGTTCCAGACTTCGCCGCGGCCGCCGCACTGCGCGCACATCCGGCGGACCGGCACGGCAAGCGGCACGATCGCACCCCAGAAGGCTTCCTGCGGCGTCACGAAGACGTCCGGCACGCGGCGCGCCGATGGGCGATCGCCGAAGAACGCGTGGCGCATGCGATCGAGCACGGCGCTCACCGACGGGAAGTCGATCGCGACTTCGTCGGCAAGGCAGTCCACGACCGTCACTCCGACATCGTCGCCGGAAATATCCGGGTGGTAGCGGCGCGTCAGCTGCCGGTGGGCGCGCTTGATTTCGTCAGCGCCGGCATCGGGCGAAACGCCGAGAACGTCGTAGTAATCGTGCATGGCGCCTGGGATCCGACGGGACCCTCTGCAGCAACGATGCCGCAGCGATCCAATCAAGTCAATGATAGTTTGTCCGCTATGAAAGAATGCCCGATGTGCGGTGAGACTTTGCGCCTCGTGACACGCGATCGCCACGAACGCGTGCCCGGGTCAGGGCAGACCGCGACGCGACAGGTTCGCGAATGGATCTGCCCTGAATGCGACTACTGGGAAGAAGCCGATACCGACGCCGAGGAATAAAACAGACCGAATAGCTGAGGACGTGGGGCGAGGCGAGGCCGGGGTCAGCGCGCGCCGAGCGTCAGCAGCATCTCCTTGCGCAGCGCCGCATCGAATTCTTCGAAGTTCAACGCGGTCTCACATTCGTCGCAGAGCACCTCAATGACCGCCGGGCGGCCTTCCTCATTTACTTCCACGCGCGCGTCGTCCAGCCGGACGACGTGCATCTGCAGGGTCTTGACCAGAAAATTCCGGTCGTTCCCGCAGTTCGGACAGGTCAACGCCATCGAAACGTACTCCTCACGACCCAGCAGGGCCAATCAAACCTACGAATTGTACGGAATGGGTCAGGCAATACGCAATCAAGATCTGGAGGAATTCGGCCCCCGCCCGCGCACTCCGCTCGATCCCAACACCCTTGTCTCGCCGGCGCGCCGGGTCCCGCGGCCCGCGCAGGACACGTCCGGCGCGCTCGCAAACCTGAAAAACGTTCGGTTGTGCTGAAAGCCCGTCGCGAGAGGTGCAGGGGAGCGAAGTGAACGGAGGGCTGTAGACGCCGCGCGTTCGCGCGCGGCGACTATTCGTCGGTGTCCTCGTCTTCGAATTCCGAGGGATCGCCGAGCCGCAGAATCTGGCCGGACGCGTGCCCGGCGAGAATGCAATGCGGTCCCTTGGCTTCGAGCGAAACCACCGCGACGTCCCAAGGGCGGGCGCGGTAGGCCGCCGCCACACAGCCACAGGGCAATCCCTCGAGTGCTTCGAGCTCGAAGATGGTGCCTGTCGGCCTGCCGGAGCTGAGCGATGCCGCTGGGACTGCCATACCGTTATCCTCCCGCTCGCCTGCCGCTCGTGCGGTGGGCGCTGCTGACGTCCACCTGCAATCCTGGCGCCAGGTACTTCGTTAGACAGGCCCGCGGAGTCTTTGGTTCCCGCGTCCTTCGAAATACTCGGAAAACCAACATTCCGAACAAATGCGCCCGAGCGACTAACTTTTTCCGGGGATGACCCCGGAAGGCTACAGCAATCCCGGATATGTGATCCGGCCCTCGCGCACCTGCGCGAATTCACTCAAGCGATGGGGCTTAGCCTCGCCCGGGCCCAGAATGTGACGAACTGGCACACCACGCGCCAGCAGTGCATCGGCGAGCAACTGACGGTGACATTGCCACCACACCGCCTCCGCGCACATAACAGTCGTCGGCGCGACGCGGGAAAACTCCAGGAGCGCATCGAGGCCCGCGGAAAATTCCGCGGATCCCATGTGATCCGCGTACCCCCGGAAACTCGGATGCCGCCAACCGGAATTCACGGAGTCGGGGCGAGGTTTTCTGAGGCCGCCCAGCGGTGGAAAGTGGCGATACCCGATCCCGTGTGCGTGCAGGAACGCGTCGAGCGCGGCGGAATTGAACTGAGGGTGGCGCCGCGATTTCGGTACGGTGCGGATGTCCGCAACCTGGCGGACTTCATGCGCCCTCAGCAGCGCCAGGAACTGCTCCGCCGGATGCGTCGAGTGTCCGATCGTGTAGATGACAGGTGTGTCTTCGCCGTTCACCGTGAGCCGGGATCCGGATAGACGAGGCGGCCAGTGACGGACGCGCCCGGGAACAACGCGCGGACGGCTTCGACGTAGACGTCCAGCTGCGACTGATGACTCGCACGCGGATGGCCGGTCTTGAACTCCACGACCGTCACACGTCCATCGTCTGCGCGGATCAGGCAGTCGACGGTCCCGCGCAGCACGCGACCGCGATCGCCGGCAGCGCGGAGTGAGAACGGCACCTCGTGCATCCGCACGCCGGATGCGAGGAGCGTCGCGACGTCCGGCTGCGCCTTCATCGACTTCCACGCGGCGTGCGCGCGGCGGACGACTGCGTCCGCATCGTCGAGCGTCGCCCGTTCTTCCGGACGCACGAGCGATGCCGCGATCGCCACCTGATCGTCCTCCGAACCCGCGGCTCCGAGTCGGTCCTCGAACTGGAAGAGCCGATGAACGAGCGTCCCGGCAAACACATCTTCGGGATCGGTTGCGCGCGCCGCCATCGACGATGGGTCCGCTGCGACGAATGACATCGTTACGCGGACGCGCGCAACCGCGTCATGATCGGCAGGCGCCGCGAAATTATCGATGACCATCGATGGTGTCGCCGCGCTCGAGGCGAGCGACCATCGCGACTCAACGGGCGCGGCGCACAACCTGAACGTCAACGTACGGCCCGACGAAGCGCTCCAGGTCAGCGGCTCGCGCGCATCGGCGGGCACGGCCGCGCGCGCGAAGAGCGCCTTCACAGAATCGGGGAGCACGTCGGCGAGGCTGCCGCGCCCCGGTGCAAGGCGCCCGTCCTTCAACACGGACGCGAGATACAGCCGATCGCGGGCGCGCGTCAACGCGACGTAGAGCAGCCGCTTGGTTTCCTCGCGCTCGCGCGCCTTCTCCGCTTCGTCGGTGTCCGAGACGAACGGGCCGACAGACACGTCGTCTGCGCTGACGCGCACCGGTTTCGACGGACCGCTGGCCCCTTTCGCCAGGTTGACGACGAACACGACGGGAAACTCGAGGCCCTTCGACGCGTGCACGGTCATCAGGTTGACGGCGTCGAGCGCTTCGAGCACGGCATTCGATTCGTCGCCGGCGGTGAGCGCATCGAGATGATCGGCAATGCGCGCGAGCGTCGCGTAGCCGCGGTTCTGGATGCGCCGGACGAGCGCGCGCATCTTCTTCAGGTTCTCCCACGCCTGCTGCCGGCGAGGACCGCGCAGCTCGTACGCGTAGGCGGCTTCCGGGAGGATTGATTCGATGAGGTCGGCCGGCGGCACGCGATCGACCTGATCGAGCCAGCGCGGCACCTGCGCGCGCGCGTGCAGCAGCGCACGCCGATCGTCGTCGGGAAGCGCCGCGAGCGCTGCGGGCTCGGCATCGAGAACCGACGACGCCAGACGTGGCGCGAGCTGGCTCAGCGCGACGTCCGACAGCCGTACGAACCGCGATCGCAGGAACGCGGCGGCGCGGAGGTCCGATGCGGGATTCGCGAGATAGCGGATCAACGCGGAGAGGTCCTTGATTTCGTCCGCGTCGAAAAAGCCCAGGCCCTTGTAAACGTAGGTCGGGACGCCATGTGCTTCGAGGGCGGCCTCGAACTCGCGGTGGCTCGCCCGCGATCGGAACAGGATCGCGATGTCGCCGGGGCGGACGGCGCGGGCGACGCCGGTCTGTTTGTCGCGGACGGTCTCTTCGCGCAGCACACGCACGATCTCTTCGGCGACCGCCTCCGCACACACGATCGGATCGGCAGCGACGGCGATCCCCAGGGCGGGGCCGCGCAGGTCGCGGACGTTCGTATCCACGGGAAACCGGTCCGACTCGTCGTACTTGAAGTCGTCGTCGCGGCGCGCGTCGCGCCCCATCTCCGCGAATGTCTCGTTGACGAACGCGAGCAGCTCGGGGACCGCGCGGAAGCTGCGCGAGATCGATCGGCGTCCGCTCGACCCCGGACGCAGCCCTTCGATGAAGCGACCGGCTTCCTGCAGCACGGCGACCTCGGCGTCGCGGAAGCGGTAGATCGACTGCTTGCGGTCGCCGACGATGAAGATGGATGGGTTGGACGCGAGGCCAAGCCCCTCGCCCCACGCTTTGACCAGCAGCGAGACGAGCTCCCACTGCTTGCGGCTGGTGTCCTGGAACTCGTCGACGAGCACATGGTGGTAGCGCCCCTCGAGGCGATAGCGACTCTGCGAGAACTCGTCCATCCGCCCGAGCAGATCGACGGCGCGCTCGAGGACGTCCGAGAAGTCGAGGACCGAGCGATCGTTGAGCGCGCGGCGATATTCGGCGAGCGCGATCGAGAACATGCGCCGGACGCCGCGCGCGAGGACGGCGTTGAGATCGCGGCTGAAGCGGCGTGCGAGGTTCTCGACCGGTTCGCTGAGGTTCAGCGCGGTGCCGCGATGGCGCTTTCCGGCCTCCGGTGACGGGTAGTCGTCGGTGGTGTAGGGATGGATCCGTTCGCTGTTGCGGCGGCGTCCGTCTCCCTTCAGGAAATGCGCGGACACGCGCTCGATCAGGCCGCGGACGGCAGCATTGTCGGCGTCGCGGAACGACGCGAGGCGGCGCAGGTCGCGCGCGAGGATCTGATACCGCGGATGCTCGATCGGGCCTTCGGCGACGAAGCGCTCGAGACCGCCGGGCACGCCGCCGAAGAGATCCATCAACGCGTCCACGGCGCGGCGGCACACGTCGTCGGCGGTGAGGTCGGCCGGACCGCGGGCGAGAAAGCGGTCGAGCACGTCCCACGCGACCAGCCGTCGATCGAGCAGCGACGCTAGTCCCTCGCGAGTCCGGTTCATCCCGAGCTGCGCGAGCACGAGCGCGAGATCAGGCTCGCGCTTCGCCAGCGCGACGAAGATGGCGAGCGACTTGTCGAGCGCCTGCTCCACCAGCCGCGGCACCTCGGTCTCGTCGGCCATCGTGAAGCCGGGATCGAGGTCCGCTTCGAGCGGAAACTCGCGCAGCAGCGACAGGCAGAACGCGTCGATGGTACTGATCTGGATGTCGGCGAGCCGGTCGCGGAGGGTGACCCAGCGTCCGCGGTCGAAGGTGTTCTGCTCGGCGGCACGGCGCAGATCGCGGAGGATCCGCTCGCGCATTTCCGCGGCCGCCTTGCGCGTGAACGTGATCGCCAGGATGTTCGCGGGATCGACGCCGCGCATCAGGAGGTTCACGTAGCGCGTGACCAGCACGGTCGTCTTGCCCGTCCCCGCCGACGCCTCGAGCACGACGTTGTGCTCGGGGTTCTGCGCGTAGGTGCGGGCGTCGGCGTCCGGGTCCGGCGCGGTGCTCACGGCGGCGTCGAAGAGCGACAGCTGATCACTCATCGCCGACGTAATCCTTCCGGCAGACGGTGGGATACGCGCACCACGTGCAGAGGAACGGCTCATCGGGGCGCACGGGGAATTCGCCGCGCTCGATCGCCTCCACCGCAGTCACCAGCTTTGCCTCGCCTTCGGCCAGCGCCGCCGCGATCCCCTCATCGCCTTTACCAAGCGAATTGAACGCCTGCTTCTCGCGGAACGCGACGTATCCGGCGCGCGACACCGTCCACTCACGCCCGTGGCGCCCGTTCAGCGCCTGCTGCGCGCACGCGCCGTACACCGGAAGCTGCAGCGAGCGGTCGCTCTTCGGGGCGCGTCCGAGCTTGTAGTCGACGATCCGCAGCGTGCCATCGCCAAGCATGTCGATGCGGTCGGACTTCGATCGCAGATGGATCGGACGCGGTCCCTCGGGACCTTTGAACGTGAAGATTCCTTCCAGCTCGTACTCGAGCAGGCGCTCGATGACCGGTACGCCGTGTTCGATCTCGAACGCGAAGGCCCGTTCCGCGAGGCCGGGTGCGGCCGCCGATCCGAGCAGCAGCGTGCGCTCGAGCGCCCGATCGCCCTCCGGCAGCCTGTCGATGCGCTCGTCGGCGACGCGACCAAAGAGCTCGATCGCGTCCGCGAGGTTGACGGTCGTGATCGCGCCATGGCCGCGCGCCTGCCACTCGGTGAAGAAGTCGCAGAACACCTCGTGCACGAACTGACCGCGTTCCTGCGGTGTCATCCACGACTCTTCGTCGCGTTCCTCGGGCAGGCGCAGCACGTAGGCGGCGAAATACCGGAACGGACAATCGAGGTAGCGCTCGATGTGGCTGACCGCGTAGGGCACAGCCGCGCGCGCGCCGGCGGCGCCGCGGAAGCGCTCGTCGTCGAAGGTGCGCGACCGGCGCAGCGACAACCACTCCGCCGCCTCGCCGTCCACCCCACTTGCCGCCACCGGGTCCATGGCGAGAGCTTCGTGGGCGAAGACGCGCACGAATGGCGCATCCGGCACGTGCTCGATCGGCAGCCCCACCGCGTCGATGTCATCGAGCAGCGGCGACGGCGTGACCAGCGCGTCGTCTTCGAGGGTGAAGGTCGAGAGCGACACGCGCCGGCGCGGCAACCGCAGCAGATCCTGGAACTGCGCTCGCGCCGCCGACAGCCGATCCTGCTCCGCCGGCCACCCGAGCTGCGCGAGCAGCGACTGCGGGTAGAAGATGCTGCGCTCGGCGCGCTCCGGCCAGTCTGCTTCGCTCAGCCCGACGATGCGGATTTCGTCGACGTCGGCGTAGGTGGCGGCGCGGGCGTCGAGCAGGAGGAGCCCGGTGTCGCCGGTCCGAGGCGCGAACGTCTGCCCTTCGATCCACCGGCGCACGGCACCGGCGAGCTCGGCGATCGAGAGCGGCTCGGCGTCATGCGTGGCGTGCGCCGCGCGCAGCAAGTCGAGCGCGCCGAGCACCGCGCCTCGGGCCCGCATATGACGCGCGTGCCAGGCGTCCTCGGGTGTGGGAAGCCGCTCGTGCGACGCGATGAAAGCGAGCAGGCCGGCGATCTGTTCCGCCGCACTCGGCGCCTGCACGACCTCCGTCAACGCCTCGGCACTGGCGGAAGCTGCCGCGAGCGCGCCAGCAATGCGCGACCTGGGATCCGCCGCCGCTTCCGCCGCGAGCTCGGCCAGACGCTGCGGCGATCCGAGATACTTGCGCTCGACGAGCCATCGATCGAGCGCCGCGACGTCGCACGCGGCAATGGTCCGGCCATCGTGCGCGAAGCGGAAGTGCGGTGAGCGCAATAGCTCGATGAGCGACCCGCGCGTGAAGTTCGCGGCAATGGCGGTGAAAACGAGGTCGACGGCCGCCGCAAACGGTTCGGCGGCCAGCGGCAGCGCGTCGAGTGCCTGATACGGGATGCGCGCGTCCGCGAACACCTGCCGGGCGAGATAGAGATATGGAAGCGGCCGCTGGAACACG
>JBKPRU010000322.1:0-10948 GCA_046734675.1 Acidobacteriota bacterium
CGCCAAACCCGCCGCCGCGTCCGCCACCGCGGCCGCCGCCGCCGAACCCGCCACCGCCCCCGAAGCCGCCGCCGAACCCACCGGCGTCACCGCTCTCGCCGGGCACGCCGCCGATCGGCGTCCCGCCGTTCGCGTTGACGCTGTTGTTCGCGGAGCGCGTGAAGCGGATGTCCGCATACGTGCATCCGGCGGTCTTTGCCTCGGCGAGCGCGAGATCCGCGAGTCCTTTGAACTTCGACTCGAGCGGACGTCCCTGAGGAGACTGGGCGAGCAGATCGCCGACCAGATCGCTGCTGGCGGCCGCAAGACTCGCGGCGCCAATCGTCTTGATGAAATCGCGTCTATGCATGGTCATCACGTAGGGCCGGTCTTTGGACCCGGCGGGTCGTTACACGGCGGGGGAAACCGACGTCATGTAGAAGTCTTCGATTCGCACGGCTGGCACGAGCGCAGTGCCCGGGCCGTCGTACGATTCGCCGGTGTGCATCGGCGTCGATTGCCCGATTGCCGAGACGTTGTTGAAGCCGACGATCGGCGACATGTTCCAGCGGAAGTTCTGCACGGGACCCGCGATCTCGCCGTTCTCGATCAGGAACAAGCCGTCGCGGGTCATGCCGGTGTTGAGGAGCGTCGCCGGGTCGACCGGCCGGATGTACCAGAAGAACGTCACGAGCAGGCCGCGGCGCGTCGACTTGATCATCTCTTCGACCGACGTGTCGCTCCCCTCGAGGACGAGGCTCTGATTGGGCACCGTGGGGGTCGCGTCCTTCTGCTGGCGCGCGGCGTACTGGCGGTCGTAATACAGGTTCTTCAGCACGCCTTTCTCGACCCATGTGATCGGCTTCGCGGCCATGCCGTCGACACCGATCGGCGTCTGCCTGAGGACCGGATTCCCGATGTCGCTCTTGATCGTGACCAGCTCGCTGAACACCTTTTCGCCCAGCCGCGAGGTGCCGCGCTCTTTGCCGGTCAGGTACATGCGCGGCCCGGCTTCGACCGTCCGCGCGCTGAAGGCGTTGGTCATGAGCGACAGGAACCGCGCCGCCGGGCGTGACTCGAGGATCACCGTGTAACGGCCCGGTTCGAGCGCGCGCGGCTTCTGGCTCTTGAGCGCTTTGTCGGAGGCGATCTCGCTGAGGCGCACCGGATCGATGAGGCCGACGTCCTTCACGCCGGTGATGCCCGCCCATCCCGATCCCCGGCCGTCGCTGGTGCGGCACGTGAGGATGAACCCGGCTTCCGCGTACTGGTAATACGCGAAGAGCCCTTCGGAATTCGCCGTGCTGGTCGTTTGATAGGTCTTCGGGATATAGCCGGACCCGAGCGTTGCCTTCTTGTCGCAGACCGCGACGCTCTTGCGCACCATCTCCGCACGCTCGGCAGGACCGAAGTTGACCGCGGCGGGGAGCGCCGCATCGACGGGGATGTAGTCCTGCGGGCCCTTGACGAGCGGCAAGAGGTTGGCATTCTCGCGCGCGTTCTTGGCCGCCGTCTGCGCCTCGTCCACCATGATCTGCAGCGACTCATCGTCGAACTCGCGCGTCGACGCGCTGCCGGACTTGTTGCCGATGCGGATGGTCAGCGTCAGCTGTTGATCGAACTGAATGAGGTTGGTGGTGATCGTCGAGTTCGCCCACCGCGTGCCGGACCGTTCGCCGCCCGTGAACTCCACTTCAGCGGCTTCGGCCTTCGCCATGTTCAGGACTTTGTCGGTGAGCGCCTTTATCTCGTCGCGTGAATACATGAGCGCTCGCAGAATATCGCGAGCGCGGCTCATCACTCAAGGCACGCGCTGCTCGTCCGCGACACTGGCGGCATGCGTTTCGCTCCATGCGTGGGTGGAGGTGCCATGGCCAATACACAACTCGAACGGATCACATCAGGCGTGCCGAAGGTCATCGATGCGAGGACGCATGCGGTGATCGATTACATGACCGCGGGCACGTTTCTCACAATGGGGTTTGCGTGGATGAGGCGTCACCCGCGCGCGTCAAAGCTCGCGTTCATGAACGGCGCAGCCGTGCTCGCGACCTCGATGCTCACGGATTATCCGGGCGGCGTCTGGCGGAAGATGAGCTTTCAGGGACACGGCATGATGGACGCGGTGCTGGCCGGCGTCACGGCGGCGGGCCCGGCGATGATGGGATTCGCCGGCGACCGCGAGGCGCAGTTCTTCCATGGCCAGGCCGCGTTCGAAGCGGGCGTGGTCGCCGCGACGGACTTCTCGAACACCCGCGCGATGGCGGCGTAGGAACAGGGACACTCACAGTTAGCGCAAGTCGCAGGACGGCTCAGGTTTTTCGCGACGAATAACTGTGAGTGTTCCCGTTCGGTCAGCGCGGGCCGGCAGGGCGCGTGGGCGGCGCCTCGTCAGGCGTGTCGCGGTAATCGGCCTGCTGCGGAGCCTTCCCGCCCGACGGCAGCATGTCCCGATCGACTGCATTCATTCCGACGGGGCGCGTTGCGTCTTCAATCGATCCGCCCGGCAGCAGCCGGTCGTCCCAGCGCTTCGGCTCCGCCGTCTCGCCCTTCGCGCTCTCGGGCACGCCCCGCCCGTCGTCGTGCTGCTTCGATCCTGAGTCGGCCATGAGTCCTCCTACAACGCCAGAGAAACAGTGATGAGTGCAAGGCCGACGCCAGAACCAAGACGGAAGGCGGAAGACGGAAGGCACTGCGCGAGAGGTAGAATGGCGGAATGTCCACGCATGCTCCCGCGTCAGAAGCTGAAAAGCACTCGAACGTGATGGCGTCCCCCTCGGCCGCTCCTGTGACGACGCACGCGGCGTTTGCCGGCGTCCGCGCCGTGCCGACCCCCATCAACGAGCCCAACAAATCGTACGCACCCGGATCGCCCGAGCGCGCGGAGTTGAAGGCGCGGCTGAAGACGATGGCGAGCGAGAAGATCGACATCCCGCTCATCATCGGCGGACGCGAGATCCGCACCGGCCGCACCGAGAAGTCGGTGATGCCGCACGATCATGCGCACGTGCTCGCCGAGTACCACGTCGCCGGACCGGAGCACATCCAGCAAGCGATCGAAGCGGCCGCCGCCGCTCGGCGCGAGTGGGGCGCGTGGCCCTGGGAAGATCGCGCCGCGGTGCTGCTGAAAGCCGCGGAGCTCCTGGCGACCTCCTGGCGCCCGACCATCAACGGCGCGACGATGCTGGGGCAGTCGAAGACGGTGTTCCAGGCGGAGATCGACGCGGCGTCGGAGATGATCGACTTCTGGCGCTTCAACGCGGCGTTTGCCGCGGAGCTCTATCACGAGCAGCCGATCAGCAGCCCCGGCGTCTGGAACTCCCTCGAGTACCGGCCGCTCGAAGGATTCATCTACGCGATCACGCCGTTCAACTTCACGGCCATCGGCGGCAATCTCACGACCGCGCCCGCGCTGATGGGGAACACCGTCGTGTGGAAGCCCGCGTCGAGCGCGATGCTCGCGGCCTACTACACCTATAAGGTTCTCGAAGCCGCGGGACTCCCGCCCGGCGTCATCAACTTTCTCCCCGGCGACGCGGTGCAGATCTCCAACGCGCTGCTCGATTCACCGGATCTCGCGGGCGTGCACTTCACCGGCAGCACCGCCGTCTTCAACGGGATGTGGAAGAAGGTGGGGGAGAACATGGGACGCTACCGGTCGTACCCGCGGCTGGTCGGCGAAACCGGCGGCAAGGACTTCATCGTCGCGCACCCGTCGTCCGATCCGGCCGAAGTCGCCGTCGCGATCGCGCGCGGCGGCTTCGAGTACCAGGGGCAGAAGTGCTCCGCGGCCAGCCGCGTCTACATCGCCGAGTCGATCTGGAACGAGGTCCGCGATCGCACGATCGCGATGATGCGCGACATCAAGATGGGCGACGTCCAGGACTTCCGCAACTTCATGGGCGCGGTCATCGACCGGAAGGCCTTCACGAAGATCAGCGAATACCTCGACGACGCCAAGAAGAACGCGAAGATCCTCCAGGGCGGCACCGCGCGCGGCGACAAAGGCTTCTTCATCGAGCCGACGCTGCTGCAGACCGAGGATCCGGGCTATCGCCTGCTGTGCGAGGAGATCTTCGGGCCGGTCGTCACCGCGTACGTCTATCCCGATCGGCAGTGGGCCGAGACGCTCGACATCATCGACAAGACGTCCCCCTATGCGCTCACCGGCGCGGTGTTCAGCCGCGATCGCGTGGGCGTGCGCGAGGCGCTCAGCGCGCTGCGCAACGCTGCCGGCAACTTCTACATCAACGACAAGCCGACCGGCGCGGTGGTCGGGCAGCAGCCGTTCGGGGGCGCCCGCGGATCCGGTACGAACGACAAGGCGGGATCGAAGCTGAATCTCGTCCGCTGGGTCAGCGCCCGGACCGTGAAGGAAACCTTCGCGCCGCCCAAGGATTACCGGTACCCGTTCATGGCGGAGGAGTAGAGCGCCTGCGGCCGCGGCGAGCGAGGGCAGCGAGTCGAGCCGCAGCGCCTGGGGGCAGGACCCCAGGCGCATTGAGAGAAGACCGCCGCTCCTCGCCCCTCGCCCCTCGCTTGCGCTCGGCGCTCCGGTAGATTATCTTGTGGAGCGCCGATGCCGAAACGCGGAAAGCCACCAATTCACGGGGATATCCTCCAAGGGACGCTCGACCTGTTGATCCTCAAGACGCTCGCGCTCGGGCCCGCGCACGGCCACACCATCGCCTACGCCATCGAGCATCGCAGTGAGGACGTGCTCAACGTCGAGCACGGCTCGCTCTATCCCGCGCTCCACCGCCTCGAGGATCGCGGCTGGATTGCGTCCTTCTGGGGCACCTCCGAGAACAATCGCCGCGCGCGCTATTACCGGCTGACGCCCGCCGGCCGCACGCAGCTCGCGCACCAGACCAGCCGCTGGGACGAGCTCGTCCGCGCGGTCAACCGCATCCTCCGTACCGCCGAGTAAGCGAGACGTCGATGGGGTGGTCTCGATTCTTCCGCCGCGGCTATTGGGACGAGGAGCGCGCGCGCGAGCTCGAGGCCCACATCGCGATCGAAACCGACGACAACATCGCGCGCGGCATGACCCCCGCCGACGCGCGCCAGGCCGCGCTCCGGAAACTCGGCAACCCTACCCTTATCCGCGAGGAGATCTACCGGATGAATTCCCTTGGCTTGGTCGAGACGCTCTGGCAGGACGTCAAGTACGGCGCGCGGCTGCTCCGCCGCAATCCGACGTTCGCCGTTGTCGCCATTCTCACCCTCGCGCTCGGCACCGGCGCCAACACCGCGATCTTCCAGCTCGTGAACGCGGTGACGCTGCGCACGCTACCCGTCGATAGTCCCGAGCAGCTGGTGGAAGTCCGGATCGTGAAGACGAAGAATGGACGCACGGGATCCTTCCAGGGCAGCCGTCCGAGCCTGTCGAACCCGCTGTGGGAGCGCATCCGCGCCGAACAGCGCGTGTTCTCCGGCATGCTCGCCTTCGGATCGACGGGATGGAATCTCGCGGCCGGCGGGGAAGCCCGTCCCGCGCAGGGACTCTACGTCAGCGGCGATTTCTTCCAGACGCTCGGCGTACATCCGCACATCGGCCGGCTGCTGGCGCCCGCCGACGATGTGAAGGGGTGCGCGGCGCCGGGCGCGATTCTGAGCCATGCGTTCTGGCAGCGCGAATATGCCGGCGATCCGTCCGTCATCGGCCGCTCGATCATGCTCGACGGCCAGCGCTTCGACATCGTCGGCGTGACCCCGCCGCCGTTTTACGGCGTCGAAGTGGGACGCCATTTCGACATCGCGATGCCGATCTGCTCGGAGCGGCTGTTCCGCGGCGATCGCTCCGGCCTCGACAAGTCGGACTCCTGGTTCCTGGCGGCATTCGGGCGATTGAGGCCGGGCGTCACGCTCGATCAGGCCAGCGCGCAGCTGAATGCGATCTCCGCCGGCATCTTCGCCGCGACCGTCTCGCCGCGATATGACGCGCGCCTTGCGAAGGACTACCAGGAGTTCAAACTCGGGGCGCTGCCCGCGTCGACGGGCATTTCGCCGCTGCGCAGTTCCTACAGCGACTCGCTGCGGATCCTCCTCGGCGTCACCGGGCTCGTGCTGCTCATCGCCTGCGCCAACCTCGCGAACCTGATGCTCGCGCGGGCGACCGCGCGCGAGCGCGAGATCGCCGTCCGGCTCGCCATCGGCGCATCGCGGCGCCGCATCGTCCGCCAGATGCTGTCGGAGAGCCTGCTGATTGCGGTGCTCGGAACGCTGGCGGGTCTGGTCGCTGCGAGCTGGTTCAGCGGCTTTCTCGTCACCTTCCTGAGCACGGACACGAATCCACTCTTCGTCGATCTCGCGCCGGACTGGCGCGTGTTCGCGTTCACCGCCGGCCTCGCGGCCGCGGCGTGCCTGATCTTCGGGTTGACGCCGGCGATCCGGGCCACGCGCACCGCTCCAGTCGCGACGCTGAAAGCGGGGAGCCGCAGCATGACGGACAGCCGCGAGCGCTTCGGCATCCGCCGCGCGCTCGTCGTCGTGCAGGTCGCGCTCTCGCTAGTGCTGCTCGTTGCCGCGCTGCTCTTCGTGCGCAGCCTGCGCAACCTGACCACGCTCGATCCGGGGTTCCGGCAGGACGGCGCGGTCGTCGTGCGCGTGGACTACCGGAAGGCGGGCGTGAAACCAGACGCGCTGCCGGCGCTGAACCGTGCGGTCGCCGAGCGCCTACGCGCGATCCCGGGCGTCGACAGCGCCGCGCAAGCGGCGACGACGCCGGTCAGCGGGAACTTCTGGAACCAGAACGTGCTGATCGGCAGCGTGGAGCAGGAAGGCAACGTGAACTTCAACGCGGTCGGGCCCGGCTATTTCGACGCGTTGGGGACGAGACTCGTCGCCGGGCGCGACTTCACGGAACGTGACACCGCCGAATCGCCGCGCGTCGCGATCGTCAGCGAGGCATTCGCGAAGAAATATTTCCCGAAGGGCACCGCCGTCGGCCAATCGTTCCAGATCGCGATGCAAGTTGGCGCGGCGCGGCCGCTCTATCAAATCGTCGGCGTCGTGCAGGACACGAAGTACGCGGACCTGCGCGAGCCGTTCTCGCCGATCGCCTACCTGGCGATTCAGCAGGACCAGGGCACCGACATGGGACCGTGGTTCGTGCTGCACACGCGAGCCGGCCTGCCGGCCGTCACCGCCGCTGCCACGCGCGCGCTCGCAGAGGTGAATCCCGCGATCGCGGTGCGCTACCAGACGGTTCGTGCCGAGGTGAACGCGTCACTCAGCCGCGAGCGGCTGATGGCGACCCTGTCCGGGTTCTTCGGCGCACTCGCGGTGCTCATTGCGACGATTGGTCTCTACGGCGTGATGTCCTATACCGTCGCGCGGCGTCGCGTCGAGATCGGCATCCGCATGGCGCTCGGCGCCGACCGCGGTTCGGTCGTGCGCATGATCGTCCGCGACGCGACGTTGCTGCTCGGCGCCGGTGTGATCGTCGGCACCCTGCTCGCCGTCGTCTCCGGTCGCGCCGCGACCACGCTGTTGTACGGGCTCGCCCCATCGGACCCCGTGACGATCGCCATGTCGATCGCCGTCCTCGCCGCGGTCACGATCTTCGCGAGCTGGCTGCCGGCCCGCCGCGCGTCGCGTCTGGCTCCGACCGTGGCACTGCGAGAAGAGTAGGTGTCAATGCCGAATGCCGGAAGCCACGTGTCAATGCCGAATGCCGGAAGCCACGTGTCAATGCCGAATGCCGGAAGCCACGTGTCAATGCCGAATGCCGAAAGCGCAACGCATCAGCTACGCTGTTGGCATTCAGCCATAGCTGTTTGGCATTGACACGATCGCTCGGCATTCGGCATTTGCCATCGACACGCTGGCAACTTCCTTGCTCCGACTCGTCGTATGGCAGACGAGTCGACACCCACACAAGCTGAGCTCACAGAGGCGGAGAAGCGCGACAACGTCATCCGGCTCGCGTTCGATAACGACATCTCGAAGCTCGACGCGTTCGTCGAAGAGATCCGCCGGGTCATCCCGGAGAACACGGGCGTCGTGCTGCGCGGGAGCGCCGTCACCGGCTACCGCTGGAAGGATGGCGCGCCGTTCGATGCGGACGGCCCGGGCACGAGCGACCTCGACCTGACGCTCGTCGGACATCGCGTACTCGACTTCTACAAGATCACCGGCTACTTCGTGCCGGGCGTGCACTCGCGTCCGCTGAGCGACGAAGATCCCGACATCGCGCCGGGCCTCGTGCCGCTTCGTGAAAAGCTGATGTCGATGGTCCACCGGCCCGTGAACATTCAGGGCACGCGCGACTTCGTGATGTACCTTCGGGGAGAACTGATCGGGCAACCCTATCTGACGCTGATCGAGAAGCTCGACACCGAGTGACGATTCGTCTCCTCAGCTACAACATCCGCCACGGCGGGGCAGGACGCGAGGACGCACTGTCAGCGGTCATCACCGGCTGCGCTCCCGACATCGTCGTCTTCCAGGAGGCGACGCGGCCGAACGTGATCACCGCGCTCGCGGAGCGGACAGGGATGCCGCACTGCGGCGCGATGCCGAAGCTGTCGCTGGGGTTCATGAGCCGCATGCCGATCGCGCAGCACACATGGCATCGACCGCGCGTGTCCCGCCATGCGTTTCTCGAGCTGGTGATCGCGAACCCGAGCTGTCGCATCTTCGGCGTGCACTTGAGCGCCGTGCATGCGGCCTGGACCGAGCGCCGCCGCACTTTCGAGCTGCGCGCGCTGCTGCGGAGCATCGCCGCCGACGTCGAGCGGCGCGACGGCTTCCACGTGCTCACCGGCGACTTCAACACGCTCGCTCCTGGCGACGTCTTCGATCCACGAAAGCTTCCGGGGCGGCTGCGCGCGCTCGTCTGGTTGAGCGGCGGGCAGATTCGCTGGCGCACGATCCAGATCGTGCTCGACGCCGGCTACAGCGATGCGTATCGCACGCTGCACCCGTCGGACGCCGGGTGGTCGTTCCCGACCTGGGCACCGCATGTGCGCCTGGATTACGCGTTCGTCCCCTCCGCGCATCGCGCCCGCGTGCAGGCGTGCGACGTCGTGCAAAGCCCTGTGGCGCGCGACGCATCCGATCATTTTCCGCTGCTCTCGATTATCGACGTGCCGTAGCGTCCGCGTTCCCCCTTAGGACATAATGCGGCCAATGCCGAACACCGGGACCCTGGATGAACTCGTCGACGACATCGAATACTGGGAACGCCTCTACAACCGGATGCCCTCCAGCGTGACGGTGGTCCGCAACCATCCAGATGACGTCAAACAACGGCAGATGATTGTCTGGCTCGACGGCGAGCGGCTCGGCACCCTCATGTACGGCGACGATGTGACGCGCGACATCGACGCGGGGCCGCACCGCTTGCGCGTGAGCAACACGCTCTTCTGGAAGACGGTCGAGTTCGACGTGAAGGCGGGGGAGCAGGCGCGCTTCGAGATCATCAACCGCGCCGGGAAAATCACCTGGCCGATGCTGGCGCTGGTCGGCGTCGCACCGCTCTACGTAACAGTGCGGCGCGTGGCGTGAGAGCGCCGCTGCGTCGGTGCTACAGGTGCTAGGGTGCTACGAGGTGCTACGAGTGCTGGTGCTACAGGTGCGACGGGTGCTGGTGCTAGGGGTGCGACGGGGGCCGGTGCGAGGGGTGCTACAAGCATGCACCTGTAAGACCCGTACCGATAGCACCCTGGCACCAGCACCCCCAGCACGGGGTAGCACCGTAGCACCCTAGCACCGACTACGCGTGTACTCCCGGGGCTTCATGCCCGCTGCGGGCCACGTAGTCCGAATACGTTCCGGGATACACGTGCGGCTGCGCGTCGGTCCCGCTCTCGCCGCCCAACTCCAGCACGCGATTGCTCAGCCCGCGCAGGAACGCGCGGTCGTGCGACACGAAGATCATCGTTCCGTCGAAGTCCTTCAGCGAGTCGAGCAGCATTTCCTTGGTCGCGAGATCGAGATGGTTGGTCGGCTCGTCGAGGACGAGGAAATTCGGCGGATCGAGCAGCATGCGCGCCATCACGAGCCGCGTCTTCTCGCCGCCCGACAGCGCTTTGATCTTCTTGTCGACATCCTCGCCGGAGAACTGAAAGGCGCCGGCCAGGTTGCGAAGCACGCCCGTGGACTCCTGCGGGAAATCCTTGTGCAGCTGTTCTTCGATCGTGAGCTCCGGGTTGAGCAGATCGAGTGACTGCTGGGCGAAGTAGCCCATTTTCAGGCTCGCGCCGAGCTTGACGGTGCCCTCGTCGGGCGGAAGCGCGCCGGCAATCATCTTCAGCAGCGTCGACTTGCCCGCGCCGTTCTTGCCCATGACACACCAGCGCTCGCCGCGGCGGATCGCCAGGTTGATGTGGTCGTGGACGATGCGCCGTCCGTACGACTTGGTGACGCCGTCCAGCGTCGCGACCTGCTCGCCGGATCGCGGCGGCTGACGGAAGTCGAATGTCACGACGCGGCGTTTCTTCGGCAGCTCGATCTTTTCGATCTTCTCGAGCGCCTTGACGCGGCTCTGCACCTGCGCGGCCTTGGCGGCGTGGGCGGCGAAGCGCTCGATGAAGCGCTGCTCCTTGGCGAGCATCGCCTGCTGCCGCGCGTACGCCGCTTCGCGGTTCGCCTCGCGGATCGCGCGCTCGCGTTCGTAGAAATCGTAGTTGCCCGAGTAGACCGTGATCTCGCCGCCGTCGATCTCGGCAATCTTCGACACGATGCGGTTCATGAACTCGCGGTCGTGCGAGGTCATGAGCAGCGAGCCCGGCAGCGACGTCAGGAATTCCTCGAGCCAGATGATCGACTCGATGTCGAGGTGATTGGTCGGCTCGTCCATCAGCAGGATGTCGGGCTTCATCAGCAGGACGCGCGCCATCGCGACCCGCATCTTCCAGCCCCCCGACAGCGCGCCGACGTCGCCGTCGATCTGCTCGTCGGCGAAGCCGAGGCCGTGGAGCACTTCGCGCGCCTGGCTCTCGAGCGCGTAGCCGCCCAGATG
>JBKPRU010000323.1:0-13679 GCA_046734675.1 Acidobacteriota bacterium
CTTTAGCAGGCCGATGAAAAACGAGCCTGCGTGTCAATGCTGAATGCCTAATGCCGAATGCCGAAGCTCTGAGGTTTTTCGGCATTTGGCATTTGCCATTCGTCATTCGTCATTGACACGGTTCACCTGTCTTTCTCTTTATAGAGAGGCGCCGTCGTGGAGGCGCACCTAAAGGTGCGCCCTACCGCACTTCCGCCCTCCGCCCTCCGTCTTCCGTCTTCCGTCTTCCGTCTTCCGTCTTCCGTCTATCGCTGGAAGGCGTAGGACAGCTTGACGAAGAACTGACGGGCGGTCGGTACGAGCTCCCGGTTGTCGGTCATCTCGCGGTTGTCGCCGTAGCCGATGAACATCACGGACTGCCAGTTCACTTTGTAGGCGAGGAGGATGGAGCCGCTGAACTCGGCGGAGTGATCGGGGGGCGGCGGCGGCGTGAAGAGCGACGGGTCGTTGTCGGTGGAGACGTACTGCGCGATGCCGCGCACGAACAGCCGCGAGGTGAAGGTGTAGGTGCCGCGCACGCGCGACACGTGCGCGGTCAGCAAGCGCTCGCGGCTGCCGGAGGGCGCGTCGACGTTCAGCCAGCGGAGGTTGCGCAGCAGCGCGAGCTCGAGGTGCTGCGTCGGGTTCAGCCGCGCTTCGAGGTTGATGGTCGTGCCGTGCGCGGGGCGCACGTTCGTGAAATCGATCTCCTCGCCGGAGACGCCGTTCACGGCAACCTGGGGAAGCCATCGCGCCGGACTGAACTGCGCGACGTAACCGAACTGCCGGCGTCGAAACAGCTGGCCGCCGGCGCGTTCGTGATTGTGCTGATAGCGGAACTGCAGGAACCCGTCCCAGCGCGTGTCCATTCCGGTGCCGAGCGTGCCGCCGCTCGCGATCACCTGCCCGCTGCGATCGGTCTGATAGTTGCCGTTGACGAACATGCGCTGCCGCGAGATGAAGCCCTTCGGCCGCACCGTCCACCCGCCGCCGCCCGCCCCTTCACGGAACCCGACCTGTGGCACGAACCCGCTGTCGGCGCGGAATCCGTTGCCGTAGTCGCGATAGACGCTGAACATGTCGAGGTGCTTTGCGTTGTGGATCCAGAACATCTCGCCGGCATGCCCGCTCAAATCCTGCCCGTTCCACTCCGACGCCAGGTCGGGCCGGTTGGGCGTGTGGCTGACGCTGTAGAGAAGTTGCCCCGTCACGGAGTCGTGGCCTGACGGCCGCCACTCGAAGTCGGGACCGACGACGCGGTTGTGGCCGTTGTCGACGTCTCGGTGCGCCTCGTCGTCGCTGTGATGCGCGTCGCGCGCGGTCGCGACCAGGCCGACGAACGATCCGCCGATCTCCCGTTTCAGCCGCGCGACGAACGTCGTCGAGCTCCACTCCTGCGTGCCGATGTCGGAGCCGCTGACGCCGGGAAGAATGATGCTACCGCCGCCCGCGTCGTTGGCGACGATGACGGTGTAGCGCGTGCCAGCCACCTTTCCCGTCAATCGACCGCCCCAGTCGGGATCGGTGATCGTGCGCGTGTAGACGGCCTGCACGGGCGTGCGGAACAGATCGACCCCTTCGAGGAAGAACGGACGCTTCTCGGGATAGAACAGCGCGAAGCGCTCGTTGGCGGAAATCTGCGCCGTGTCGGATTCGACCTGTGAGAAGTCGGGATTGATGGTCGCGTCGATCGCATTGTCGGCGCTGGGCGTGTACTTGACGTCGAGCCCGAGGTGCGGCTTCACCCGCTCCGAGACGAGCGGCGACCCGACGTCGTCGCGCGGCTGCGCCTCCTCGCTGGCGCTGGCGTAGGGCGCGGCCACCAGGTGGCCGCCGCCCGGGAGATGCTCGAGACCCGTCAGCGGGTTGGAGCGGCAGATGAAGCAGTTGCTGCCGTGCGGAATCTTGGCGGAGAAGAATTGGAAGTGCCGGTCGCGCGGGTAATTGCGGTACAGCAGGATGCCCCAGTTCTGCGGATTGGCGTTGCGATAGCGCAGCGACGAGAACGGGATCCGCATCTCGAGGGTCCAGCCGCGATCGGTAATCTTCGTCGCCGAATCCCAGAAGAAATCGGGCGACGAATCCTCACCGGATCCGTCGTCGATGATCGAGTCGTACTGGATATTGCGCGGCGTGACGACGAAGAGCGTCCCGGTGCGGCCGGAGTTGCGCGTGTCGAGCAGGACGCCGCCGTAGTCGACGTAGCCGTTGCCGATGTTGTCGCGGTCGGCAAACGGCGCGCGCAGCGCTGAAGGCTGGGGGTCCTCGAACTCGAAGGCGGCGTAGAAGAAGCGATCGTCGTAGGTGAGGTAGCCGACGTTCTTCACCTTCGGCTCGGTGTTGTCGCCGGGCTGGATTTCGTACCACTGTTCAACCCGGACCGCGTCGCGCCAGCCCTCGTCGCCGAGCTCGCCGTCGATCGAAATCTTGCCGACGCTGCGGTGGATGGCGATCGGCTGCCCCGAGAGCGCCGATTGTGCGCGGGCGTGCGTCGGCGCCGCGGCAAGGCAGAGCACGGCGGCCGCGATGGCGGCAAGACGGCGGAGGTGCGATCGCACTGTTAACGCTGCCATCCCCGGGTCGTCCTCCCCGTCAACGAAGGAGGCTCCATGATCTCACGTGTTCGAGTGGTCCCGACTGTGGTCGCGGCGGTGGCGCTGCTGGTGTTCGTGGCGCGGCCCACGTTCGCGGGTCCGCCACTGCTCTGTCATCCCTTTGATATCGGCACGGCGGCGTCGCTGCCGTGGAGCGGGTCGGCGTCCTGGTTCGACGGCCAGAAAGACTACAACCTCGCGAACCTCGTGAACGACACTGACGCGCTGCTCACCGCGTCCACACCTGTGCTCGTCCGCATGGAGACGCTGCGTCGTGCCTCGATCTACGCGAGCCGCGATCCCAAGGTTGCAGCGGCGCTGCTCGAACGGCTGACCGCGAAAGCGCAGGCATCGAAGGCGGCCGGGCATCCCGATGCGCTCGCGTTGTTAGACGCCGCGTATGCGACGGAGGCCTTGCGCCAGGTCGTCACGATTGGCGGCGTGGCCGGCTACAAGGATCGCGTGGACGGGATCCGCGACGTCGTCAGCAACGCCGACGGATGGCAATACATGAAGGCAAGTCTGGCGGCGCGGCCCGACGATCCGTCGCTCGAGTTCGCGGCGGCGCTGATCGCGGCGGACAAGGATCGCGCGGCGTACAAAGATCACGCGCAGCGCGCGCGTGCGGGTGCGGCGAAGGACGCGTTGCTCGCGCGGAATCTCTCACATATTGATTGAGCGTCAGAACCGGGACACTCACGGTTTCCAGCCGGACCGTTCGCGCGAAGAACTGTGAGTGTCCCGGTTCAAATCCGGGATCCGGGATCAACGTGTGCGAAAGGCGGCGCGGATTTCGCGCAATTTGATGCACCCGCGCGGCCGCTCCCGAATCCCGGATTACGCGTTCCAGATCTCGTATTCCGGGCTCCAGATGCCTGCCCTCGAGGGAATCCAACCCTATTGACATCAACCGCTTAGGGACGTAGCCTGCCCGATGCGCGGCCAGCAGTTTTCGCTGTGTGTGGGCCGCTCTTCCAGGGAGGAAGCATCTATGAGTCAGTTCATCCGGGGCGCGACGCGCGCAATCCTCGTGGCGTGCGCCTCGCTGCTGCTGGCCGTTCCAGCCGCAGCGCAGTTCGACCGGGGCCAGATCTCCGGTTCGGTGAAGGACGCCCAGGGGGGCGTGGTGCCGGGCGCAACCGTCACCGTCACCAACAACCAGACGCAGACGTCGTACACGACCGTCAGCGACGGTTCGGGGTTCTACACGTTCCCGAACCTGCCTGCCGGACGGTACACCGTCGCGAGCGAGCTGCAGGGATTCAAGAAAGCGCTACGCAACGACGTGCAGCTCGACGCGTCCGGCTCGCTGAATCTCGATTTCACGCTCGAGACCGGCGCACTGACCGAATCGGTCACCGTCACGGCGGAAGCGACGCCACTGCAGACCGACGTCGCCGTCCGCAAGACGATCGAGTCGAAGGACATCGAGCAGCTGTCCTTTGCAGGCCGTAATCCGATCGGCGTGCCGGCATTGAAGGCCGGCGTGATCGGCGGCAACTTCAACAACGCGGGTTTCGCCGCCTTCAGCAACGGCGGCTTCAGCATCAACGGCAGCCGTCCTGACGAAAACACAATCTCGGTCGACGGCGCCGTCGCGATCCGCACGCGGTCGGCCGGCACGATCATCGGGATCCAAAACGTCGACGCGGTGCAGGAAGTGCAAGTGCTCACGGCGAACTACATGCCCGAGTACGGCCGCGCCAGCGGCGGCCAGATCCGCTTCGTCACGAAGAGCGGCACCAACCGCTTCTCGGGGAGCGGCTCGTACTTCTATCGCGACGAATCGCTGCAGGCCAACACCTGGACCCGCAATCACAGCGGCAACCTGACGGACCGCAGCGCCGCGCCGTTCGACTACAAGCAGTACGGCTATTCGCTGGGCGGGCCGATCCTCAAGGACCGCATGTTCTTCTTCGGCGCGCAGGAGTGGGTGAACTTCTTCCAGGTCTCGACGAACACGGCAACGGTTCCGACCGAGGCCATGCGTCACGGTGATTTCAGTCAGCTGCTCGGAGCGAACCCGTTCTTCAGCTCGCCGCAGATCATCCGCGACCCGCTGACCGGCCAGCCGTTCCCGAACAACGTCATTCCTGCCGACCGGCTGTCGCATAACGGCGTCGCGCTGATGAACCTGTATCCGCTGCCCACGCCAGGGTTCCAGCAGGGCACCTCGAACCTGATTCAAAACAGCGACAACCCGCAGGATCAGCGCAAGGACAACATCCGCGTCGACTATCGCCTGGGTCCGTCGAACAACATCACTGCGCGCTACTCGCGACAGACGTGGACGGCGATCGATGCGTTCCGCGGCACGTTCCCGTTCGCGCGCACCGACTGGGATCGTCCCAACTGGACCTCGAACTTCAACTGGTCGACCACGATCCGTAACAACCTGATCAACGAGGCGAGCTACGCCTACTCGAAGGACCAGGTGTTCATCAACGTGTTCACCGGCTCAGGGCTGCATCAGCGCAGCCGCACCGGGATCAACTATCCGTATATCTTCCCGGGCAAGGAGATCGAGGACAAGATCCCCACCGTGAACATGGATACGTTCAGCGACTTCGACGGGGGCCCGTATCCGTCTTCGTCGGAGGGGCCAATTCACCTCTTCACGAACACCACGACCTACGTGAAGAGCCGCCATACGTTCAAGGGCGGGATCGCGATGGAGTACTCGGGCGAGGACGACTTCGATCAGATCAATGTCAGCGCCATCCCCGGAGGCACGAACAACCAGAACGGACAGTTCGAATTCGTGAATGGCTCGAGATCGCGCTCGGGATTGGGGTTGTCGGACATGGCGCTCGGCCTGTTCACCAATTACGCGGAGATCGGTCAGCGCGCCTTCACCAAGTGGCGCTCGCTCGCGACCGACCTGTTCGTGCAGGATTCGTGGAAAGCGAGCGCGAAGCTGACGGTCGAGGGGGGCGTGCGTTACGTCCTCTGGCCACCCTGGCACTCGACGACCAACAACATCGCGAACTTCGATCCGCGCTTCTATGATGTGAACAATCAGGCCGTGATCAACCCGAGCACCGGGCGTCTCGTCGCCGGGCCGCGCTACAACGGCATCGTGCTGCCGGGGAACGGCTTCGTGGGCGACGGGAACGACCTCGACGTCGCGCAGAATCCGGCCGTCACGGCGCTGTTCCGCGGCGAGCCGAGCGGCTTCTCGAAGACGCACTACAATGTCCTCGAACCGCGCTTCGGTGCGACCTACGCGCTGAACGACCAGACGATCCTGCGCACCAGCGCCGGGATCTTCCACAACCGCGTGACGCTGAACGACTCGACGCTGCTCGGCGGCAACCCGCCGTTCCAGCCGATGGTCACCGTGTCCAACGGCGACGTGGACAACCCTGGCGGCGGCACGACCGGCGCGGTCGACCTGCCGTTCGGCATGCAGGGGCAGGACGTCGAGTTCAAGCATCCGACCTCCTACATGTGGTCGGCCGGAGTGCAGCGCGAAGTGCCCTTTGGTTTCGTCGTCGACGTGACCTATGTCGGCCGCCGAGGCCTCTACCTGCAGCGCGAACGCAACATCAACCAGTTGCAGCCGGGCACCATCCAGGCCAATCCCGACGTGAACATCGCGGCGCTGCGCCCGTTCAAGGGGTATGGCGCGATCCGTCTGTCTGAGAACGCCGGCTACTCGAAGTACAACAGCCTGCAGATCAGCACCGAGCGCCGCTACGCGAACGGCTTCAAGTTCAGCGTGGCCTATACGCTCGGGAAGTCCGAGGACAACGCCAGCGACAAGCGCAACGTCGTCTGGAACACCTACGATGACAGCAGCTACTGGGGAGCGTCGAGCTTCGACCGCCGCCACGTGCTGGTCGTCTCGTACATCTACGACCTGCCGTTCTGGCGCGAGCCCAACACGCTGATGCACAACCTGCTGGGCGGCTGGCAGATCTCGGGCTCATCGTTCTTCCGCACCGGAACGCCGTTCTCGATCACCCGATCGAACGATATCGCCGGCGTCGGCGATGGCGGGTTCGGCCAGCCGGTGGACATCGTTGGCGACCCGAACGCCAACGCGAACCGCCAGTTCTCGAACGGCAGCGACAGCAACTTCTTCTTCAACCCGCAGGCGTTCGCCAACCCCGCGCAGGGACGGTTCGGTAACTCGACCCGCAACATCCTGCGTCAACCCGGCGATCAGCAGTGGGACATCGCGTTCTTCAAGAACTTCACGACCTACGGCTCGCAGAAGCTCCAGCTTCGCGCGGAGATCTTCAACTTCCCCAACCATCCGAACCTTTCGGGCGTGGAGACCGACATCACGGATCCGAACTTCGGACGAATAACGACAAAGGACGGCAACCGCCGCGACATCCAGCTCGCGCTGCGCTACCTGTTCTAACTTCGAAGGGTCGAAGGTCACGAAGGGTCGAAGGATCCTTCCGTGGCCTTCGGCCCGTTTGTTCGACGCGTTTCTCGGACGCGTTCCTTCGACGCGTTCCTTCGACCCGTTCCTTCGACCCTTCGTCCTCCTTCGTACCTTCGATATGCAAATCATTCGCAGCCGCAAAACCTACGACGTGGCCATCGTCGGGTCCGGCGCCGGCGGCGGCATGGCCGCCAAGGTGCTCACCGAAGCGGGCGCAGACGTCGCCGTGCTCGAAGCCGGTGTCTACTGGGATCCAGTCAAAGACTCGAAGATGTTCGCGTGGTCGTACGACACGCCGCGCCGCGGCGCCGACATTCCCGAACGGCAGTTCGGCGAGTTCGACGCCGGCCTCGGCGGGTGGACGCTCGAGGGAGAGCCGTACACGACCGCCCCGGGCCAGGAGTTCTTCCTCTATCGCACGCGCATGTTCGGCGGCCGCACCAATCATTGGGGACGCATCTCGCTGCGCTTCGGTCCGTATGACTTCCGCCGCAAGAGCATCGATGGCCTCGGCGATGACTGGCCGATCACCTACGACGACCTGAAGCCGTTCTATGACAAGGTCGATCGCCTGGTCGGCATCTTCGGCAGCGTCGAGAATCTGCCGAACGAACCGGACGGCATCTTCCTGCCGCCGCCGCAGCCACGCTGCTACGAGCTGCTGATCAAGGACGCGTCCGAGCGGCTGAACATCCCGGTCATCCCGTCGCGGCTCTCGATCATCACCCAGCCTCACAACGGGCGCCAGCAGTGCCACTACTGCGGCCAGTGCGGCCGGGGCTGCGCGACCTTCTCGAACTTCTCGTCTCCTGGCGTGCTGTTCCCGCCCGCGAAGGATACCGGGCGGTTGACGATGATCTTCAACGCGATGGCGCGCGAGGTGACGCTCGACGAGAACGGCCTCGCCGACGGCGTCGCCTACATCGACAAGGCGTCGAACCGCGACGCGCACGTCAAGGCACGCATCGTCGTCCTGGCCGCGAGCGCGACGGAGTCGGCGCGCATCCTCCTCAATTCGAAGTCGGGCAAGTTCCCGCAGGGGCTCGCGAACTCGAGCGGCAAAGTCGGCAAGTACCTGACCGATTCGACCGGCACGAGCGTCACCGGGTTCATCCCGAAGATGATGGACATGCCGGCCCATAACGAGGACGGCGTCGGCGGCATGCATCTCTACATGCCCTGGTGGCTCGATAACTCGAAGCTCGATTTCCCGCGCGGCTACCACATCGAGATCGGCGGCGGACGCCGGATGCCCAGCTACGGTTTCCTGGGCGGCATCCATAACTACTCGGGGATCGAGCAGGCCGGCAACAAGCCGATCACGTTCGGCGGCTACGGCCAGCAGTTGAAGAGCGATTACCGGCGCCTCTACGGCGCGACCGTGAACTTCGCCGGCCGCGGCGAGATGGTGCCGAACGAGGACTGCTACCTCGATCTCGACCCGCGCGTCGTCGATCGCTGGGGGATCCCGGTGATGCGCTTCCACTGGAAGTGGAGCGACTACGAGTACAAGCAGGCGAAGCACATGCAGGAGACCTTCCGGTCGATCATCGAGGAGATGGGCGGCACGCCGCTCTCGCCGATGCCGACCGCGGAGCAGGACTACAATCTCGCCGCCGGCGGCCGCATCATCCACGAGATCGGCTGCACGCGCATGGGCAACGATCCGTCGACGTCGGTCCTCAACGCCAACTGCCAGGCCCACGACGTCAGGAACCTGTTCGTCGCCGACGGCGGCCCGTTCGTGTCGAACGCGGACAAGAACTGCACGTGGACGATCCTCGCGCTGTCGATGCGGACGAGCGAGTACATCGCGGACCAGCGCCGCAAAGGGAGCCTCTGATCATGAAGCGACGCACGGTGCTGAAGATGATGGCGGCCGCGCCGGCGGCGGCGGCGATGACGTGGACCCCGGCGGAAGCGGCGCAGGCGCACGAGCACGCGCAGGCGGCGCGCAAGACCGCGGCGCGGACGAAGACGCCCTACACGCCGAAGTTCTTCACCCCGCACGAGTGGGCGACGGTGACGATGCTGGTCGACATCATCATGCCGAAGGACGAGCGCTCGGGAAGCGCGACCGACGCCGGCGTCCCCGAGTTCATGGACTTCATCGTCAACGACCAGCCGCCGCGCCAGAACGCGATGCGCGGCGGGCTGCGATGGCTCGACACCGAGTGCACGAAACGGTTCGACAAGAACTTCATCGACTGCACCGACCCGCAGCGCACGGAAGTGCTCGACGACATCGCGTGGCCGGCCAAGGCGCGCCCGGAGATGTCGCACGGGGTGGCGTTCTTCAACAGCTTCCGCGATCTGACCGCAACCGGCTTCTGGACGACGAAGATGGGGATGGCGGACCTGCAGTACACGGGCAACACGTTCGTGCCGATCTGGAAGGGCTGCCCCGACGAAGCGCTCGCGAAGCTGGGAGTGAAGCGGCAGGTGTGACGCCGTGGCGAGGCTGTCTGCGGCCGCGCTGTTCATTGGGTTCCTGCAACTGCTTGCTCTGGCGAGAGCCGATGGACAGTCGCTCGACCTGCTAAGTCTCGACGGCCGTCGCGTCGATCCCTTCCACCTTGCCTCCGCGCGTGCCACGGTCTTCGTGTTCACCCGAATCGACTGCCCGATTTCGAATCGCTTCGCACCCACGATCGAGCAGCTTCGCCGCGCATTCGAGCCGCGCGGTGTCCAGTTCTGGCTCGTGTATGTCGATCCCGCCGAGCCACCTGCTGCCATTCGCGCCCATCTCACGGAGTACGGTCACCAGGCGGCAGCGCTGCGTGATCCACGACACACGCTCGTTGAATTCAGCGGCGTCACGATCACGCCGGAAGCGGCCGTGTATATGAGCGGCGGCGACAGCGGTCCTCGATTGGTCTATCGCGGTCGAATCGATGATCGATACGTGGAATTTGGCCGCGCTCGTCCCCGGCCGTCGACGCACGATCTTCGCGACGCGCTCGAGGCATCGCTCGCAGGTCGCGCAGTCGTGCCGCAAACCACCCCTGCGGTCGGCTGTATCATCGCGGATCTCAGGTGACACCGTGGTGAGCCGGCCGGTCGTTCTCCCGGTGCTGCTCGGTGTCGCATGGCTCAGCGCAGGCTGCGGGCGCGACGGCTTCGTGCGGCGCGGCGATGCTGTCGCGACAAGTCCCACCTTCGCCGCGGATGTGGCGCCGTTGCTCTACGCGAATTGCGTTCCGTGCCACCACGAGGGCGGCGCCGGGCCATTCCCGCTCGTTCAGTACCGGGATGTCAAACGCCGGGCGCGGCAGATCGTCAAAGTCACCGGACGCCGATTCATGCCGCCGTGGCCGCCGGTCGCCGGGCATGGCCGCTTCATCGGCGAGCGCCATCTGACCGACTCGCAGATCGAACTGCTCGCACGTTGGGTGCGCGACGGCGCTCCTGAAGGCGATGCGGGTGCCACTCCTCCACCGCCGCAGTTTTCGTCAGGGTGGCAGCTCGGAACGCCCGATCTCATCCTCACCGCACCCGCCGGTTTTACGCTCCCTGCCGAGGGCGGGGACCAGTTTCACAACTTCGTGCTGCCGAACTCACTGACGAAAACGCGATTTGTGCGAGCGATCGAGATCCTGCCCGGCAAGCCGAAGTTGGTCCACCACGCCAACATCATGCTCGACCCCACCGGATCGGCGCGCGCGCGTGATGCCGCCGACGCGATCGTCGGGTTTCCAGGGATGGACGTCGAGATTGTGTCGGCCCGGTTCGAACCGGACAGTCACTTCCTGTTCTGGAAACCAGGATCGCCGCCGTCACCGGAGTCCGACGACATGGCCTGGCGCCTCGACCCCGGCACCGATCTCGTCCTGAACATGCACCTCCAGCCATCGGGAAAACCCGAGGAGGTGCGTCCCATGGTCGGTCTGTACTTCACCGACAGAGCGCCGACGCGATTTCCGATGCTTCTGCAGCTCGAACACGACGGTGCGCTCGACATTCCGCCTGGCGCCTCATCGTTCACCGTGACCGACGAACTCGAACTGCCGGTCGACGTGACGCTGCTGGCGGTATATCCGCACGCCCACTATCTCGGTCGGGAAGTCCAGGGCATCGCACGGTTGCCGGATGGAACGACGCGGTGGCTCGTACACATCACCGACTGGGACCTCAATTGGCAGGCCGTCTACCGCCTCGAGCAGCCGATGCTGCTGCCAAAGGGGACGGTCGTCTCGATGAAATGGACGTACGACAATTCGGCCGCGAATGTTCGCAACCCGCATAGTCCCCCTGAACGGGTGCAGGCCGGAGACCGGGCCTCCGACGAGATGGCGCACCTGTGGCTCCAGGTGGTCCCGTCGCATCGGGAGGATCTGATGCTGCTCCAGGAAGCCTTGATGCGCGCGCGCCTGCGGAAGTATCCGGACGACTTCGTCGCCCACGCGAATCTCGGATCGGTCATGGAATCGCAAGGCCGCTACGCCGAAGCCGTCGAACATCTGCGACGCGCGGTCACCGTACGGCCTCGGCATGCGGCGGCTCACAACATGCTGGGGACGGCGTATCAGGCGCTAGCGCAATTCGAGCAGGCGTCCGCCGAGTTCAAGGAAGCGCTGCGGTTGGATCCAACCACCCTGGATGCCGAGTACAACCTTGGCAACGTTCTACTGGCGCAAGGCAAGCCGGCAGATGCCGTGGTTTGTTTCCAGGGCGTGCTGCGCGCGACGCCCGACGATGCCGCCGCGTTGAGCGATCTCGGGAGTGCCTACGCGATGATGGGTCGCTACGATCAGGCGGTCGCCAGCTTCGAGCGGTCGCTTGCGCTTCGCCCGGCGAATGCGATGGCGCTTTACAACCTGGGATTGATCGCCGCGCGCCGCGGTCGCTTCGCGGAAGCGCGAGCGCACTTCGAGCGCTCACTCGCCGTCGATGGGTCAAACGACGACGCCCGGCGCGCTCTCGAGGAATTGAAGACCGTAATGAGGGACCGCTGACAGGCCGTGACTTCCGCTCGTGAGAGCGGAAGTCACGGGCGTGGTATCAGAACCGGTACTTGAGCGCGAACTGGAAGTTGCGCTGCGGGTCGGCGCCGAAGTACGCCGTCGACGTGATGCGCCCGGCGTTCGCGTTGTTGTTGCCTGGCACACCGATCTCTGAATCGGGGTTGCCGAGGTTCACGTGATTGAAGATGTTCACGGCCTCCGCGCGGAACTCGATCTCGTGATCGGCCATGACGCGGAATTTCTTGAACAGCGAGGCGTCGGTGCGCCAGTAGCCCGGCCCGCGCAAGGCGTTGCGCTCCATGTTGCCGAACGTGCCCTTGGCGGGCCGCTCGAACGCGCTGCCTGCGCTGCCGATCGGGGTCGTGTTGAACCACTGGTCACGCGTCTTCGGGCCGCTCGGATCACCGATCAGGTTCGGGCGGTTCGGACCGGTGTCGCGGTCGCTGCCCGCGTCACGATAGCTGACGTTGAACGGCAGACCACTTTGAATCATCGTGGTCTGGTTGAACTGCCATCCACCGAGGATGCTGTTGTTCTTGAAGAACGGCAGCTCCCATAGGCTCGACACCGAGAAGTTGTGCATGCGGTCCCAGTCGGGCGGGCCATACTCCAGGTCCGGGTCGTAGAAGAACTGGTCGCCGCCATGCTGCCGAACGCGCTGAAGCGTGTAGTTCGCCTGCACGGAGTAGCCGTTGCCGAAGCGTTTCGTGAGCTTCGTCTGCAGCGAGTCGTACCGGTTCGTGCCGCAGTTGCAGAACACATCGATACCTTGTGTCCATCCGTAGCGCGAGAAGAACGGCTTGCGCTGATCCTGTGACAGGTCCGGGTACCCGGTTAACGTCGGCTGGTTCCCGTTCAGGGCGGGTCCGTCGCCGATGAACACGCGCGCACCGTGGTTACCGACGTACGCCACTTCGGCCGACAGCTGCGCCCCAAGTTCGTGCTGGACCGTGACGTTGTACGCGTCAACCGTCGGTGGACGCTGTTTGTCGGGCAACGCCCTGGCGAACACGCCGTTGGGCAGCGGGAACTGGCCGTTGCTGGGCACCGAGACGAACACGGGCGCCGGCGCCGGCTGTGACAGATTGAAGACCGCGTCGAAGTCGTTTGCACCGCTCAGGCTCTGCGCGGACAGCACCGGCAGGTTCTGCGTCACCGAGTGCCCGAACAGCGACCCGAACACGCCGATGTCGTAGCTGCGGCCGTAACCGGCGCGAAGCACCGTGCGTTCACTCAACTGATAGGTCACGCCGGCGCGCGGTGCCCAGTTGAGCGAGTTCTTGATCCCGCCGTTCAACGGGATACCGCCGACGCCAGCGACCAGGATATTGGGCGACGGAATATCGATTTGGCCGTCGCTGACCGTAGCGAGGAGGAACCCGCCTTTGCCCTCGCCGCTGACCGTCTGCGGGTTGATCACATCCAGTCGGAGGCCGTAGTTGATCGTGACCTTCGGCGTCGCCCGCCACGTGTCCTGCGCGTAATAGAAATGGCGCCACTGCCGCTCGCCGGCGTCCGTGAACGGGCTGACGTAGCGCGAGATATGCGTGACATCGCCGAGCAGGAACGTCGCGAGCCCGAGGCCGCCGCCGTTCGGTCCGCGCGTGCGTGCATCGTTGAAACTGAGTTCGCCAGAACGATGGTTGTCGCTGGGCACACGCAGGTTCCAGGCACGCCGGACGTCTACGCCGAACTTCAGCGTGTGTGTTCCCATCATTCGCGTCAGGTTGGTGACCAGTTGGA
>JBKPRU010000324.1:0-18955 GCA_046734675.1 Acidobacteriota bacterium
ACTTGGTAGTGACCGGATTTCTCGCGGCCGTGGCCCTCATCGCCTCCTACGTCCCCGCGCGCCGGGCCGCCGCGCTTTCGCCGGTCGTCGCGCTGAAGAGTTCCTAGTGCCTTAGGTATCGTCTCGCCGGGTCTGAAGACCCGGCCTACGACTGATCACGATGGCGGCTCCATTGATTCCACGTAGGGCGGGTCTTTAGACCCGCCTAAGCACGGGCTCGCGACTAACAGTCTCGGGACTCGGGACTCGGGCACCGCGTCCTACTGGCATGGTTTCTTTTCCCAGCAATCACCTCGACGACGGTCTGCTGGACGCGTATTCACAAGCGGTGATGCACGCGGTCGACGCCGTGGCCGGGGCCGTCGTCAACATTACCGTCACCCACAAGCGGAATGACGCGCAGTCGCAGGGCGCCCAGGCGAGCGGGTCCGGCTTCGTGTTCGCGGCCGACGGGCTCATTCTCACCAACAGCCATGTTGTCGAAGGCGCGTCGAAGGTCGAGGTCACCTTGGCCGATGGACGCGATTGCGACGCGGACGTCGTCGGGCGCGATCCGGACATCGATCTCGCGGTGCTTCGAATCACCGCCACCGATCTCGTCGCCGCGACGCTCGGGGATTCGCGCGTCCTGCGGCCGGGGCAGCTCGTCGTCGCGATCGGCAATCCTTACGGCTTCCAGCACACGGTCACGGCGGGCGTGGTGAGCGCGCTCGGACGATCGCTCCGGTCGCGGTCAGGACGGCTGATTGAGAACGTCATCCAGACCGACGCAGCGTTGAATCCGGGGAACTCGGGCGGGCCGCTCGTCGCCAGCGACGGCCGGGTCGTCGGCGTGAACACCGCAATCATCGCCGGCAGCAACGGACTCAGCTTCGCGGTGCCGATCGCGACGGCGATGCTGGTGGTGCCGGCGCTGCTGCGCGACGGACGGGTCCGTCGCGGCTACCTCGGGATCGCGGGACAGAGCGTGCCGCTGCTGCGGCGCGTGACCAGGTTCCATCGTCTCGCGCAGGTCGGCGCGGTGCTGGTGACGCAGGTGGAGAAGGGCGCGCCCGCGGATCTCGCGGGCGTCCGCGACGGCGACCTGCTCGTCGCGCTCGACGACATCGTCCTCGAGAGCCTGGACGATCTGCACCGCGCGCTCACCGACGAGCGGATTGGCACGCGCGCGACGCTCGGGATCCTGCGCGGCACGGCGCGGCTCGACGCGAGCGTAAATATCGGTGAGAGGAAGTAAGCGCGGGACGTGTCACCCGTAGCTTCCGGCTGCAGCCGGAAGAGCATCGCGGCAGCTGAACTTCCGCCTCAAGGCGGAAGCTACGAGGATCGTCTGGTTACGCCAGCACCCGGGCGGCTTCGCGGGCGTAGTAGGAGATGATGATGTCGGCGCCGGCGCGGCGGATCGACGTGAGCGTCTCCATCATGGCGCGGGGCTCGTCGATCCAGCCGTTGCGAGCGGCGGCCTTGAGCATCGCGTATTCGCCGCTGACCTGATACGCCGCGGTCGGTACGCCGAACTCGTGCTTCACGCGCGAGATGACGTCGAGGTATGCGAGCGCCGGCTTCACCATCACGATGTCGGCCCCTTCCTCGAGATCGAGCTCCACCTCGCGCATCGCCTCTTCGACGTTCGCGGGATCCATCTGGTGCGATCGGCGATCGCCGAACGCGGGCGCCGAATCCGCGGCCTCGCGGAACGGTCCGTAGAACGCGGAGCAGTACTTCGCCGCATACGACATGATCGCCACCTGCGCGAACCCCGCCTCGTCGAGCGCTTCGCGGATTCGGCCGACGCGCCCGTCCATCATGTCCGACGGCGCGACGATGTCGGCGCCGGCCGCGGCATGCGACAGGGCCGCCCGCGCGAGCTGCTCGACGGTCGCGTCATTCGCGATCTCCTCGTCGATGACGATGCCGCAGTGGCCATGCGACGTGTACTCGCACAGGCACACGTCGGTGATGACGAGCAGGCCCGGCACTTCGCGCTTGAGCGCGCGGACCGCGGTCTGCACGGGCGCTTCCGCATCGTAGGCGGCGGAGCCGACGGCATCCTTGTCGTCGGGCAGGCCGAACAACAGCACGCCGGGAACCCCGTCCGCCTTCGCGGCCGCGGCTTCGCGCACCGCTTCGTCCACCGACAATTGATACACGCCCGGCATCGATCCCACTTCGCGGCGTTGCCCTTCGCCGCTGCACACGAACAACGGATACAGAAAGTTGTCCGGCGACAGCCGGGTCTCGCGCACCAGCGCGCGCAGCGCGGCGCTGCGCCGCAGCCGGCGCGGCCGATGCCGCAGCTCGAGGGGAGCGTGAGTGACGTGCGCGTGGCCGCCGGAATGCCTGGTCGTCATGGTGCACCTACGAGCTGACGCTGACGGTGGTGGGCTGATGGAAATGCTGGACGAGCGCGTCGACGAGATCCGGGATGGTATAGCGCTTCGGCATCACGGTCGTTGCGATGCCGAGCTGCTGCGCCGCTTCGGCGGTGACGGGGCCGATCGAGGCCACCACCGTCGTGCGCAGAAGATCGGCCGCCTGTTCGGCGCCGAAAATCTTTGCGAAGTTCTTGACGGTCGAGGCGCTCGTGAACGTCACCGCGTCGATCTGGCGATCGAGCAGCATGCGATACACGTCATGGTCGTCGTCGCGTTCGCCGCCGGCGACGAGCGTGCGATACGCCGCCACCTCCGTCACCTCGGCGCCCGCCTCGCGTAGTTCGTCGGCGAGCACTTCGCGGGCGATGTCAGCCCGCGGCAGGAGGAAACGCTTCCCGCGCACCTCGTCGCGCGCCTTGAGCGCCTCGGCAACCGCTTCCGCGCGGTATTCCTCCGGCGTCAAATCCGCGCGGATGCCGTAGCGCGACAGCTGCTGCGCGGTCGCCGGACCGATCGTACAGATGCGCGGTCCTTTCAGATCGCGGATGTCGCCGTTGGCGAGCAGCCGCCGCATGAAGTGCTCGACGCCGTTCGCGCTCGTGAACACGAGCCAGTCGTAACGGCCCGCTTCGGTGCAGGCGCGATCGAGCGCGTCGAGATCCTCCGGCGGCGCGAGACGGATGGTCGGCGCGAGAATCGCTTCGGCGCCGCGCTCCTCGAGCATGTCGACCAGATCACCCGCCTGCTCGGTCGCGCGGGTCACGACCACGCGCCGGCCGAACAGCGGACGCTCGTCGTACCACCGCAGGTGCTCGCGCAGGCCGGCCACGCGCCCGACGATCAGCATCGCCGGACGGCCCGTCCGCGCCTGCGACGCGATATCGCCCAGCGTACCGGTCACGGTGTCCTGCGCCGGCGTCGTGCCGTTGTAGACCAGAACGGCCGATTCATCGGCGGGCCGTCCGTGTTCGACGAGCGCGTGAGCGATCGCCTCCACCTGCTTCGCGCCCGCGAAGCACACGAGTGTGCCGTCGATGCCGGCGAGGCGCGACCAGTCGACGTCCGGCGCCGCATCGTTCTCCGATTCGTGGCCGCGCACGAGGACCACGGTATCGCCCGCGCCCGGATAGGTGACCGGCACGCCGGCATACGCGGGCACGCCAATCGCGGCAGGAATGCCGGGCACGACTTCGAACGGCACGCGCTGCTCGTGCAGGAACAGCGCTTCCTTGCCGCCGCTGTCGAACACGAACGGGTCGCCCCATTTCAACCGCACGACCGTCTTGCCTTCGCGCGCCTTCTCGACCAGCAGCAGCGAGATGGCGTCCTGATCGAACGGGCGCGGCGCCGCCGCGCCGACGTCAATCCGCTCCGCGTCGGCACCCGCGAGCCGCAGCAGCCGCGTGTGGATCTGGTGGTCGTAGACGACGACGTCCGCGCTCTCGAGGCAGCGGCGCCCCCGCACGCTGATCAACCCGGGATCGCCCGGACCGGCGCCGACGATGTACACGCAGGGGTTGGTCATCTTTTCTCAATGCGCGTGGGGCCCCACCGCCACGCGCTTTACGCGCTTCGCCCTTCGACTTCGCTCAGAACACCCTGAGCCAGTCGAAGGGTCGCGCGACGCCTTTCGGGCTTGCCGTCGCTTCGCGGCGGCCTTCTGAGCAGGTCCGACCTTCGGGTCGGGCGTGCTCGAGCCGGCCATTGCGGTGATACCAACACGCCCTACCAGCTACCAGCTGTTTTCAGTAGCTGCCCTCGACCGGCCCCTGGGCGTTGCGCACCTCGTCGAGCAGCGCCATCGCGCCGGCGGACGCGAGCGTCTCGGCCAGCTGCTGGCCGAGGCGGGCCGGCTCCGACGCCGGGCCGCGCGCCTGGCGTCGAATGCTGCGGCGGCCGTCCACTGACGAGACGATCGCGTGCATGTCGAGATCGCCGTTGGCCGGGAGCGCAATCGCGCCAAGCGGTAGCTGGCATCCGCCGCCCAGCGCGGCGACGAGCGCGCGCTCGGCGGCGAGCGCGATGCCCGCCATACCATCATTGATCGGTTGGAGGCGGCCGCGCGTGTCGCGATCGTCGCTGCGGATCTCGATGGCAACGATGCCTTGGCCGGGCGCGGGGACGCAGTCGGCCGGCGGGATCGGAGAGGAAATCCGCCCGGCGAAGCCGAGGCGCTTCATGCCGGCGGCGGCGAGCACCAGCGCGTCGAAGCCGCCGGCGTCGAGCTTGCGCAGCCGCGTGTCGACGTTGCCGCGGATCGGCGCGAACTGCGCGCGCGGCATCAGCGTCGCGAGTTGGGCGATGCGCCGGACGCTGCTCGTGCCAATCGTCGGGCTGTCGCCGATCTGCGCCACCGCGGACGCGAGGTCCAGCGGACCCGACGCGCCGGGCAGCACGAGCGCGTCGCGCGCATCCTCGCGCGGCAGGACCGCGGCGATGTCGAGCCCGTCGGGCAGCACCGCCGGCATGTCTTTCGCGCTGTGGACGGCGAGGTCGACGTCTCCGGCGAGCAGCGCTTCCTCGATTTCCTTGACGAACAGCCGCTTGCCGCCAACCTCCGAGAGCGGCGCTTCCTGCAGCCGGTCGCCCGCGGTCTTGATGATGAGCAGCTCGACGTCATGTCCCTGCTGCTCGAGCAGCCTCGCGACGGTGCGCGCCTGCCACAGCGCGAGCTGACTCCCGCGCGTTCCGATCCGCAGCGGCCTCGTCATGAAGACACCTTCTGTTGCTGTTGCGTGCCGTCGGATTTCGATTTGTCGTCGGCGAGGCTGAACAGGCGATTGAGCGCGTCGGCGTAGGCGACGACCATCGCCTCGTCGTTGACCGCCTTCAGTTGCTCGGTGGGCGTGAGCAGCAGCTTCTCGACGATGAGATGCGTGATCTCGTCGACCCGCGCGCGCGCTTCGGGCGGCAGTCCCGACAGCTTCGACTCGAGGCGCTGCAGCTCCGCCTGGCGGATCGCTTCGAACCGCTGCCGGAGCGCGATCACGGTCGGGATGATCTCGCGCGACTGCACCCACGCGACGAACCGGTCGACCTCTTCGCCGACGATCTGCTCGGCGCGCTGCAGCTCCGCCGAGCGGCGCGCGAGGTTCTCCTGCACGATCGACTGCAGGTCGTCGATGTTGTAGAGGAACACCTGGTCGAGATCGCCGACGGCGGCGTCGACGTCGCGCGGGACGGCGATGTCGATGACGAAGAGCGCGCGGTTGCGCCGGGGCCGCATCGCCTCCTCCACGCGCGCTCGCGTCAGGACCGGCTCGGTTGCGCCGGTGGCCGTGACCACGATGTCGGCGGCCGACAACGCGTCACCGAGCGAGCCCCATGGCACCGCGCGTCCGTTCAGGCGTCGTGCGAGCGCTTCGGCAGTCGCGAGCGTGCGGCTGGCAATCGTCAGCTGCTTCACCTGCTGCGCCTGCAGGTGGACGCCGGTCAGCTTGGCCATCTCGCCCGCGCCGAGGATCAGCACCTCGAGCCCTTTGAGGTCGCCGAGGATTTTGCGTGCGAGGGAAATCGCCGCGAAGCTGACCGAGACGGCCCCTTCGCCGAGCCCGGTTTCCGAGCGCACGCGCTTGCCGACGGTGAACGCGGACGTGAACAACCGGTTCGTGATCGCGCCCGTGTGCTTCAGCGCGCTCGCCGTCGCGAACGCCTCTTTCACCTGTCCCAGGATCTGCGGCTCCCCGACGACCAGCGAGTCGAGCCCGGCGGCGACCCGAAACAGATGCATCGCGGCCTCGGCCCCGCGCCGGACGAACAGGTGCGGCGCAACGGTCTCATGCGGCAGCCGGTGATATTCGCTGATGAAGCGGCTGAACGTGTCGGCGGCGGCGTCACTCTCGGCGGCGGCGTAGATCTCGGCGCGGTTGCACGTCGACAGTACGACGATCTCGCGCGCGGCGCCGCGCCGCGCGATCGCCGCGAGTGCCGCGTCCACACCCTCCTTCGCGAAATCCACGCATTCGCGGAGTTCGACGGGCGCTGTCCGGTGACTGACGCCGACGGCCAGCAACTTCATGATCGGTTAGAAGTTGTGACTCCGCGTCAGGAAATAGCCGACGGGTACGAAGTTCAGCAGGACGATCACGAACCCGATCGCCGAGAGCCACGCGGCGCGCCGGCCGCTCCAGCCAATCGTCCGCCGCGCGAACAGCGCGAAGGAATACATGGCCCACGACAGCAGCGCGAACAGGATCTTTGGATCGCCGACCGACATCGCCTGCGCTCGCGGGTCGGGCGAGGCGTGGATCTGCGTCGCCCAGAAGCCGCCGACGATGAGGCCGCAGGTGAGGAACAGCCAGCCCACGATGATCGCGCGGCCGTTCATCACGTCCAGCACCTGGAGCGAGGGCAGCCGCGCGTAGAAGAACCCGAGGTGCTTGGCTTTGATTTCCTTGAAGAGCAGCACGTAGGTGACGCCCAGCACGAACGCGAGCGCGAAGCTCGCATAGGCGAAGAGCATCGAGAGCACGTGGATGGTGAAGAGCGGGCTCCGGAGCAGCGCCGGCCGCGGCTCGATCTCGGTCGCGTGAAGCGCCGGCAGCAGCGCGAGCACCGCGAGCAGCACGGTGACGAACGCGCCCATCGCCTTCTCGTCGGTGGTCAGTTCGACGTAGAGATAGGCGAGGCCGAGGAGCCACACGAATGCGGACACCGCGGCGGTCGTGCCGACCAGCGGCGCGTAGCCCGCTTCGACGGTCTGCATGCCGATGAGGAACGTGTGCGCGAGCACGCCGCCGGCGAGGAGCGCGGTCGCGGCGCGGCCCACCTCGGGCTGGCGCCGGCTGAAGTGCACCATGTACGCAGCGGCAGATGCCGCATACAGGATGAAGGGAAGCCAGGCCAGCATCGCGTCAGGAACCGGTCGGGCCGTAGTAGCCCTGCTTGGTGCGCGCGGTCAGGCCCGGGCGGGCAATGCGCACGAGGATGCGCCGCCAGGCGCCGTCGCGCTTCGGGTTGGCCGACGAATACGCGATCGTGTACTGGCTCGAGAGCTCGTCCCAGATCGCCTGGTAGATTTTGGGCAGCTCGCGCGCGTCGGTCGGGAAGTAGGCGCGCCCGCCCGTCTCCTGCGCGAGCTGGCGCAGCACGAACTCCGCTTCCTTGAACTCGCGCCGCGCGATCTCTCCCTGGCGCAGCCCGATCGCGTAGATGACGGTCTCGGACCGCTTCGCGAGATCGAGCACTTCGTCGAACTCGATCAGGCTCGACGTGTCGTCGCCGTCGGAGAGCAGCACCACCGCCTGCCGGCGGATCTCGGATGCCGACTGCGCCTTCGTCTTCCGCAGCTCCTTCAGTGAGATGTAGATGGCGTTGTAGAGCGACGTCGATCCGTTCGGCGTGGTTGCGCGAATCGCCTTCTCGAGCGCCGCGCCGTCGTTGGTGAACGGCGCGAGGATGCGGACCTGGCTGTCGAAGTCGATGATCGCCGCCTGGTCCTCCTTGTGCAGCTGACGCGAGAAGCCGATTGCGGCTTCCTGCGCGATTGGCATCCGCTCCTCCATACTGGCGCTCGTGTCGAGCAGCAGCGCGAGCGAGATCGGCTGCTGGGTACGCGAGAAGAAGGTCAGCGACTGACGCGTGCCGTCTTCATAGACTTCGAAGTCTTCCTGATTGAGATCCGTGACGTAGCGTCCCGTGCCGTCCGTGACGGTGACGTTCAGCGAGACGAGCTCGACGCCGACGCGGAATCGCTGCTGCGCGGTCAGCGCCGTCGCCATGATCAGCGCGACGGCGAGCGCCAGACTGAGACGCCGCGTCATTTCGTCTCCCGCGCTTTGGCCAGGGACGCGCGCTTCGGCGCGCGCACGGTGACGCCCTGGCGCGTCGTCGTGACCTCCACGCGCTGCGGCGGGATCAGCGTCTCGGGACGCGCGTAGGTGACCGTGAACTGGTGCGCCAGCTCGTTGGCCAGCTGCTTCATGCGCGATTCCGTGCCGCTCAGCGCGAGCACCTGATCGCGGCGTCCACCGGTCCTCTCGGTGCCTTCCGCGATCACCATGTTGCGGTTGCGGATTTCATCGTTGTTGATGCCCGCCTCCGGCTGACCGATCGCAACGACGTGCAGGGCCGCGCCGGACTTGTCGATCTCGTTCAGCACCTGCTCGTAATAGCGATTGCTGAACTCGACGTCCTCGAGCATGAGCACGACGATCGTCGGGCGCGCGGCTTCGCGCTTCTGCAGGCCGCGGCTCGTTTCGATCAGCGCGTCGAGCAGGTACGACCCCGAGCCGGAGCGCGGGAAGACGCGGCTGACGGCATTGTCGATGGCCTTGGGATCCTTGCTGTAGTCGAGCGCGATCGTCGGGCGCTCGCCGAAAGTGATGACCGCGATCTCGGCGCGCTCGCCGAGCGTGCGCACGAATGTCCGGGCCGCGTCGCGGATGAACTGCACGCCCCCTTCGAGCGCCTGGCTGTCGTCGATGAGGAGTGCGACGGTCAACGGATCCGTGGCGGGCTCGACCTTGAGCACCTCGCGCGCGACGTTGTCTTCTTTCACCGTGATGTCGGCGGCGCTCAGGCTGCTGACGGGCTCGCCCTTGCTGTCGAGCGCGCTGATCGTGAGACTCGTCGGTTTGCTCTGCGCCGCGACCGGGGCGGGGAAGGTCAGGCACGCGCCGGCAAGCAGCGCAAGGAGCCAGTGTTTCATGAGTTTGGGGCCTTTCGGTTCCAGTATACTGCGGCCGACGACGACATCTGTGGCTGACCTCCGGAAGCGTCAACTCGCGGTGTTTGGCGCGATCGCCGTGCTTGCGGTGGGCGTCGCGGTTCATCCCGCGCCGTTCGTGCAGCGGGTCGAAGCGGTCGTCGCCAGGGTCACGGGCCGCGTCAGCAGCCGCGTCGTCGAGCGCGTAGCCGCGCCCTCGTCCGCGACGGTCGCGCCCGACACGCAGAAGAAGGATTCGGGCGCGGCCAGCGGGTTCAATCCGGCGCTTCCCGGATGCGATGCAGCGCCCGCAACGGCGCCGAAACCCGCCGCGACACCCGGCGCGCCGCCCGACTTCGTGACGATGGGATCGTGCGGCGACACGGGGCAACCCACGGCACAGCCGCCCGCGCGCGACTCGAAAAAGCCGGGCGGCCACTGACCGGGCGCGATGGACGAGCGGAAACCCTCACAGAACTCCACCGCCGAAGCGATGCGGACGCTCGGCACGCTCGGGAGCGTCGGCTTCTCGTTCGTGCTCGCGATCGTGATCGGCGCCGGCCTCGGCCTGCTGATCGATCGCTGGATCGGCCGCGGGCACTGGGGCTTCTTCATCTTCTTCTTCCTCGGCCTCGTGGCTGGGGTCGTCAACGTCTACCGCGCGTCGAAATCCATCAAATAGCGTGAGCGATGCGCTGCTCGATCGGCTTCAGCGATCGGCGATCGCGTGCGCGCTCGCGATTGCATTGCTGGCGCTCATCGTCACGCGCGGCGACTGGTGGGCCGCGCTCTCGGTCGTAGGCGGCGCGGTGCTGATCATGATCAGCTTCGTTTCGATTCGCGGCGGCATCGAAGCCCTGGCGGCGTTTGCCGCGGGGCCGCGCGATCATTCACAGCGTCCAAAAGTCGGCCTTGCGCTGGTCAAGATGGTGGGTCGGTACGCTTTACTCGGCTTTCTGGCGTACGTTATGATTGCGCGTTTGCGCCTGCACCCATTGGGGCTCGTGGCGGGTGCATCGTCGGTTCTGGCGGCTGCGGCGCTCGAAGCTGGCCGTTTCGTCAGGAAATAACCGCAGCCGCGTCCTCAGGATTCTGATCGTTCCGGATGATCGAACACCCGCTCTGGATCGTGCAATTCGTGAATGCCGTGCTCGGCCCGCTGGTGAAAGCGGCGCTCGAGCCTCTGGGCTTTCATTTCGAAGGGCACGAGGTCATTCCGAACTACCTCGTGATGACGATGCTGATCGTGATCGTGGTCACGGTGGTGTGCGCGATCATGCGGTCGCGGCTGAGCGTCGAGCATCCCGGCAAATTCCAGATTCTGCTCGAAGACGGCGTGATGTCGGTCGTCAATCTGCTCGAAGAGTGGATTGGCCGGGATGGCCGCGCGTACCTGCCGCTCATCGCGACCCTCGGGTTGTTCATCCTGCTCGGCAACTACGCCGGGCTGGTCCCCGGGTTGATGGCGCCGACGAGCAACATCAACGTCACGCTCGGCTGCGCGATCACCACGTGGGTGTTCTACCACCTGCAGGGGTTCCGCAAGCAGGGCGTGGTGAACTATCTCAAGCACTTCGCCGTGCCGCCCGGCGCGCCGGTGTGGATGGCGCCGCTGATGATCATCATCGAAGGCATCAGCCATGCGTCGCGCGTCCTCTCGTTGTCGCTGCGTCTCTTTGGCAACATCTTCGGCGAAGAGCTGGTCATCCTGATTCTCGGCAGCATCATTCCCTTCATCGTGCCGCTGCCGATGATGTTCCTCGGGCTCATCACCGGTGGTCTGCAGGCGTTCATCTTCGTGCTGCTGTCGATCATCTACCTGCAGGGAGCCGTCGCGGTGGAACACGAGCACGATGAGCACGGGCACGATGCGCCGTCAGGCCATCAGGCGCCCGCCGCGGCCTAGCGCCGCGTTGGTTTTCATCCACGTCGCAGTCGGGCATCTTTTCGGTTCTTGTGTCGTTGTGTCAGGGAGGATTTGGTCGTGAGCAAACGTAGTGTTGTGACAGCTCTGCTCGTGGTCGCGGCGGTGGTATTCGCCTCGCCCGTGTTCGCGCAGGAAGCCGGCGGCGCCGTCGCCGGGCGTACCGAGATCATCCGCTGGTCGATCATCACGGCCGGCTTCGCCCTCGCCTTCGCGGCCGCGTTCGGCGCGCTCGCGCAGGGCCGCGCCATCGCCTCCGCGGCGGAAGCGATCGCGCGCAACCCCAGCGCGACCGGCGACATCCGCGGCGCACTCATTCTCGGCCTCGTCCTGATTGAGTCGCTGGTCATCTACGTGCTGCTGATCTCGCTGATCCTGTTCTTCCTGCCCCCGTTCGGGAGCTAGAAGCCGCAGCGACGTCCCGGAGCGATCGGATCGCCAGCCGCGAATGAACGGAACCGTTCCTTCGTCGTCGATCCGATCGCCTCGATCAGTCCCGTAGTTCACGCCGCGATCGATCGCGCGGCGCTCGCCTCCATGTTCCGCCTCTCCAAGCTCGACGCGCTCCTGCTCTTCATGGCCCTGATCTGGGGCACGAACTATACGGTCATCAAGTTCGCGTTCCGCGAGGTCCCGCCGCAGGCGTTCAACGCCGTGCGCATGATCCTGGCGTCGCTCGTCATGCTGGCGACGATGGCGATTACCAGGCGCCTCCGGTGGAACCCGGGCGACGTGTTCTACACGCGCGAGCCGCTGACGCGGCGCGATTGGACCGCGCTCGCGGGCCTCGGCTTCGTCGGCCATTGCCTGTATCAGTTCCTGTTCATCGGCGGGGTCGCGCGGACGAGCGTCGCCAACAGCTCGCTGCTGCTCGCGGCGAGCCCGGTGCTGATCACGATTGCCGCCGACGTCATGCGTCGCGCCGGCGTGGCCGCCGAGCGCGTGACGGCGCTGCACTGGGCCGGGACGCTCATCTCCCTGCTCGGCGTCTACATCGTCGTCAGCAGCGGCGGGAACACGGCCGGACATTCGCTCGAGGGCGATCTGTTGATGGGCGGCGCCGTGGTGTGCTGGTCGGTGTACACGATTGCCGCGCGTCCGCTGATGGAGCGCCATTCACCGCTCGGCGTGACGGCGCTGTCGATGGCCGTGGGGACGCTCTTCTATCTGCCACTTGCCGCGAGGGCGGTGACGCGCGTGTCGTGGACCAGCGTCAGCGCGGGGACGTGGACCGCGCTTCTGTATTCGGCGGTGCTGTCGATTTGCGTGGCCTACGTCATCTGGTACGTCGGCGTGCGCGAGCTCGGCACGGCACGGACGGCGGTGTATTCCAATCTCCTTCCGCTGATTGCCATGGCCGCGGCCTTCGTCTGGCTGCACGAGCCGATTGGGCCGGCCAAGCTCGTCGGCGCGGCCCTGGTTCTGCTCGGGGTCGCTCTGACGCGCGTGAGGCCTTACGGCATACGGCTCAGGGCTTAGGGGCCTGCGGAACGTGCGACGTGATGGGGTGGCCGGGTAGGGCGCCTCTTCAGAGGCGCCATCGCATGGGCGCACCTGAAGGTGGCGCCCTACCGTCCTTTTCCAGCACGCATGTTCAAAGGCGCCGACCCCGGCGGGTCTAAAGGCCCGCCCTACGCCTGTTGGCGCGTTACAATGGACGCACCGTGAAATCGCACCATTACACGCAGCATTCGGCTGGGCTGCGCGCGGAGCTGGGCGCGGCTATTTCCCGCGAGCAGATGCGCGACCTGCACCGCAAGCAGCCGCTGCGGCACTTCGTGGTGACGATCCGTCAGTTCGGGATCCTCGCGCTCGCGACGTGGGGATTGATCCGGTTCGAGAACCCGCTCATCTGGGTGCCGCTGGCGGTCGTCCAGGGATTCACGATCTTCAACTTCACGGTGCTGCTGCACGAAGTCGTGCATCACACGGTGTTCGCGCGCCGGCGTCGCGCGGCGGAGCGGCTGCTCGGATATCTCTACGCGGTGCCGAGCGGGATTTCCGCGAGCCAGTTCACGCGCTGGCACCTCGATCATCACGCGGAGCTCGGCTCGGATCATGACGATCCGAAGCGGGCGCATCTGTCGCCGAAAGTCAACGCGCGGTGGTACAAGCTGCTGTACTGCACGCCGGCGCTCTTCCCGATCTACTTCCGTGCGGCGCGCCGCGAGTCGTCCACCTACCCGGCGCCGCTGCAGCGCGCCATCGCGGCCGAGCGCAAGGTGTCGATGCTCGCGCACCTGTCGGCGATCGCGATCGTGTGGTACTTCTTCGGGTTCTACGCAGCACTGCGCACGAACATCATCCCGGTGTTCTTCATCTTCCCGATCGCCTTCACGCTCAATCGGCTCGGACAGCATTACGACATCGACCCTTCCGACCCGGCGAAGTGGGGCACGCTGATGAAGGGGCACTGGTTCTGGGACTTCGCGTTCCTCAACTCGAACTATCACCTCGAGCACCACTACTTCCCGGGCGTGCCGCTCTACCGGCTGCCCGAAGTGCAGCGCGCGCTGCTGCCGTTCTACGAGAAGAAGCAGATGCGCTGGCAGTCCTACGGACGGCTGGTCTACGGATGGCTGGTCGAGAACCACGCGCCGCATACCGACTGGAGCGCGTCGAGCGGGGAGCCCCGCCCGCGCGTCGCGCCGCAAATCCACCTGCAGTAGCACATTCCTGCACCTCACCCGGTCACGCCCGACGGGTCATCACGACTTCTGTCTCGCGAAACACCCGTGGCGCCGCGGGCGTATCCGTCGGCATGATGAGACACTCCCGCTCCCTCTCTCTCGCGATTGCTCTGACCTTCGGATTGGCGCCGTTGGCTGCGCAGCAAACGCCCGCGCCGCCTCCTTCGACGCAAACACCGCCAGCCGGCGCGGCGCAGCCGCCGGGCGGCGGACGCGGCGCGCAGACGCCGCCGCAGCCCATGACCTTCTTCGTCACCAGTGCCCCCAAGGGCGACGGCGCAAACTACGGCGGCCTGACCGGCGCGGACGCGTACTGCCAGACGCTCGCCGCCGCGGCCGGCCGCGGCGACGCGACGTGGCACGCCTACCTGAGCACGCAGGGGGCGAACGCGGTGAACGCACGCGATCGCATCGGCAGCGGTCCGTGGTACAACGCGCGCGGCCAGCGCATCGCGCAGACCGTCGCCGAACTGCACGGCGACACGATCGAGCAGGCGCGCCTCGGGAACATCCTCGGCAAGCAGTTCTCGCTGACGGAGAAGGGCACGCCCGTGAACGGCGTCGGCGACACGCCGAACCAGCACGACATCCTCACCGGCACGCAGCCGGACGGCCGCGCGTTCACCGACGCCGCGGATCACACGTGCAACAACTGGACGGGTAACGGCAGCGGCGCCGCGCAGGTCGGGCACTCCGACAAGCAAGGAGGCGGCAACAGCTCGTGGAACTCCGCGCACGGCAGCCGCGGCTGCAGCCAGGAGAACCTGGTGAGTACGGGCGGCGCGGGCCTGCTGTATTGCTTCGCAGTGCGCTGACGCGCGAAAGGCGGAAGACGGAAGTACTTCCGCCTTCCGTCTTCCGCCTTCTGACTAAAGTCCTGCGCGAGATTTGCCTGACTTGGGAAATCCTGTATCGACTTCTCCGCACCCATTTCACGGATCCCCGGCAGTCCCGCTGTGCGCACGTCTCGGATCTCGGGCGCCATGCGAAGCCGAGGTTGACGCCGGACGCAGGCCGCGCGTAGGCTGTACCCCTTCTCGCCATTGACCTTTCGGCTCGTCTGAAGCAATCGTCCGCTTGGCGTTTCTCGCGCGACGGCTGCGGTCGCACGACAACTCATCGCATCGGATCGACGATTGCTCTGGTCTCCGGCACTCTCGGAGTGTGTCCACGATGAAATGGATCAAAGTCGGCGTCCCCGTCCTGGTCGTCTCGCTCATCGGTCTCCGTCCCGCCCCGACGCTCACGGCCAACCCCACTCAGATTGAAAACGCCAAAACCGGGTCCACGGAGTGGAAGCTGGCCAACCCCGGATACGCGACGAGCGTGATCGAGGGCTACGCGTCGTTGACGAGCGTGAACCGCGGCGGGCAGATTCTGCTGTTCGTCAACACGGCGGAATCTACTTACAAAATGGACATCTTCCGAATGGGCTACTACGGCGGCGCCGGCGGGCGTCGCATGATGCCGACGATCACGCGAACCGGCGTCGCGCAGCCCGCGTGCCCTGTCGCCACGGACACCGGGTTGATCGAGTGCAACTGGAGCGACCCGTACGCGTTGAACATCCCGCGCACGGCGGACCCGACGGACTGGATGAGCGGCATCTACCTCGTGAAGCTGACGGCGGGGACCAGCGGCAAACAGCAATACATCATCTTTTGCGTGCGCGACGACCTGCGCTTCTCCGATCTGCTGATGGCGGAGACCGTCAACACCTCGCAGGCCTACAACGTCTGGGGTGGGAAATCGCTGTACGGCACGATCGCGAACCGCGGCGACACCGCCAACGCCGCCCACAAGGTGTCGTTCAACCGCCCCTACTACGGCGACGACAGCTACGGCGTCGGCTCCTTCTTCTGGGAGCAGAAGATGCTGACGTGGCTCGAGTCCGAGGGCTACGACGTCACCTACGCGACCAACGTCGACGTGGACGCCGATCCGAACCTGCTGATGAACCACAAGGCGTTTCTCTCGGTCGGCCACGACGAGTACTGGACGTGGACGATGCGCGACAACGTCGAGCGCGCGCGCGACAGCGGCATCAACCTGGGGTTCTTCTCCGGGAACACCTCGTACTGGCAGGTCCGCTACGAGCCGAGCACGGTCAACGGGCAGCCGGCGCGCACCATGGTCGGCTACAAGGAGGCGTGGCGACAGGATCCAATCACGCCCGACTACTTGAAGACCAACTATTTCCGGAAGGCGCCGGTCAACCGCCCGGAAGACCAGATGCTGGGCGTCATGTTCATCACGCAGGCGCGGCCGCCGATGGTGATCGAGGACGCCTCGTCGTGGGTCTTCACCGGGACGGGGTTGAAGAACGGCGACGTGCTGACCGAAGCGGGCGGGAAACCGTTCCTCGGCTACGAAGTCGACGCGATGGGTCCGACCTCGCCCGCCAACGTGCAGCGCCTCGCGCATTCCCCGGCGAATGCCAGGGAGGCGAACTTTTCCGACATGACCGTCTATCGCGCCGCGAGCGGCGCGACCGTCTTCGCCACGGGCAGCATCGGATGGTCGAGCACGGTGCCGCAGGTGCAGCAGATCACGCGCAACGTCCTGGCGCGGTTCATCAACGGCGCGTTCGCGGACACCGAGCCGGTGCGGCCGCCGCTCCCCGCGCCGTTTCAGGCCATCGACATCGGCGACGTCGGCCGGCCCGGCTTCGTCGCGAGCGCGGGCGCGGACAAGTTCGTGCTGAACGGCGCCGGGCTGACCACGTTCGCCGGCAGCGACGCGCTTTATTACGCGTACCAACCACTCTCCGGCGACGTGCAGATCACGGCGCGCCTCATGGCACTGCAGCTGTTCTGGGGCAACCGCGCCGGCATCATGATCCGTGAATCGCTGTCGCCGAAAGCGAAATACGTGTCGCTGGTCGGCCGGCCCAGCGAGAGCAGCGGCAGTCCGGTCGAAGGCGTCGACTTCCGTATCAAGGACCTGACCGGCGGCTCGCCGCGCAAGATTGGCGCGGCGGACCTGAAGCTCCCCAACTGGCTGCGGCTGACGCGATCGGGCGATACCTTCACGGCCGCGTACTCCGCCGACGGCGTCGCCTGGACGTCGCTCGGCTCGATCACCGTGCCGATGGGCAGCACCGTGTACGTCGGCACGTCGGTGGCGTCCGCGCAGCACGGCGTGTGGGCGACGGCGAAGTTCGACAACGTGAGCGTCACGGGGCGCGTCGGGGATCCCACCGACACGACGCCGCCAACCGTGTCGCTGACCTCTCCGGCCGGTGGCACCACCGTGAGCGGCGCCGTGTCCGTGAGCGCCAGCGCCGGCGACAACGCGGGCGTGCGCGGCGTGCAGTTCCAGGTAGACGGTGTGAATGTCGGCGCCGAGGACACCACGTCGCCGTACTCGATCACCTGGGACAGCCGGCTCGTCGCCAACGGCGCTCACACCATCAAGGCGATCGCGCGCGACCTCTCGGGATTGACCGCAGCCGACACGAGGAGTGTGACGGTCGACAACCCGGTCGTATTGCCGAGCGGATGGTCGCATGCCGACGTCGGCGCCGTGGGCGTGAGCGGCACCGCATCGTTCGACAGCGCCACCTCCGCATTCTCCGTCACGGGCGCGGGGGCGGACATCTGGGGCGCCGCGGACGCGTTCCATTACGCCTACCGGACGCTGTCGGGCGACGGGTCGATCGTCGCGCGGGTGAAGAGCGTCGAGAACGTGGCCACATGGACGAAGGCGGGCGTGATGATTCGCGCGACGCTCGATCCCGGCTCCCCGCACGCGACGATGATCGTCTCGGCCGGCAAGGGCCTCGCGTTCCAGCGCCGCACGGCGGCGGGCGGCGTCAGCGTGAGCACGGCCGGTCCGCTTGCGGCGGCCCCGCGCTGGGTGCGCATCGACCGCGCCGGCAGCACGCTCACCGCCTATCAATCGACGGACGGCGCCAGCTGGTCGCTCGTCGGCAGCGACACGATTGCGATGGCCACGCAGGTGCTGGTCGGGCTCGCCGTCAGCAGCCACAACACCTCGTCGGCCGCCACCGCCGCGTTCGACAGCGTCGCGATTGGCGGCGGCGTCACGCAGCCGACGCTGCCGAGCGGATGGACGAACGCCGACATCGGCGCCGTGGGCCCGAAGGGAAGCGCGTCGTTCGACGCGGGCACGTCGACGTTCACCGTCAAGGGAGCCGGCGCGGACATCTGGGGCACCGCGGACGCCTTCCAGTACGCGTATTCGACGCTGACCGGCGACGGCACCATCGTCGCGCGCGTGGCGAGCGTGCAGAACCTGGCCGCGTGGACGAAGGCCGGCGTGATGATTCGCTCGACGCTCGATCCGGGATCGGCGCACGCCTCGATGCTCGTGTCGGCGGGCAAGGGGCTCGCGTTCCAGCGCCGCACCGCGGCGGGGGCGGGCAGCGTCAGCACCGCCGGCCCACTCGTGGCCGCGCCGCGCTGGGTGCGGCTCGATCGCGCCGCCGATAGTTTGAGCGCGTATCAGTCGGCGGACGGCGTCACCTGGTCGCTGGTCGGGACCGAGACGATCCCGATGGCCGCCCAGGTATTCGTCGGCCTTGCCGTCAGCAGCCACACGACCACGGCCGCCGCGACGGCGACGTTCGACAACGTGAAGATCACGTCGGCCGCGCCGCCTTCTGGTGAGTGCCCGGTGACGCTCGCGTCACAATCGACCCTCATCGGCCCGGGCACGCCGGGGACCGCGACCTCGGCGACGTGGTTGATCAACGTCAGCGCCGGCGGATGCACGTGGACCGCGCGCAGCGACGTCGACTGGCTGGAGATCAAGCATCCGGTGACGGGCGTCTACGTGCACACGACCGACGTCTCGTTCACCGGGACGGTCGACATGAAGGTGCACGCGCTGACCAACACGGGGGCAAAGCGCACCGGTCACTTCATCGTGAACGGCGTCGTCTACACCGTGACGCAGGGCGGCGCGTAGCGCCGTACACGAAAAACGGGCGCGCCCGAGCCCACGCGAACATACGTCGCGTGACCTCGAAGCGCGCCCGCCCCAGACGTCTCAGACCTGGACTTCCGGGAATTTCTTACTTCGACAACTCGACGAGGAACACATCCTGACGGTGCCGGCCGTCGGGATCGTTACGCGGATCGATCCCCAGCGTCTTGTCCCAGTTCGAGGTGAAGAGCGCCCACCGACCGTCGGGCGAGACGTTCGTCCGCGGCGTATTCCAGAACGAAATCTCGAGCGGGTTGAGGTCGCTGGCGACCAGGCTGCGATGATGCGCGAAGCGCCACACCGTCCCGTTCGTGCCGGCGCCTTCGGTCTGCACCGCGAACACCTCTTCGTCCCACGCACGCCACGGCGT
>JBKPRU010000325.1:0-5877 GCA_046734675.1 Acidobacteriota bacterium
CCCCGCGCCAGTGTGGTTTCCACCGGCTCCGCCGAAAACTGCAAACACGCCCGCCATCGCCACCTTTCAATGAAGATCGTTAGGCTGCCGAGCGCAGCGAGGCGGCAAGCCCGAAGGGCGTCGCGCCGAAGGCGCGTAAAGCGCTTGGGGGTGGGGCCCCAAGCGCATTGAAGAATGCCTTCATATCGGTTCTGTCGCACGGACGACATCGCGCTGCTCGTCGACGCGCTGAATCGGTGCTGGGCGCCCTACGTCCCCGACCAGCCGCCGATGACGCCGGCCGCCTTCAAGCGTTCGATCCGCGACCTGCAGGTCTGGTGCAGCAGCTGCATGGTGGCGTTCGCCGGCGCCGATCCGATCGGCGTCCTGATCGGCGCGAAGCGGCCGTCGGGAACGCTGGTGCACACGATCGCCGTTCATCCGGATCACGTGCGGCAGGGACACGGCCGTCACCTGCTGACGTCGCTCGGCTCGAAGCTCGCGATCCTCGGTCCACCGCGCATCGTCTCCGAGATCGCCGAGACGTGCGAGGCTGCGTGCGCGCTGTTCGAGTCGAGCGGGTTTGCGCGGGAAGCGATCCTGACAGACTACGTCATGAATGGCGGCGACGGGGATTCCGGATCCACGCGCAGCGGATACTTCGTGATCCCGGTCAGCGTCGACGATCTCGCCGCGAACGGGCTGCTTGGCGGGCCGGCGACGTGCTGGGCGCGCTCGGTCGAGACCGTGACCGCACGGAAGGACGAGGTCGCGGGACTCGCCGTCGCCTCCGACGAGCGGCTCGAGGCCTGCCTCCTTTATATAAGATGCGGCGCTGTGGCTGAGATTCTGGCGCTGCGCTCGTTCGTCGACGACGGGGGCGACCGGTTGCAGCATCTTCTTTCGCGCGTCGAGGGACCGCTGACGTTCGCCAAGGTGCACCCGGACGAAATCTCGCCGACGTGCCTGGAGGCGCTCGGCTTCCGCGCCATTGGCGCGCATCGGCTCTATACCGCGCGAGCGCAGGCGGACTGATGAAGACGTATTTCGACATTGGGGGCGACGGAGGGTCGCGGGTCCTGGAGCAGGTGGCCGCGCAGCGCACCCGCATCGGCGAGGCGCTCGCCGGCGTCCGCCATCTCGTCGCCGTCGGCTCCGGCAAGGGAGGCGTCGGCAAGAGCACGCTGACGCTGCAGCTGGCGCACGTGCTGCGCGCGCGCGGGCTGCGCATCGCAATCCTCGACGCGGACTTCAACGGCCCGTCGCAGGCGCGCATGGCGGGCGTTCAGGGCGCAGTCTTCGTGCCCGGGCCCGACCGCGTCTCGCTGCCGCGCACCACCAACGGCATCGGCGTCTTCTCCATCGGCTCGCTGATCCCGGAGTCGGCGGCGCTCGACTTCGAGAGCACCGCGCGCGGCGAGTCGCACACCTGGCGCGCCACGCGGGAGTTCGCGCTCCTTGGCGAGATCCTCGCCTCGTTCGAATGGGGCACGCTCGATGTGCTGCTGGTCGATCTTCCCCCCGGCGCCGAGCGCACCGTTCAGTACGCGGATTTCCTGGGCCCGCGCACGTCGTTCCTCCTCGTCACGATTCCCTCCGAGGTGTCGCGTGGCGTGGTCGCACGCTCGGTCGCAGCGCTCTCGAACGCTCCGAATCGCGTGCTCGGGTATGTCGAGAACATGAGCGGCTATTACTGTCGCGACTGCAACGCCATCAAGCCACTCTTCGCGTCGACAGCGGCGTCAGGCTTGGGCATCCCGTGCCTCGGCACCGTGCCGTTCGATCCCGAGCTGGCGCGGCACTGCGACCGCGGGACGGCACCCGGAGGACTGCGCGAGACGCCCGTGGGCACCGCGATCGATCGCATTGCGCAGCGCCTCCTCGCCGATCTGGACACACCACTGCCGCGAGCCGCGGAACGATAACCGCCGGAGTCTGAAATGCCGAAGCGAACGAGCGAAGCGAGTGAGCCACGCGAACGGAGCGCGCCGGCGAAGCGGCGCGCGAGAGAGCGTGTAGGGGAGTCCGAGGGGCGACGCCCCTCGGAAACAAAATGAAGTTCCTGTGTGTGCCCTGCGACAGCCCGATGACGCTCCAGACCGTCGGTCCGTCCGACCGCGGCTCGCTCTCCGTCGTCTACGCCTGCCCGGAGTGCGGCTACGAGATGGCGATGCTGACCAACGCGTACGAGACGCAGGTCGTCCAGTCGCTCGGCGTGCGGATCGGACCTTCGACGAATCACGCCGAGGCGTTTGCCGGTGAAACCGAAGCGTCGACGAAGGGCGGCTGCCCGTTCAGCGCGATGATTCCGACGGCTCCGAACGGAACGGCGCCAGCGGTCTCCGCGAGTGAGCGTCTAGGGCGAGCTGACGAGGCGAAGCCCGCCGGACTGAGATGGACCCAGGAGGCGGAAGCTCGGCTCGCTCGGGTCCCCGAGTTCGTTCGCCCCATGGCACGCACCGGCATCGAGCGGTTCGCGCAGGAACGAGGAGCGTCAGAAGTTGACGAACACATCCTGGATGCTGCTCGTGAATTTTTTGGCATGTGATCCATCATGCACGGCACCCCGTTCACGCGCCCCTACGTCATCTCCTGGAACCTCACCTACCGCTGCAATCTCGCCTGCGAGCATTGTTATCTCGACGCCGGCGGCACGGCGCTGGTGAAGACCGAGAACTTCGCGGATCGGAGCGAGCTTGGAACCGAGGAATGCTTCAGGGTCATCGACGAGATCGCCGCATTCGCGCCCGAGTGCCTCACGATCCTGACCGGTGGTGAGCCGCTCCTCCGCCGCGACATCCTGGAGATCGTCCGCCGTGCCGCGGACCGCGCACTCTGGGTCGTCGTCGGCACCAACGGCGTGCGCATCACCGGAAACGTCGCCGAGCGTCTCGCCGAGGCCGGCGCCCGCGGACTCTCTCTGTCACTCGACGCGCTCGATCCGGATCGGCACGATCGCTTTCGGCGGGTGCGCGGCGCGTGGCGCAACACCGTCGAGGGCGCGGAAATCCTCAACCGCACCGGGCTCCCCTTCATCGTCCAGACCACGGCCGGCGCGCACAACCTCGGCGAGCTCGACGCGATTGCCGACTTCGCGCACGAGCGGCTTGCGGCCAAGGTGTGGAACCTCTATTTTCTCGTGCCGACCGGGCGGGGCCAGTTCGTCTCGGACATGACCCCGGCCGACTACGACGGCGTCCTCGCGTCGCTCTATCGCATCCAGCGCAAGTACGACGGCCGCATGCTCGTCAACGCGAAGTGCGCGCCGCATTACATCAGGACCGTTCTCGAGCACAACGACGCGGCACGGATCAAGAAGTACTCCGACGGCGCCGGCGGCTGCCCGGCCGGCACGCACTATATGGGGATCCGGCCGAACGGCGACGTGACCCCGTGTCCCTATTTGCCCGTGTTCGCGGGCTCGCTGCGCACCGCGCGCCTCGGCGACCTCTGGTCGTCATCGGAGCTCTTCACCCGCATCCGGGAACGCACGGCGCTGGGCGGCCGCTGCGGCGCGTGCGAGATGAACGGTCACTGCGGCGGCTGCCGCGCTCGTGCGTATGGCACGACCGGCGACCTGATGGCCGAGGATCCGCTCTGCACGCACACGCCCGGCACGTTCGCGGGTTCTCCCCTGCTCGTCGCCCGCCGCGGGCCCGCCGCCACCACGCGTCCGCCGGTCGAGTACGGGACCGACTCGTCGACGACGATCGCCTGGGACGACGATGCGACGGCACGGATGAAGAAGATCCCCGCGTTCGTGCGCGGGATGGTGGTGAAGGCCGTCGAGGACTCGTGCCGCAGGAACGGCATCAGCCGCGTGACGGCGGAGGAACTGGAGAAGATCCGGGCACGAATGCCGACGCCGAAGATGTTCGGCGGGTCTAAAGACCCGCCCTACAGCACGTAAGCGTCACGGCGTTTTGTGTCACGTAGGCCGGGTCTTTAGACCCGGCAGTAGTCACTTCCCCCAAATCGCATCCGCGCCGCCCTGCTCCTTGAGCTTCGCCTCTTCGTCGGCCATCCACTTCTGGAACTCATCGGGGCTGAGGACGGTGACGAACCCGCGCATGCGGTAGTGGCCCAGGCCGCACAGCTGCGCGCAGGCGATCTCGTACTGGAACTCGGCGTTGCCGGTTCGCGTCCGCATCTCCGCCGTCGTGACGTCGGGAACGAACCAGACCGGGATGGTCAGGCCGGGGATGGCGTCCTGCTTCACGCGGAACTCGGGCACGTTGAAGCTGTGGATGACGTCCTTGCTCCGCAGCTTCACGATGATCGGCTTGTTCGCCGGCAGGTACAGCTGATTGAGCGTCGTGACGTCGTCCTTCGCGGCCGGGTCGGAGCGATCGACGCCGAGCGGGTTGGACGCGACGTCGATCAACTTGATGTCGGTCTTACCGAACACGCCGTCGGGTCCCGCGTAGCGGACGTTCCACGCGAACTGCTCGGCGGTCAGGTGGACGACGAGCGCCTCGCTCTCCGACGGGATGCGATCGACTCTCGCGGCCCAGAGCGGGATCGAAAAGCCGAAGAGCAGCAGCAGCTCGACGATCAGGACGCCGGTTTCGACATAGCTCGAGATGTGGGACGTGCTTCCCGTGTACACCGCGGCCGGCTGACGCGACCGGCGGAACCGGACGAGAACGTAGATGAAGAACGATCCCCATCCGATGAACAGGATCAGCATGAAGAGGTGCATCCAGCCGATCAGGTGATCGATCTGTGCCCCGTGGGTCGAGGCGAGCGCCGGGAGTCCGAGCCACTCAGTCATGATGTTCTCGACGCCCTCTGGAGCTCCGACCATTCAGAGTCGAGCTCGAGTTCCGCAATGCGCTTCGCGCGCTTGCGGAGATACAGGAAGAACGCAAGGAATCCACCCTGGACGGCGAACGTGATCCCCAACATCACTATCATCCCGAGCCTGGTGCCGTCGATGAGCGAGGTCTCCTCCGCCCCGAAGCACACCGGGCATGCAAAGACGCTCGATCCGGCGACCATGAGGATCATCGCGGTCGCGAGTGCCTTCCGGACGCCACTCATAGGAGCGTCCTCGTCTTCCGGAGGAACCACGAGTCGTACAGGATCAGCCCGAGGGAAATCACGAAGCTGGCGATCGCGGCCACCAGCGTTCCCGTCCCGTCCTCCCGCCCGTACAGCGACAGGCACCACAGGCCGAACAGGACCGCGAGCGCCGCGGACAGCAGAATCAAAACCGCGTGGACCAGCCTGAGGTTCATTCGCGTATCCAGAAGCCATCGGTGTGCGTGACGACAGGAAGCGCCAGCAGCACGATGAAGAAAACGGTCGTCAGCACCAGGACCGCGTAGATCAGCTTCTTCTCGGAGATCAGGTGCATGAAGTAGGACGCGACCAGCGATCCCTTGACGATCGCCACGAGCAGCGCGACCGAGACGGCGACCGGCTCGCGGAGGTGGAGCCGCGAGATCGCGACCGTGATGATCGTCAGCGCCATCAGCGCGACGAACACGGTGATGTAGATCCGGACGTGCTTGTCGATATCCGCGGCGTGGTGCTCGCTCGCCGTCACGGCGTGTTCGGTCGTCATGGACGCCTGCCTACAGAAGATACAAGGTCGGGAACAGGAAGATCCAGACCAGGTCCACGAAATGCCAGAACAGCCCCGAGTTCTCGACGCGGTTCGTGAACCACACCGGGTTCGTCTTCCACTGCTTCGCGCCGGGTCCGAGGAAGTACGCGTTCACCGCCATCCCACCCATGACGTGCAGCATGTGCAGCCCGGTGAGCGTGAAGTAGATCGCGAGGAAGTTGTTGGTGCTGGGGAAGAGGCCGGTCTCGAACTTGTGGCTGTATTCGAAGTACTTCACCACGAGGAAGACGCCGCCGAGCCCGACCGTCGACGCCATGTACATCCGG
>JBKPRU010000326.1:0-4785 GCA_046734675.1 Acidobacteriota bacterium
GCCCTATTCGGTGTGCAGCACCCCTGACGGCGCGAGCTGCGAGGCGCGCCACGCCGGGATCATCGTCGCCACGGCGGTGATCGCCGCGACCAGTACAATCGCCGCGCCCAGCATCAGCGGATCCGATGCGCGGATCGCGTAGATCTGGCTCGCGACGACCCGTCCGGACAGATACGCGATCAGCAAGCCGATGGCAGTTCCGATGCCGGCGAGCCATGCGCCTTGCGTCATCACCAACATGAAGACGCTCCCGGGTGTGGCCCCGAGCGCCAGGCGCGTCGCCATCTCACCGCGGCGCTGCGAGACCGCGTACGCGACGACGCCGTAGATGCCAACGGCGGCGAGCAGGATTGCGACCGCGCCGAAGATCAGCATCAGCGTCATCCCGAGCTGCTGACGCCTGAGCGTGCCGTTCACGAGTTCCCTCACCAGCTCGAACTCGACGGCGATCTGCGGATCGAGCTCACGCACCTGCGCTCTGATGGCCGACTGCAGCGATGCGACGTCAGTCCCGGCCGTCGCCACCACCATCGTCTGCCGGCGCACCGGAATCTGCGCCAGCGACGAGTAGAACGCCGGCTCCGCTTCCTCCTTCACCGTCTTCTGCCGCACGTCGTCCACGACGCCGATCACGGTCACTTCATTGCGCGGGTCCGGCTCCGGATAACCCGCGGAGAACTGCACCCCATTCGGATCGCGGCCGTTGAGGTACCGCTTCACGAACGTCCTGTTGATGATGGCGACGGGACGCGTCCCCTGGCGATCGTCCGGTCCGAAGTCGCGGCCTTGCAGGAACCGTGTGCCGGTCGCTTGAAAGTATCCGGGACTGACCACGCGCTGCCGCACGCCCATCGGATGCGCGGGATCGACGCGCTCTCCGTGGAACGCGGCAATCAGCGATCCCTCGAGCGTGTTTCTGAACGGAAAATTCGAGGTCGCGCCGACGCCGGTCACGCCCGGCAGCGCCGCGAGCCGCTCGCGCAGCGTGCGCGACGCGGTCACGACCGCCGCCCCGTTCGGATACTTCGCGCCGAGAAACGTCACGTCGAAGACCAGCCGGTTTTCCGGCGTGAATCCAAGATCGGTGCTGCGCAGGCTCGCAAAGCCGCGCACGAGCCACCCAGCGCCGGCGACGAGAATGATCGCGAGGGCGATCTCGACCACCGTCATCGCACCCAGCCATCGCGACGTGCCGCGTCCTCCCGTGGACGACCGCGTCGCCTCGTTCATCAGCGCACGCACGTCCGTGACGGTCAGGCGGAGCGCCGGCGCAAAGCCAATCAGCACGCCGCTGAGAACGAGCACGACGAGCGCGAAGACGAGCACCCGAGCGTCGAAGGTCACGATATCCAACCGCGGCAGCTTCGACGCACCCAACGCCAGCAGCGCGCGCACGCCGATCAAAGCGAGCGCTACGCCAAGCACCGCCCCCATCGTCGATAGCAGCACCGATTCGGTGAGCAGCTGCCGGACGATCCGTCCCCGCGACGCGCCGATTGCCACGCGGACTGCAATCTCGCGCGCACGGGCGGCGCCGCGCGCGAGCAGCAGATTGGCGACGTTGACGCAGCCGAGCAGCAGGAGCAGCCCGGTCGCCGACATCACGATGATCAGAATCGGGCCGAGGTCGCCGACGACGGAGGCGACGAGCGGCTTAGTCACGTAAATGCGATTGAGATCGGCCTGCGGGAAATCGCGCTCGAGACCCTTCATGATGGGCGCCATCTCCGCATTGGCGCGCTCGAGCGTCACGCCGGGCTTCAGCCGCATGAACCCATCGAAGAAATGGTTGATGTCGTCCTTTTCCAGCTGTTGGCTGAACCAGAAGTCGCCGCCGTGCGGCGTGTCGAAGCCGCGCGGCGCCACGCCGGCAATCGTCGTCGCCGCTTCCGCGAATCGAATCGGCTTGCCGACGACATTCGGGTCGCCGCGATAGAGCTCCTGCCAGACCCGATACGAGATGACGACGACGGGCGGCGGGGGCGGCGGGCCGGCAGGAGGGGCTTGCGCGCCGGGCGCAGCGCGGGGCGGAGGGGGCGGCGGCACGTGATGCTCCGGCTTGAATCCGCCGAGCGTCATCGGCAGCCCGAACAGGTCGAAGAAGCCCTCGGTCACGCCGTACACCTTGATGTGCTGCGGCGTTCCGTCCTGGTGGATCAGCGTCAGCGTCTGCTCCTGCATGCCCGCCGCGCGCACGATCGTGGTCGTCGTTCCGTTCAGACGCGAGATCTCGCCGTTCGACAGCATCCCCGTGGTCACGCGGCCATCGGTCAGCGCCGTGCGGATGTTGTACAGATTCTCCGGCTGCGGGTACGGGAGCGGCTTGAGGAGGACCGCGTTGAGCGTGCTGAAGATCGCGGTGGTCGCGCCGATGCCGAGCGCGAGCGTCGCCACGGCCGCGAGCGGAAAGGCCGGAGCGCGGCGGAAGCTTCTCAGCGCGAACCGAAGATCCTGCAGCACGGTGTCCATACTTCCTCCTCGGGGGCTTCGCCCCCGCCCCCCACACGCTCGCTCGCGGGGACCCGACCCGCTCCGCTCGCGTGGCTCACTCGCTGTCGCTCGTTCGCGCGTAGTCGTCAGGACTTCGCGCAGGAGTGTAGCGCAGACGGTAAAATCGGCGGCCATGGATCTCTCGGCGGCGGAAGCGCGGCGGCTTGCATTGAGCTCGCTTGGCTTCGGCGCGAAGCGGCCGGCGCGTGCCGGCGCGGCGCACGTCCGCGCGACGGCGACCCGGTTGAGCGCGATTCAGATCGATTCGGTCAACGTGCTCGCGCGGGCGCATTACGTCCCGACGTTCTCGCGCTACGGCCCCTACCCGATGTCGGCTCTGGACGACCTGGTGCACAAGCATCGCGAGCTGTTCGAGTACTGGGGCCACGCCGCCTGTTTCCTGCCGATGGACATGTACCCGCTGATGCGGTGGCGCATGGACAACCAGTGCGAGATATGGGCGCGCGTGAGCACGAAGCAGAAGCAGTTCATGGAGGCGGTCTACACCGAAGTCGCGGAACGCGGCCCGCTCGCTGCCGGCGAGCTCTCGATGGGCGGGAAGAGCACGGGGCCGTGGTGGGGCTGGTCGAAGGGCAAGATTGCGATCGAGCTGCTGTTCCGTCAGGGGCGCGTCGCGGTGGCGGGCCGCCGCAACTTCGAGCGCTTGTACGACATTCCCGAACGCGTACTTCCCGAGGCGATTCGCCGCGCCGATCCGGTTGCCCCGTCGGAAGCGAAGAAGGCGCTCCTCGTCAGGGCCGCCCGCGCGATGGGTGTTGGCACCGCGAAAGACATCGCCCAGTACTTTCACATCGATGCGTGGTGGGATCGTCGCTGGGTCAACGGCCGCCGCCCGCCGGCCAACACGAACGTGTTGTTCGACGAGCTCGTCGAAGAAGCGCGCCTGCAGCGCGTGCAGGTCGAAGGCTGGAAGCAGCCGGGTTACATGGCCACCGATGCGCGGGTGCCGCGATCGGTCGACGTGCGCGCCATTGTCTCGCCGTTCGATCCCATCCTGTGGGAGCGCAAGTGGACGAAGGCGGTGTTCGACTTCGATTATCAGATCGAGATCTACGTGCCCGGCCCGAAACGGATCTACGGCTACTACGTCCTGCCGTTTCTCATCGGCGATCGGTTCGCGGCGCGCGTCGATCTCAAGGCGGATCGCAAAACCTCGACGATGATGGTCCACGCCGCCTACCTCGAGCGAGGGTTTGACGCCCGTGGCGTTGCCGAAGCACTCGCCGGCGAGCTTCGGTCGATGGCGGCGTGGCTGTCGCTCGACGCGTTCGCCGTGCAGTTGAAGGGCAATCTTGCTGCCCCGTTGAAGCGCGCTCTGCGATGATGGACCGAGCCACGAAACCGGCCTTCGTGGTCCGCCAGGCCGGCACCGCCGACATTCCGGTCCTCGCCCGGCATCGCGCCGCGATGTTCCGCGACATGGGACATCTCCTGCCCGATCAGGAGCAGCCGCTGGCCGACGCGACCGCCGCGTATTTGCACGAAGCGCTGCCGCGTGGCGAGTACGTCGCCTGGCTCGCCGAGGACGCCACGGCGACGGTGGTCGGAGGCGTCGGCGCGCAACTCAGACCGATCCTGCCGCGCCCGCGGCCCGGTGAGCCGGGCCTCGAGCTCGGGCCAGAGGCGATCGTTCTCAACGTGTACGTAGTCCCCGCATGGCGGCGGCGCGGGATTGCCGAGGCGCTGATGCGCACGCTGCTGGACGCGCTCAACGCCCGCGGCGTCCGCCGCATCGTCCTGCATGCCTCCGAACAGGGCCGCCGGTTATACGAGCGCCTTGGTTTCGCGGCCACGAACGAGATGCGCCTGAGCCGTCTTTTTTAAAGATGACCGCGGGGGAGGCTTGGGCGCGTCGCCGAAGTTGCACGCGCGGATGATTGAAAGGTTTGCATTTTCAGCGTACTGTGGGCCCTCCGTCGTTCAAGGCCCGTGGAATCCCGCATGGCGCGTCCTGTGCTTGTCGGTTGCGCATGAAACCCCTGTGGATTGAGTTCATTTCGGCCTACTGCGACAGGTGGTGCGAGCGCTGTGCGTTCACGGAGCGTTGTTCCTCGTTCGCCGTGCAGTCGGCGATTGCGATGTGCGATGGGGACGCCAAAGCGGCATTGGAGCTGACGTTCGGCGATCCGGCCACACCGCAAGGGTTCCTGCAGAGCGATTGGAACGGATCCGCCAAGGTCGCGCTGCTCTCGATCGAGCGCAGCGAGGCGGCCTGCCGCAGCGTTGCCGCCGCCACAAAGGCGGAGGCGGCCGCCGTTCTCGCCGAGACGCTCG
>JBKPRU010000327.1:0-17062 GCA_046734675.1 Acidobacteriota bacterium
TCGCGAGCGCGCTGCCCCACGCGGCTGTCATCCAGCGCTCCTGGTCGTACGTATTGATCGTCGAGGACAGGCTCTGGCGATCCCACACGCTGGGTTGGCTGCGCGTAATCGTCAGGTTCTTGGAAGGTTCAGGCACAGAAATCCTCCTGCCGGCTGAAGGCTGCACAAGGCATGCCCAGCTTCAACGCATCGCGTCCCTGAAGAATCACCCGACGCGCGCAGGATTTCGAGCGACGGGCCGGCACAACGCCTCAGCCGTTTTCGGTTTGATGTTCTGATTCGAAACGGTGGCGTCAGTCGAACAACCCTGACGACTCGCCGTACTCACGCAGATACGCCGCGAGTTTCAGTTTTCTCACGGTGTTGGCCGAACTCATGTAGCGGACGGTGCCGAAGATCTCGCGTTCCGGCCACGGCCGATCGTAGCGGCCGAGCACCCACGCGAACCCTGCCCACGAGTTCGGATCGCGGCCGTCGAGTGAATAGCGGTTCATCAGGTGCGCCATGGCGTCGAGCGCATCTTCCGGGCGCGGCGACCACTCGAGGATCTTCTTTCCCCACAGCATCCGCATGTAACCGTGGAACCAGCCGTCGCGCTGAAGCTGCCGCATGGCCGCGTTCCACACCGGATCGTGCGTGCGGGCGGCATCGAGCTCGGCAAGGGTGTAGCGGTGCGGACGAGGATCCGATCGATGCGCGTCGAGCGTGCCGCGCGCCCAGTCGGGAAGCGACGCGTAGGTGTCGTAGCCAGTGACGAACTCGCACGTGTTGAACGCGAGCTCGCGCCATGTGATCAGCTCGTCGAGGAACGCGTCGGCGGAGGTGGACATGTTCCACCAGCCTTCGCGCGCGCCGCGGGCGGAGCTCGCCAGCTTGCGGGTCGTCCACCGTTCGTGCCTGGCCACCGCCGCGAAGACCTCGTGAACCGATAGGTGGCCGAAGTGCAGCCACGGTGACAGACGGCTCGTCGCATCGCGTGAAGGTTCGGAATGATCGTCCGCGTAGCGCGGCATGCCCCGAGAGAGGAATCGCTCGAGCCGCGCCCGCGCCGCGGTCCTGCCGCCGCGTGTCGGTACGGCTGGCACACGGTGATCGATTGGCAGCGACGTGAGTGTCGAACCGCTCAAGATCTCCACCGTCGCCTCGGGCCATCCTCGCTCGATCGATGCTGACAGTGCCGGCCGACGTGTGCGAGGAAGATCGTCGAGGGGACGCGGGGCGGGAAACTCCCGCGCGTGCTGCCGGAAGGTGCGCTGGACGTGCGCACGCATCGCGCGCGCGGTCGTGAAGGCGCGGCCGGGCTCCGCAGTCGGAATCAACCCGTTCGAGTCGATCGCCTGGAGCCGGACGGTCATCTGGCGCGCCGCGGCCGCCAGCATGTTCGGCAGAAAGAAAGCGGGATGCCAGTCGGTGACCACCGCCGCGGCAGCGGCTGCGAGCGCCGCGACCAGGCCCTTGCCCGCGTCAACCGCGGGCTCGACGTAGGGCATGTAGCGCGCGGGGGAGTCCGCGAGCGCGCCCGCGTGTTCCGCCATGCCGTCGAGGATGAACTGGTGGAGGCGATCGCTTGCGAAAGGGTAGTCGCACCGCAGCGCCTCGAGGATGACGAGCGGTCTGCCGAGCTCGCGGCAGCAATCGACCGCGTGCTGGAGCCCGAAGTTGTGCTCGAGACGTCGCGCCGACGTCATCCAGTACAAAACAAAATGGCCGTCCCCACGTATCGCACCGTCGTTCAGGTGACGGATGCGATTCGCGGGGACGGCCACTCGACGGATTATCCCTCGGATCCTCCGACGCTGATCGCCACGTTGTCGAATGTCGCGGTCGCCGTCGCAGTCGTCGTGTGGCTCGACACGCCGAGACCAACGTAGACCGTCGCGCCCATGGGAATCGTGTCGGTGCCGACCACGACCCAGTTCTGGCCGTCGACCGATTGCGACGCGGTGAACACGTCGCCGGCGCGATCGAGCCGCACCCAATAGGGCGCGGCTGCCACGGCACCGGCCGTGTTTGTGCTGACGCCACCGGTCGCGGTCCGCCGCTGGAAGGCGAGCCCCTTACTGAACGAGGCGAGCATGAACGCGTGCGCGGAGTTGGCGGTCAGCGTGGCGCGTATCATGACGCCCGCCTTCACCCACGCGGAGGTGTTCGAGATGGTCGCGACCCGGGCGATGACCGTGCCGTCGCCCGTCATCTGCCGGTAGGCGAACTGGAACGCATCGTTCGTTCCCCACACGTCCGCGCCGGCGCCTTTGACCGTGAACGTCTGCGTCGTGGCATCGAACTCCGACGCGCCGGCAATCCCGACGCTGCCGATGTCCGCGTTCAGCCACGGGGACGGTAGCGCATTCGCCGGCGGTGGCGGCGGCGGGGGCGGCGTATTGGTCGCCGAAGGACCCTGCGTCGGCGCGTAGATCGTCCCGTCGTTCTTCAACAGCCCCGGCGTCGTCCAGCCAGAGACTCCCGGCCGGAACTTCGTCGGCGACAACAGGATCTGATCAATCGACAGCCCGTCCTCACGCGACTGGATCCGGAGGGTCTGCGGATCCGAGCTATCGAAGATGATGTCGGGCCCGTTGATGCCGACTCCCCACCCGTTGTCCTGCCATCCCCAGCCCGCCAGGCCGCAGCCGCTGCAGTCTTCGAGGTTGTACTCGGCGGCCGATGTCGTGCCGTAGCGGTAGATCGCCGTTCCACCGCTGGTCACCGCATTCGAGAACTGCACGAAGACCGAGTCGTTCGTGTACGTGTTGCTCTCCGCGCGACCGCGCATCCACAGGTGATACGGTTGACCCGCCTGGGGCGTGAATGTCACCTCGACGTAGCTCGTCGGGTTCGCGAGGGCGGTCGTGATCTTCGAGGCGCCCGCGTTCATGTTCCACAAGCGCTTCGCGCCGGCGGCGGACGCGTCCGCGACAATCGACCACTTCGTGCCCGTGATCACGCCGTCGAGCGCGTAGAGAAGGATGTCTCCCGGGCCGGTCGTGCCGGTGGCGACCGGCGGCGGCGCGGTGCCGGCAGTCGTGAAGCTCCAGAGGTCGCCGTTCTTGGAGAGGTTCGCCATCGTCCGCGAGACGACGCGCCAGTAGTAGGTGGTCCCGGGATTCAGGTTGTTCACGGCGAAAGTCTGGAACTGGGTCGTCGACTCGCTGGGCCCGAGCTCCTGGTCGATCAGCACCGGCTGCAGGTTGGTCGGGTCCGTGCCGATCAGGACATCGTACTTGTGCGCCCACGGACCGCCGTACCACTTGAGCAGCACGCTGTTGTTGTTCACGCCCGTCGCCGCGTTCGTCGGTGACTGATACAGCGGCTTATCCGGCGGCAGCGGTACGAAGTCGGCGGTCTCCGCCACGCCCGTCGAGTTGTTCCACTTGCGTTCGAACATGTCGACGAACCACTGGAACATCGTCGTCGATACACCGCCGAGGCCCGTGACTGGACGGTCAGCGCAGAAGCAGTTGTGCTCCTCCTGCGACTGGTCCGAGGGGCTCGTCCAGTTCGACGACCCGAAGATTGACGTATGCGTGTTGTAGAGCAGCACCAGCTTCTGGTGGTTCAAGCCCGCGTGCTGGCGCATTTTGATCGGGATGCCGGCCATGTACATCCGGTCGACGTTCCATGCGTCCCACAAGCGGGTCTCGTCGCGGTACTGCTGCGGATCGCTGATCAGCCGCACGGGGACGCCGCGCGCCTTCGCGGCGATCATCGCGTCGGGATGCCGGCGGTCCGTGATGCGATACATGATGACGTCGATCTTCTGCGACTCGCCGTTATAGGCCTTCACCGCACGGTTCGCGTACGACTCCGCCGGCGGGAAGTTCAACTGGGGATCCTTGGTGGTCCAGCCCGCGGGCCCGTAGGTACGCGCCAGAGACACCACGTTCGCGTAGTTCTTGTACGCCGTCGTGTTCGTCCAGAGATCGTCGTACTTCATCATGAAGCTGCGGACGATCGACTGGTCGTCAGTGAAGAAGGCGGATTCGTCGACGTAGTTCACGTAGGGCTGCGTGCCGGTGTAAACCCACGCGTCCGCACTGAAATTGGCGCCGCTGAACTCGACGACGCCCTGGCCGGCGAAGAGCATCATCTTGTAATGCATGATGCCGCTGGCGGTGCGCGTTCGCATCGGGATCCCGGCGGCCGCGAGCTCCGCGAGACGATCCGGGTTGGTCGCGTTGGTGGCGTTCGCGCGCGTATCCATAATCACGCGCACCGGTACCCCGGCTTTGAATCGGTCGATCAGCGCGTCACGTGCCGTGGTGTAGCGCGCGTCTTCCATGAACCAGAAGCCGACGTCGATGCCGACCGTCTCGTTCTTGATGTAGTTGAGCAGGATCGCTCGACAGTCTTCGTTCGCTGGGTCGCACAAACGGTCGAGCGCGCGCGCCGGTGTGGCGCCGGCGAAGATCAGGAGAGCAAGAGCAAGAGCCGCCCGGACCGTTCTCCGTACGGTCGGGCGTATATCAAACGATAGGCACAACATAAGCGTTTTCAACGAACCGACCCGCCTCGCAGCGGCGGAACTCCGCTGTCGACTTTGCCAGTGGAATGCCACCGGCCAATTTCCGACCTCGAGCACGGAATGCTTCCCTCTCAGGGGAAATTACGAACCACAGGTGCCGAACGCTACAGCTCGGACGACGTGGTGAGAACCCCGGCTGCACATCTGGGCAGTGCGGGTGTGAGAGTAGGCAGTTCATTATAGAAATCCCGCCGCAGGAGATCGAGCTCGTCGGGCTTGACTCGCCCCGATTTTAATGCAACCATTCATCCGGATTCACGGATGGATGCGCGTTCGAGTGCGGCGGCAATCTTCGATGACCTCGCGGCGCTGGCCGACGAGACCCGCAGCCGGATGCTCGTGCTTCTCGAGCGTCACGAGCTGACGGTCTCGGAGCTGTGCACCGTCCTGCAACTGCCGCAGTCGACCGTCAGCCGTCACCTGAAGACGCTCTCGGATGCCGACTGGGTCGCGTCGCGGCGCGATGGGACCAGCCGCTATTACTCGCTCGCCCTCGACCGTCGCGATGCGGCCACGCGGCGGCTCTGGTCGCTGCTGCGCGAGCGCGTCGCGCCCTCGCTCGGCGCCGATCAGGACGCGCGACGACTGAAAGGCGTGCTGGCGCGCCGTCAGACGAAGTCGGAAGAGTTCTTCGCGTCCGCGGCCGGCCAGTGGGACCGCCTGCGACAGGAGATGTTCGGCCGCACCTCGGCGCTGCATGCCGTGCCGGCGCTGCTTAATCCGGAGTGGATCGTTGGCGACCTGGGATGCGGGACCGGACAGGTGAGCGCGTCGCTCGCGCCCTTTGTCGCGCGCACGATTGCCGTCGACCGCAGCGGCGAGATGCTGCAGGCGGCGCGCCGGCGGCTGCGCGACTTCCCGAACGTCGACGTGCGCCGGGGGGAGCTCGAAGCGCTCCCGATTGAACGCAGTGAGCTCGACGCGGCGATCATGATGCTCGTGCTGCATCACATGCCGGACCCCGCGGCGGCGCTCGCCGAAGCCGCGCGGGTGTTGAAGGGGGGCGGACGCCTCGTCGTCTGCGACATGCTCCCGCACGATCGCGAGGAGTATAAACAGCAGATGGGCCACGTCTGGTTGGGGTTCGACGGCGATCAGATGGCGCGCCTGCTGGGCGGCGCCGGGTTTACGAACCCGCGCGCCGTACCGCTGCCGACCGATCCTGATGCCAAAGGGCCGGCGCTGTTCGTCGCGTCGGCCGTCAAGGCTTGACAGCTGGTGGCTGGCAGCTGACAGCTTCCAGCTTTTCTTAAGGAGACGTAATGAGCACTGCCGTTCGTGAACAGCATCCCTTCGAAGCGGCCGCCAGAGCGGGCCGCGTCCCTTACAAGGTAAAGGACCTCGCGCTTGCCGATCTGGGTCGCAAGGAAATCCGCCTGGCGGAGCACGAGATGCCCGGGCTCATGGCACTGCGGGCGCGCTATAAGGGCAACCGTCCGCTGGCCGGCGCGCGCATCATGGGCAGTCTGCACATGACGGTGCAGACGGCCGTTCTCATCGAGACGCTGACCGAGCTCGGCGCCGATGTCCGCTGGGTCTCGTGCAACATCTTCTCGACCCAGGATCACGCGGCCTCCGCCGTCGTCGTAGGCCGTCCCGAGACGGGCGGCACGCCGCAGGACCCGAAAGGCACGCCCGTGTTCGCGTGGAAGGGAGAGACGCTCGAGGAGTACTGGTGGTGCACGAGCGAGGCCCTCATGTGGCCAGATGGGGCCGGTCCGACGCTGCTCGTCGACGACGGTGGCGACGCAACGCTGCTCGTGCACAAGGGCGTCGAGTTCGAGAAGGCAGGCAAGGTCCCGGCGTTCAATCCGGACAGCGAGCCGGAGGAGTGGGGCGTCATCCTCGATCTGCTGCGGAAGGAGCTCACCGCGAGTCCGAAGCGGTGGACCAAGGTCGCGGCCGCCCTCCGCGGCGTCAGTGAAGAGACGACGACCGGCGTGCACCGGCTGTATCAGATGATGGAAGCGGGCACGCTGCTCTTCCCCGCGATCAACGTCAACGACTCGGTCACGAAGAGCAAGTTCGACAACATCTACGGCTGTCGTCACTCGCTCATCGACGGCCTGAACCGCGCCACCGACGTGATGATGGGCGGGAAGGTGGCGGTCGTCGCGGGCTACGGTGAAGTCGGCAAGGGATGCGCGCAGGCACTCCGCGGTCAGGGCTGCCGCGTGATCATCGCGGAGATCGATCCCATTTGCGCGCTCCAGGCCGCGATGGAAGGCTACGAGGTCAAGCCGATCGCCGACGTGGTCGAGACCGCCGACATCTTCGTCACCGCGACCGGGAATGTGAACATCATCACGGTCGACCACATGGCGAAGATGAAGCACAACGCGATCGTCGGCAACATCGGGCACTTCGACAACGAGATCGACATGGCCGGTTTGAAGAAGCGCGGGATCGAGCGCGTCAACATCAAGCCGCAGTACGACGAGTTCCGCTTCCCGGACGGCCACAGCGTGCTGATCCTCGCCGAGGGGCGACTGCTGAACCTCGGCTGCGCGACCGGACATCCCAGCTTCGTGATGTCAGCGTCCTTCACCAACCAGGTGATCGCGCAGCTGGAACTGCATCAGCACAACGAGAAGTACGAGAAGAAGGTGTACATCCTGCCGAAGCACCTCGACGAGGAAGTGGCGCGGCTGCACCTCGATCACCTGGGCGTCAGACTGACGAAGCTCACGCCGGAGCAGGCGCAGTACATCGGCGTGCCGGTCGAAGGCCCGTACAAGCCGGAGCATTACCGATACTGACAGTAGGCCGCCGCGAAGCGGCGGCAAGCCCGTAAGGGCGCCGCGCGAAGCGCGTGAGCGCGTGGGGGTGGGGCCCACGCGCATTGAGGAACGCAGACCGAATGCCCGCTACAGCAATAGGGCGGGCGTTTGTGCGTGGACAAGCGGCTCGTTCAGAAATCGCACGAGCGGCATCAAGGCTTTGAACGTCGCCACGAGTGTTGGATAGAACGCACGGCTGTGCGCGAAAGCGGCGGGGAACTCGCGGCCGGCGACGAATTGCCGGTAGCGCAGGTATTCTGCCGCCGGATGAGCGCCAGGGAAGCCCCTCGGAAGTCTGGTCAGGCGCTCGCCGTCGACGCCGCCGAGCAGGCGCTTGAACGTAGACGTTCGGACGATCTCGTGGACTTCGGGCCAGGTCTCCGCGATGTGCGTCCGCACGCGCAGCAGATCCGGAGGCTGCGGATGATACATGCCGCCGCCGATCCACACCCATCCTCCCGCCACTTCGAAATAGAGTCCCGCGCCCTCGTGTTTCGGTAGTCCGCGCCACGGGAAGACCGCGGCTGAATGCGTCTTCAGCGGCTTCTTGTCTTCGCTGAAGCGCGTGTCTCGGTAGATGCGATAGAGCGAGTGCCGAGGCGAGGCGACGAGCTCCGGCGCGAAGCCGCGGAAGTCGTCGGCAAGCCGTTCGACCACGCGCGTCATCGGCTCACGGACGTGCCGTTCGTACTCGTCGCGCCGCGCTTTGAACCAGTCGCGATCGTTGTGACGCTTGAGGGACCGGAGGAACGAAACCGTTTTGGGTGTGAACACCCGTCTATCGTAGTTTGAATCGCTCGCGCAGCCAGGCGAGCCGATCGAGGCGGGCCTGGTAGGTGAGCTCGTGCTCGAAGTCGTAGGTCTTCACCGTCTTTGGACCGGTGACGGCATCCGCCATGGCCTTTGCCGCATCGTTCTTCACGAACTGGTCCTTCGATCCGAATTGCAGCAGGATCGGCCGCGGTGAGATGCGCGGCAGGTATTTGATCGGATCGAGCGGCGCGAGCGTCGCGACGAACGCGTCCTTCTCGGCGCCTTCGCGTTTCGGCGCGAAGAGGAACCAGTCGCTGAAGCTGCTCGTGCCGGCCATGTAGACGAACGCCGTGACACGCGGATCCGCGGCGGCGGCCAGCGCGCCATACATGGCTCCGAAGTCGTGGCCGACCAGTGCCACGCGCGTCTTGTCGACGTTCGGCTGCAGCATCAGCACGTCGAGCGCGCGGCGGATCTCTTTCACCTGCTGCACTGAGAAGTCGTAGTCCTTCGCGCTGTCCCGAGTCGGGAACCACTGCTCGCCCGCCCACGGCGTATCGATCAGCAGCGACGTGGTTCCGTCCATGGCCAGTTCGACCGCTTCGGCAAGGAACTCCGTCCGATTCGATGTCGGCCGCGGCGGCTCGTACCAATGCACGAAGAGCACCGCAGGACGCGGGCTCGTCGCGGCCGCGCCGGGCGTCACCAGCGTCGCGCCGTTCGTGCCGCCCGCGAGCGTGTCGTAGGTCAGTTGCCGGACGGCGACGTTCTGCTGCGCGGGCGTCACGCGAGCGCGCGGTGCGTCGTAATCGAACGAGGGCGTCGGCGCGGCAGGCGCCTGCGTTGCAAGCATAAGGACGGCGAGAAGTGCGGCGGTCGACATGTCGGTAGCGTATCAGTGATGATCACGGAGCGGTAATGCCGAAGGGGCAAACGGCGCCCCGCGTGGACGAACCGTCCCACCGGAGGGGCGATAATCAATGACGTGAAACGTGCCGCGCTCCTCGCGCTCCTCCTCACGTGGTCGTGTGCGCGCGAGACGCCATCGCCGCCGTCCGGTCCACCGAACATCGTCCTCCTGACCATCGATACCTTCCGCGCCGATCGCGTCGGACGCGAGCTGACGCCGTCGATTGAGGCAATCGCCGCGCGTGGCACGCGGTTCACCAACGCACGCGCGGCCGTGCCGCTGACCTTGCCGTCGCACACGACGATCTTGACGGGCGAGCTGCCGCCGCAGTCCGGCGTCCGTGTGAATGGCGGAGGAGGGCTGGCCGCCGGGCACACGACAATCGCGCGCGTGCTCAGGGACGGCGGCTACCGGACGGGCGCCTTCGTCGGCGCCTACGTGCTCGATCGGCACTTCGGCCTCGCGGACGGCTTCGAGACGTACGACGATCGCGTCGACCGCGATCCATCCGGCGCCGCGACACTCGAGGCGCAAAGGCGCGGCGACGCGGTCATGAACGCGGCGCTCGGCTGGCTCGCCCCGTCGGATGCGCGGCCGTTCTTCGTCTGGATTCACCTCTACGATCCGCACGCGCCGTACGATCCGCCGGCAGACTATCTCGCGCGCGCGAAGAACGTCCCCTACGACGGCGAGGTCGCCTTCGCCGACGCGCAGGTCGGCCGTCTTACCGACTGGCTGAAGTCTTCGGGAAAGATCGACGCGACGGTGATCGCCATCGCGGGCGACCACGGCGAAGGCCTTGGCGACCACGGCGAGGCTACGCACGGCATGCTCGCGTATGACTCGACGCTGCACGTCCCGCTGGTGATCGCCGTGCCCGGCCGCGAGGCCGGCGTCGTCGAAGATGCCGTGTCGCTCGTCGACGTTCCAGGCACGCTGGCGCAGCTGGCGCGGCGTCCGCTACCGAAAACCATGAGCACGCATTCGCTGCTCGCCAACAAACGTACCAGCGCCGACGTCTATGCGGAGACCGAGTATCCCCGCGTCGCGGGATGGCATCCGCTGACGGTGCTGGTCGACACTCGATGGAAGCTCATCGCCTCGTCCGAGAACGAGCTCTACGATCTGCAGAACGATCCCGCCGAGCGGCGCAATCTCGCCAAGGAGAAGACCAGCATCGTCGACGCGATGCGCGCCCGGGCACGCACATTGAGCGCGCCTACGGCGGCGCCCGCGACGTCAGTTTCCGCGGAGGTCGCGGACCGTCTGCGTGCGCTCGGGTACGTGTCGGGCGGTTCGTCGAGCGAGCCGCCCGACGATCGGGCCGCCAATCCCGCGCGTCACATCGCGGCGTGGAACACGTTCGAACGGGAGCTCGCGCGCTTGAGTGAAGGGCAGGCGCGCCGCGCGCTGCCCGCGCTCACCGGCCTTGCGCGCACGTTTCCCGACGCGCCGCTATTCCAGTCAACGTATGCGCGCGCACTGAAGGACACCGGCCGCGTCGGCGAGGCCCTCGATTTGTATCGACGTCTCGTCACGCGCTGGCCGCGCAACGCGGACCTCTATCACGATCTCGCCGTCGCTGCCGGCGCCGCCGGCCTCGCGAAAGAGGCGGCGCGCGCCGAGCAGGCCGCGCTTGCGCTCGAGCCGTCCAACGCGTCGGCCGCCAATGGCCTCGGCCTCGCGCACGCGGAGAACGGCCGCGCCGCCGACGCAACGTCGGCGTTCGAGCAGGCGGTGCGGCTCGATCCCTCGAACGCAATGTATTGGACGAATCTGGGAAACGCCCGCCGGGCGCAGGGGAACCTCGCTGCAGCGGAGGCGGCGTATCGAAAGGCGCTCGAGCTCGATCCGCGTCAGGCTGACGCCGCCAACGGAATAGGCGTGCTGCTCGTGCAGTCGCAGCGCGCGGGGGAAGCGATTCCCTTCTTCGAACGCGCGCTCGCCCGATCGCCGCGCTTCGCAGAGGCGCAGCTCAATCTCGGGATCGCGTATCAGGAATCAGGAAACCGCGAACGGGCCGTGGAGCAGTATCGCCGCGTGCTTGAAGTCGCGGTGCCGGGCTCGCGCGAGTACCAGGCAGCGACCGCGCTCCTCAAATAAAGACGCGGTGACGAACTAAGGCGCGACCGGCAGCCTCACCGTGAACGGCTCGAGCAGTGTGGCGGTGACGATCGTGCCGTGCGGCACCTGGACTTCGGCTGGCCGGGTGACACGCATGCCGCGGCGCTTCACCTTCACGTAGTCGCCTTGAAACCGCACCGCGGTCGTCTTGATGCCGACGCGGCTGCGGGTCTCGGGATGCTCGATCAGGTTGAACCGCAATTCGAGCCGTCCCGGTCCACTGTCGTCGGCCGCGAGCGCGACGTTGCTCACCGCGCCAAACACCGTCGTCCCGGCGGGGATCAACTCGGTCCCTTCGATTTCGACGGCCGTCGTCAGGCGCCCGACCATCGGATCGTCGAGCCGGCTCGTTCCCGACGACGCGTCGGTGCCAAGCGAAATCGTCAGCACCGTGCCCGCGGGGACGCGGAAGTCCCTGTATCGGGTACGTGTGGTCGCGGTCGTTTTCGCTTTGTCAGCTCGCCGCTGGGCAGACGCCTGCGGGTGAGCGGTGAGAACGACTATCGCCGCGGCGCACAATGCGAGCGTGCGAGAACGGCCGGCGTGCATAGGGTGTGACAAACGCCGGTGCAACGCACGTGCCCCTTGCATCTGCGCGTCAATCGCGCGTTTCGCCGCGGGCGCATTTCAGATTCGTCCGCTGATTGCGATTCTGAAACAGCGCTTCGAAAAGAAAAGGCTGGCGCACCGAAGCGCGCCAGCCCCTCTCCTCCCGAATCGGTTACAGGCCGACAACCGCCAACCCGCAACCGACATCCGCGGACGCCGAACGGCGCAAGGCGCCGCATGACGGCCGACGATCCTAGAACGAGAAACGGAAACCAACCTGTCCGACGCGCTGTTCCGGCTGCTGGAAGTCGCCCGCGAAGTTCAGCGGCTTCAGGAAGTCCGGATTCGGCGCGCCCGTGCCGAGCAGACGCGTGGTCACGAAGCCGGCCGGGTTCTTCGCGTTGAGCAGGTTGAAGAACTCGCCGATCGCTTCGATGCGCGCCGTGCCCATCAGACGGAAGCTGCGGGAGACGCGCAGATTGAGCTGCGTGCGCCAGGCGCCGCGGCCGCAGTTCCACGTCTCGCAGTTGCCGATCTCCTTCACCTTCGCCGACCCGTCGGCGTTCAGTCCGTCGAACGCGTAGGCCTTTACCGGGATGTCGTTGCGCTCGCTGTTCTGGTTCAAGTCCAGACCGTCCGTGATCGACACGGGCAGCGGCGAGCGGAACAGGAAGATCGGCGAGATGGTGAAGCCCTTCATTTGGAAGATGCCGGCCAGGGTGCCCTGGTGCCGGGCGTCAGTGCGCGATGTTGGACCCATCACGCGCGGATCCTCGTAGAGCAGCGTGGCATCCTGCAGGTTGTTCGAGTTGAGCTCGTCGGCTGCGGTGCCGATGTCACTCTTCGCTTCCGCGAGCGTGTAAGTCGCGGTGAAGTCGATGCCGTTCGACATGCGCCGCTTCACGCCGAAGATCGCCGCCGTGTACTCGCTCTTGCCCTGGCTGATCGCTGGCCGCGTGCCGAGCGCGTTCGGCGTGAGGCCCGTGAACGCCAGCACGCGCGCCGCGGACGGCTGTCCGACCGGACGCACGTTCAGACGCGGACGCGAGTTGAGGTCGCGGCCGTCGGCGCGAACGAAGTCGACGTTGAACACCGTGCTTGGGGTCAACTGATGCGACCAGCCGATTGCGGTCTGCCGCGTGTAGGGCAGCTGCAGCCGGGGATCGACCCACTGCCCGAAGAGCGGAATCGAGCTCGTGTCCGCCTGGTTCTGCGAAATGATGTTCGAGACCGGCTGGCCGACGCGGTAGAACGATCCGTCAGGGTTGCGGATGCCGCTCTGGTCATCGACATTCAGCACGGTGCCGAAGCCCTTGCCCGTGGCATCGCTCGCCGCGAACAGACCGTTCGAGTTCGTGTAGGCCATGTCCATGTAGATGCCCCAGCCGGCACGCACCACATCGAGCCCGTTGCCGCGAACGTCCCACGCGACGCCCAGACGTGGCTGCCAGTTGTTCTTGTCTTCTTCCGGATCCTTGCCGAAGTTCTCGAGCCCGCGGATGCCCGCCAGCTGACCAGCTCGTCCGGCGTTCTGGAAGCGCACGAAATTCGGGTTCTTCGACTGATCGAACTGGTAGCCCGTGATGTAGTCGTAGCGCAGGCCGAGGTTCACCGTGAGTCTCGAGGCGAGCCGCCAGTCGTCCTGGATGTACCACGCGTACTGCTTCAGCGGGATGTTCGCCGACGCGTCGCCGTCGTTCAGCGTCACGTTCGACAGCGGCCCGTTCGGATCGTTGTCGAGGTGCGAGTACTGCAGCACGCCTTTGCCCGAATTGAACGTGATGAACAGGCGCGGCTCGTTGATGAAATTCGCGCCGGTCTTGAAGTCGTGGCCGAGCCCGCCCATGCCGGCCATGTGCCATGAGAAATCATCACGGAACTGGAACTTGTGCTGCTCGGTCGTCTGCGGCGTGTTGACGCTCTGGCCGACGAATACGCCGTTCGGGAACGACTGATACGGGTCGGTGCTCGCCGCCCCAATGTGGTTGCGGAAATCGGCGTACTGGAAAATGAACTCGTTCAGCTTCGCGCCGCCCAGCACCCAGTTGTGATTCAGGTTGACCGAGTTGAAGGAGTTCTCGCTGTCACCCCACCCGTTGGGTGCGGTGTGCGCGTTGGCGCCGTACGGCTGGGTGTTCGTATTCCGCCCGTAGCGGACCGACAGATACTGCGACGCGTTCATCTGCGAGGTGGCCTTCGTGGTCAACAGGTTTTCGCGATACGGTGTCGTGTAGATGCCGTCCAGATCCGGGAAGAGCCCTTCGGTGCTGACCGCCTGCTTCGTGTCCTGCTGCGTCCGTTCCGCCGCCACGAAATAGTGCGCCTTGTTCTTGACAATGGGACCGCCGAAGCTGCCGCCGAACTGGTTGCGGCGATAGTCCTGCTTTTCGATCCCGCTGGTCTTCTCGATGTAAGTGGTCGCGTTCATCGACTTGTCGCGGAACAGCTCGAAGAAGCTGCCGTGCAGGTCGTTGGTACCGCTCTTGGTGACGATGTTCATCACGCCGCCGTTGCTGCGGCCGTACTCGGCCTTCGATCGCGACGTGACGAAGTTGAACTCCTGGATCGCCTCGAGCGGGAAGAGCTGCAGCAGGCCGCCGACGGTGTCGTCGTTGTTGTCGCCGCCGTCGATCTGGTAGTTGATGTTGCGGCCATTGCCGCCGTTGATCTGCGGCGAGTACTGCGTGCTTTTCGTCGGGTCGCTGTGGAAGCCGAGGCCGACGCCGGGAATCGTCACCGCGAGGTTCGCGAACTGCCGACCGTTCAGGGGCAGGTTCTCGATGCGCTTCACGTCGACGACGCCGCCGACAGAGGAGTTGCTGGTTTCGATAAGCGGCGACTCCGCCGTCACGCTGACGTTCTCGGACAGGCCGGCGACCGCCAGGTCGACGTTGACGTCAATCGTTTGTCCGACGGAGACAACCAGCCCTTTCCGATCGTACGGGTTGAAGCCCGTGAGGTCGGCGTGCAGGTCGTAGGTGCCGACCGGCAGCGCGTTCAGGCGGTACACGCCTTCCGCGTCCGTGACCTCGGAGCGGTTGAACCCGGTCTCGGTATTCTTGACGGTCACCGTAACGCCCGGCACTGCCGCCTTCTGGGCGTCGGTAATCCGTCCCTGGATGTTGCCTGTCGTCTGCTGCGCGGCCGCGGGGATGCCCGCGAGCGTGAACGCGCAGAGCGCGATCATCGCAACGATGATCTTCTTCATGCCTGTCTGGCCTCCATTAAAAAAGGACAGCTCCCCGGACGGTGGAGCTGTGACGAACGGCATAGCAAGCGACTCGCCACTCTCCCGGGGACGAGTTCGCTCGTCAACTTGATGAAATGTCGAGAGTTAGTGACGACCGGCACAAGCGTGGGACCGTCCGCAGGCCAACTGATCCAATGGCTTGGTTTCTGCCGGGCCGGATCTACGGAAAGCCGTGATGAGTGACGGCGCCGGAACTGTGACAGTCACCGTTCCTTGCCGCAGGTAGTGACGAGCTCAGGGACGGACCGCCGCGAGGAGGCGCGCGACTTCGGGTCGCTGGGGCGCGTTCGCGGGCAGACGGCGGAGCAGTTCTTCGGCTTCCCGCGCCGCGTCCGCTCGTCGTCCGAGCCGTGCGAACGCGATCGCCAGAGAGAAGCGCCCCTGATGAAGATCCGGGTCGAGCGAGAGCGCGCGTTCGAGCGGTGGGACCCCTTCGGCGGGATGACCGCCGTCCGACAGGGCGATCCCGAGATTGGCGAGGACGACGGGGTTGTCGGGTTCGAGTGAGGCGGCCTGTTTGAGCGTGCGCGCTGCCGTCTCCCGATCGCCCGCACTCATTGCGCACCCCGCCAGGCCGAGGTGCGCGTCGACGCTCGGCAGATGCTCTGCGATCGCGGCGCGGAACTCCGCGATGGCCTGCGGGCACTTCGCCTGCGCGGACAGGACGTAGCCGAGCCGCACGTGGGCCTGCGGGTTGTTCGGATCCTGTTTGAGGATGTCGCGCAGCGCGCGCTCGAGCGCGGCACCCTGCAGCTCGCCCGATGTCACCTCCGCGAGGCGTGCGGCCAACGCCTTGCGATCTTTCGGGTCGGGCCGATCGCCTGCCGGTGTCGGTCGCCCCGAGGCATAGCCGAGTGCCTGCAGCCGCGCGAGCGCGTCGCGGTCAATCGCGGCGCCGTTCGACGCGAGCGTCGCCGGCGAGATTGCATCGACGCGCCGCGCCAGCTCCGACGCGCGCGACGCTTCAGTGTCGATCACGTTCTCCAATTCTTCCGGATCGCGCTCGAGGTCGTAGAGCTCCGCCTTCGGCGCGGCGACGTACTTCCATCGTCCCTCGCGCAGCGTGCGCAGCGGGCTCCAGCCGAAATCGAACAGCGGCGCGAACGACTCAGCGTAGAGCGCGCGCGCTTTGAGCGCGGAGGCACCGAGCGCAGGGGACAGATCGATGCCGTCGGCATCGAATGCGGGGCCGCCGGTGCGCGCCGCGATGGTCGGCGCGAGATCGACGAGCGACACGGCATCCTCGGACACCTGTCCGACGGCGACGCCCGGTCCGGCGACGATCAGCGGCACCCGCAATGTCGTGTCGTAGGTGAACACGCTGTGGCTGATCTCGCCGTGCTCGCCGAACGCCTCGCCGTGATCCGCGGCCGCGACGATGAGCGTCTCCGCGCGCGCGTCGCCTAACGCGGCGACGACACGGCCGGCCTGGTTATCCGCTTCGGCGATCTCGTCGTCATATCGTGCGCTCATCGGGCGCGTGCGTTCGAAGGCCTGACCGTATGGCGCGTGCGGCTCGAAGAAGTGCACCCAGACGAAGAAACGCTGCTGGCGATGTTCGTTGAGCCACGCGATCGCTTCGTCGGCGACCGCGCGCCCCGGACGCTCGTTCGCGGGCCGTCCATCGTTGCCGCGGGGCATCCGATCTCCGTAAGTCTGGAACCCTTTGATCAGCCCGAAGCGGCGATCGAGCGGGAAGGCCGCCACGAACGCAGCGGTCGCGAAGTCGTGCCGCGCGAGTGTTTCGGCGATGGTTGGCGTCGCGGGATCGACGCGGATGCCGTTGTGCCGCGCGCCGTGGCCGGGCGGGTAGCGTCCGGTCATGATGCTCGCGTGCGACGTGAGAGTAATCGGCGCGGCCGCATACGCCGCGTCGAACCGCACGCCCGCCCGCGCCAGCCCGTCGAGTGTCGGCGTGCGCGCCGCACCGTAGCCGTACGCGCCCACTCGATCTGCGCGCAGCGTGTCGATGGTGATGAGGAGGACATTGCGCGTCGACGTCGGCGTCGCCGGAGGCGTCGAGCCGCGCGAGCACGAGGCCAGCAGCAGCGAGAGCGATAGGATGTAGAGGCGCGGCACCGAGGACCTGAATTATCCCATGAGGATTGTGCACATCACCAACGGCGACTCTACGCGCCTCGGGCTCGAGCGCTCGAGTGTGCCCGGCACGTTCC
>JBKPRU010000328.1:0-12732 GCA_046734675.1 Acidobacteriota bacterium
TCGCCGAACGCCACCCCACGCTCTTCCCGCGCGGCATTACCGATGCGCAGGCCACCGAACGACTCGCCGAGTTGAACGTCGTCGATCAGGTTGCCAACGTCTGCCGCACCACCATCGTCATGGATGCGTGGCGGCGCGGCCAGGCGCTGAGCGTCCACGGGTGGATCTACGGCCTGCACGACGGGCTGCTGCGCGACCTCGGTCTGTCGGTCACACGCGACGGCACGCTCGCTGGCGAATACGCTCACGTCATCGCCGCGATCGGCGGCACGCCCGCGGCGCGAAAGTAGACCCGCTCACCCGCTGGCGATCTTTGCGCCGTGCTCTTTCAGGATCTCGCGCAGCACTGACCGGTGACAGCGCTGCTCGTCCTGGCAGTAGCATCCGACCGAGAAGTTCGCGTCATGTGACAACGCCGCCAGTGTATCGATCACCCGGCTGGCGTCCGGACGCGCCATCTCCGCACGGTAGCGAATGGCGAACCGCTTCCACGCCTGCGGAGAGCCACTGGCCTGCGCCTGTTGTACGAGTGCAGCGCTGGGCGCCAGGTTCGGCAGCCACACGTCGTAGTAATGCTGTTTCGCGTACTGGTCCTTCGGCACGCCGCGCGGGGGGCGGCGCACGGTGCCGAGGCGGACGCCCTCACCTCGTGACTTCGGCGTGCCCAATCTCACGATGCAAATAGCCATAGCGTTCGAGTGTCAAAGCGCGTAGACACGTCGTATACCATGCATCGCGTATGCGCGGAATGCTCACGACCGTCCTGGCGGCTGCGGTCGCAGCCGCTACCTCGCAGCAGGACATTCCGCGTTTTCGCGGCGGCGTCGATGTGGCGCAGTTCACGGTCACCGTCCTAGACAACCACCGGCAGCCAGTCACGGGCCTCACGGCGGCGGACTTCGAGGTCCTCGTCGACGGCAAGCCGCGGCCGCTCGTGGCGTTCGCCGCCGTGACGCTGCCCGTCCACACGTCGACGGCGAGCACGCCGGCGCCAATCGCTCCGTCCGATGTCGAGACCAACCAACTGCCATTGGAAGGCCGCCTCGTCGTCATAGTCATCGACCGTTCGACGCCAGACGGCCAGCCGATGCTGGCGGCGCGCGCCGTGGCCGCCGCTGCCATCGATCACCTGGGTCCGGCAGATCTTGGCGCAGTCGTGTTCACCGCCGCCGGGATGCTCAAATACTCACAAGGCATTACAGCCGACCATGCGCGGCTCCACGCCGCCGTTGCCGCGGCTCTTGGCGGCGCGCTGCAGGAACCACCGCTGCCGCCGACGCTTGCTGCCGGCATCGCCGCGCGGGGCACGCCCCAGCCGAACCAGCGTCTGAATCGCGTCCAGTTGGCCTCAGAGGAACTTTCAGGCGAATGCCACTGCGGCATTTGCGTGCCGGATGCGCTCACGGCGCTGGCCAAGGAGCTCACGGGACCGCTGGCGCGCCACAAGTCGATTCTGTTCGTGGGGACCGACATAGCCATCGCTTCGAGGGATCCAGCGGGTCAGTGCGCCGCATACATCTATCCGGCGCGTGAACGGCTGCTGGGAGCGCTCGATGAGGCCAACGTCACGTTTCACGCCGTCGATCCCCGCGGACTCGAAGGCCTCGGGGACACGGCGGAACTCGGCGCGCCGGCGGGGCGCACCGAGGAGAGCGCGAATCTGTTCCGGCAATCCTCGCTCGCCGTGCTTCCCGACTACACCGGCGGCCGCGTGGTGCTGAACTCCAACAAGCCAGCAGACACGGTCGACGAGATTTTCGACGAGAGCCGCTCGTATTACGCGCTCGGCATCTCGCGCGATGGCGCGATCGCCGACAACCGCCATCACATCGCAATCGCCGTAAGAAGACAGGGTGCGACCGTGCGCGCGCGCAATCTGTATATCGCCGCGGACACGACGGCGAACGCGAAACTGACGAACGCGGCGGCGTCGCTGGCCGGTCTGCTGCCGAGGGCCGACTTCCCCCTGCAGATGAACCTAGTGCCGCAGTTTTCGCAAGACGGCTCTGACGAGATTCGCGTGCTGCTGAGCGTCGCGTCTGAGGTCGCGGGCCGACTCGATGTGGTGATTGCCTCGTTCGACGGTGCGTTCAGGCCGGTCGGCTCTCCGCTGAAGCAGCGGCTCGAGGTGCCGGCCGCAGCGGTGGCAGGTAGTGCCGCATTCCAGTGGTCCTCGGTCCTGAGGCGGCCGCCCGGAAGCTATGAGGTACGAGCCGCCGTCGCGACCGGCGATGGCACACGTGCGGCGAGCGTCACCGGCTACGTCGACGTGCCCGACGTCCGCAAGACGCGTCTCGCGCTGTCCGGCCTGCTCGTGAAGAGCGGCGGCAGGGCGACCCTGCAGCGCGTGTTTCGCGCCGGCGAGTCCGTCGTGCTCGCGTTTCAGCTCGTCCGCGCCGACGCCGCAGCACCGAATGCGCACGTGCGCTACGTCCTCGCCGATGCAGGCGGCCAGCTGCTCGCGAGCGTGGACGTGGAGCCGGCAACGAGGGTGCGCAACGGTGTCCAGGATTACGACGTCACCGCGCGCCTGCCCGCCCAACCGGGCCGGTACGTTGCAGCAATTGAGGCGAGTGAGGACCGGCGTACCGAGCGCAGAGAGGTGCTCCTCACTGTGCGGTAAGAAACCCAGCACTGTGGGCTTGCGCCGCCCAGCGGACGATTGAACGCTCAGGATCGACCGCGGCACCGATTGGGCGATCAGCCCTCGCATCCACGCTCGTCACTCGTAGTGGTGACGTCCGACAAACCCACGGACCATGTCGATGAACGCGTCGGCGGAGGCCACGGGAGCATTGTGACCGCCGGGCAGTTCGGCGCGTTCGGCCCTCGGCAGCGCCGCGGCGAGCAGATCGTCGATGCGACGATGAAAGCGAACGGTCTGAGTGCCCGTCACGATCAACACCGGACGCATGAACCGGCGGAGCCGGTCCGGATCGTCGTCATGTGCGGCAACGACGGAGAGCCCGCGCAGCGCGACACGCCGTCGCTCCCAGTCCTGGCGGTCGGGCGTCCCGAGCGGCGGCGGCTCGACACAGGCGCCGAGCGCGCACCGGAAGCGAAATAGCTGATCGTCGGTCGGCGTGCGCTCACCCGTCAGCTCTCGCGTCAACTCGATCATCGACCGAAAATCGCTCTCCTGCTGCAGTTCCTGCGGCGGTACGACCCAGAACGCCGGTGGTTCGACAAGGACGAGTGTCCGCACGCGGTGCGGGTGATCCAGCGCGTAATCGAGCGCGACGAGCGCGCCGAACGAGTGGCCGACGATGTCGAGCGGCGCGTCGACGTGCAGCCGGTCGAGCGTGCGCGCCATGGCGGCGCTCTCGGTGCGCACCGCGTAGCGATCCGGCAGCGCCTCGCGCGACCTGGCGCGCTCGACGTTGAGCGTCTGCAGCCGGATGACGCGGTAGTCGGCCGCGAGCACGCGCGCGTGCGGCGCGAACTCCTCGGCCCCGAGCGTGCCGCCGCCGAGCATGATCAGCGGCGAGCCACGCCCTTCGATCATCGCCTGCAGTCCGACTGCCGCCGGCTGCGCATCGTCGCGCCTCGCGCCGCCGGCGACCAGCAGCAACGCCGCGAACGCGATCGTCACCGAGGTGCTTCTCATGGCAACGGAATGTTCATGAAGAGACTGAGGAGCCCTGCGGTGACGTAGGTTGGCACCCACAGCAGCACGACGCCGAGCAGGAACAGCAAGCCGCGCCGCCCGCGCGACTTGAACGCATGCCACGGCAATAACACGATCCACCCGCACCACATGAAGAAGCCCCAGTCCTGCACGGGACCGAGATGGTAGCGCCGCGCGTCCTGCTGCAGCCACAACAAGGTGGTGATCGACGGCGCGAGCAGCAGGTAGGTTGTGACGGCGGGCGCAGGGTCGCGTCGCGCGAATATGTAGAGAGCAGTCACCGCTGCACAGAACACAGCGTTGGCGATCGCCACCAGCAGCGTGGTATTGCGGGGTTCAGCCACCCCAGTCATCGTCGCGGCAGCAACGTCTTGCGCATCTTGGCGACGACCGTGAAGTTCGGATCGACGACGTTGGCGATCTCGTACTCCATGGCCTGACCCATGAAGGTGGACGCACCGCGCTCCGAGAAGCCGTAGTCGGTCATCAACCACTTCTGCATTTCCGCGGACGCGAGCTGGAAGGCTTCGAGCAGCGGCCGGGCGCTGCCAAGCACCATGATGTGGGTGTCGTTCTCGAGGCGCGGCCAGCCGATCGCCTTCTTCTTCACGAGATCGACGGTGAACTCGACGTCCATCGACGTCTCGACGCCGGTGCCGGCCGCTTCCGCCTCGCCCATGCGCGCGTGACCGTCGCCGAGAAACAGCAGCGCACCGGGCTCGTTCACCGGCAGCATCAGCTTCACGCCCGCGGTCATGCCGGCGTAATCCATGTTGCCGCCGAACGCGCCTGGCGTGATCGCGGCAATTGCCTCCTTGCGCGCCGGGGCGACCGCGATGCACCCGAGCATCGGGTTGAGCGGCAGCTCCAGCCGCGACGGCGTGAGGTCGGGCGCATCGACAAAGACGATGCGCTTTGCCCGATCGATGTTCCAGATGATCCGCTTGGGTTCGCGATCGGTTCGTGCCGCGATCGCCTGCGGGGTCGTCGCATACGGCGCCAGCAGACTTCCCGAGTAGCCGCTCGCGCGATTGGGTTCGATCTTCGCGATCGTGACGACCAGCATGTCGTCCGGCTCCGCCCCCTCGACATAGAAGGGTCCGGTCTGCGGATTGCCGCCCGGGGACACGCTCTTGTTGTTCCAGTCGACGCCGGCCGCGTCAATCGTCTTCGTGACGACGCGATCGCCCGGCTTGATGCGCAGCGCCGGCGGATGCGCGAACGAGTAGGTCGTGTAGTAGGTGGCAGGCAGGAACTGGTGGGTCTGCGGCGCCTGCGATTCAATCGGCCGCGACGACACCAGACAGAGAAGCCCGAGAACACCCGAGACGATCACCACAGGACGCTCGCGCACACGCCCTCCTTGTGCGCTGCATCCTATCGTGTGCGCGCGCCGGCGTGAACTCCCGGTGTGGTTTCGTCGTTTCTACTTTACAATCCCAAGCATGAACGCGAAGGCACTGCGGGTCAAGATGATCCTTCCGGCGCTCACCGAAGCCACCAGCCCGTACTGGCGGCCGATCAAGTACTCGCTCTTCCCACCGCTGGGACTCGCGACGCTCGCGTCGCACCTGCGCGCAGACGACGAGGCGACGATCGTCGACGAGCACGTCGAGCGATTGCTCATCGACGATGCGCCGGATCTGGTTGTCATCCAGGTCTACATCACGAATGCGTATCGCGCCTATCGGATCGCGGATCACTATCGCGCGCGCGGTGCGTTCGTCGCGCTCGGCGGGCTGCACGTCACCTCGCTGCCGCAGGAGGCCGCCGCCCACGCCGATGCGATCTTCCTGGGACCGGGCGACGAGACCTTCGCGCGCTTCCTCGACGACTTCCGCGCGGGTCGCGCGGCGCGGGTCTATCGATCGACGGACGGCCGGACGCTCCAACGGATTCCGCCGATCCGCCGCGACCTCATTCGCCGTACGCGTTACCTCGTCCCCAACTCGATCGTCGTGTCGCGCGGCTGCCCGCAGCACTGCGACTTCTGTTACAAGGACGCGTTCTTCGCCGGCGGCAAATCGTTTTACACGCAGCGCGTCGACGACGCGCTCGCCGAAATCTCGCGCCTGCCGGGACGGCATCTCTACTTTCTCGACGATCATCTGCTCGGCGACCCGCGCTTCGCGCGCAGCCTGTTCGACGGCATGCGCGGCATGGGACGGCTGTTTCAAGGCGCCGCGACCGTCGATTCCATCCTGCGCGGCGACCTGATCGAGCGCGCCGCGGACGCGGGGCTGCGCAGCCTGTTCGTGGGCTTCGAGACGCTGACGCCGGGCAACCTGCGCCGCAGCGGCAAGCGGCAGAACCTCAATCGCGACTACTCCGCCGTCACGCGGCGGCTGCACGATCTCGGGATCATGATCAACGGCAGCTTCGTCTTCGGCATGGACGATGACGGGCCGGACGTGTTCGCGCGGACCGTGGAGTGGGCGATCGAGCAGGGGATCACGACCGCTACGTTCCACATTCAGACGCCGTATCCGGGCACCGGGCTGCACGCCCGGATGGAGCGCGAGGGACGCATCACCACGCGCGACTGGGACCTCTATGACACCCGTCACGTCGTCTATCGTCCCGTGGGCATGAGCCCGCGCGAGTTGAAGGACGGCTACGACTGGGCGTATCGCGAGTTCTACCGGTGGTCCTCGATCACGCGTGCGTCGCTGTCACACGGCACCATCAAGCACCAGGCCAAGCACTTCTTCTACGCGGCCGGCTGGAAGAAATTCGAGCGCGCGTGGAACCTCGTCATCCGCGCGCGCCAGCTGCCGATCCTGACGCCGCTGCTCGAGGGCGTCCTGTCGAAGGTGACGAGAACCGAATCACTGCGACGCGATCGCGGAGAGGTACTTGTACCCGCGCAGGTAGATGGCGGCGTCGACGAGCGCGGGCGACGCGTCGAACCCGTCGTCCAGCGTGTTCTTGGCGAGCACCTCGTAGGCCGGGCCGTGCTTGATGACGACGGTCGTGCCGTCGCGGCCGGGAATGTAGACGCGACCCTGCGCGCCGATGGGTGACGCAAAGACGTTCGGCACTCCGTCGAGCCGCTGCAGTCGACGCCCACGTGCCGTTGTCCTGGTGCGTCGCTTCGTGCGGCGGCGCCTCGCGGGCGGTGCGCTCCCAGATCACCTTGCCGGTGTTTCGGTCGAGCGCCATCACGACAAAGCGATGCGGGCCGCGCGGCCGCACGCCGCCGAGCGCCTGGTGCGACGCATCACCGGTCGCTCCGCCCGGAATCGCGGTCAGGACGAACACGCGATCGCCCCACACCACGGGTGACGCCGATCCGCGGCCGGGAACCTCGACCTTCCACTTGATGTTCTTGCTCTCGCTCCACTCGACGGGCGGGTTGGCGCTCTTCGACACGCCCGTCGCATACGGCCCGGGCCACTGCGCCCAGAATTTCTCCGCGGCCGGGTCGCGGGCCGAGCCTGCTAGCGTCACCGCCGTCGCAATCACCGCGCCCAGCACTCGTATCAACATGGAGGCCTCACCCACCAACTCGTCAGCGTTTCTTAATGCGGGTGGGGCCCCATTTCTCGTAAGGGCGCCGGGGCCCCACCCCCGTCGCCTGCCGCTGCGCGCATCCGCGCTCCGCGGGGCTGAAGGCTCTCACGCGCTCACGCGCTTCGCGCGACGCCCTTCGGGCTTGCCGCCGCGTCGCGGCGGCCTTCTGTCATGTTCGCTTACGGTTGCGAGACGGCAAGCGTTTACCATTGGGCCGTGACGGCTTTCGACTTTACGCTCCGGACCCGCATCGTGTTTGGCGAAGATGCGATCAGACAAGTCGGCGCACTCGGCCGCGAGCTCGGCTTCACGCGGACGCTCGTGGTGGCGGACCCCGGGATCGTCGCGACCGGACAGGTTCGGCGCGTGGCCAATCTGCTCTCAGCCGCCGGCATCACGCCGAGCTTCTTTCATGACTTCGACGCGAATCCCGACACGCGCATGATCGAGGCGGGGCGCGCGTACGCGGCGACCTCCGGGATTGATTCGATCCTCGCGTTCGGCGGCGGAAGCTCGCTCGACTGTGCGAAAGGGATCAACTTCGTCCTCACCAACGGCGGCTCCATGCGCGACTACCGCGGCCACGGCAAGGCCGCGAAGCCGATGCTGCCGTCGATAGGCGTGCCCATGACGGCCGGCACGGGCAGCGACGCGCAGTCGTATGCGGTGATCTCGGACGCCGAGACGCACGTGAAGATGGCGTGCGGGGATCCCAAGGCGGCCTTCCGCGTCGCGATCCTGGACCCGGCGCTGACGGTGTCGCAGCCGCACGCGGTCGCGGCGGTCGCCGGTTACGACGCGCTGTCGCACGCAGTCGAGTCATACGTGACCGCGCGCCGCACGCCACTATCCGATCTCTTCGCGCGCGAAGCCTGGCGACTGCTCGAGCGGCACTACGTGCGCGTGCTCGAATGCCCGCGTGATATCGACGCGCGGGGCGCGATGCTGCTCGGGGCGCACTTCGCCGGCGCCGCGATCGAAGCCTCGATGCTCGGCGCCACGCACGCGTGCGCCAACCCGCTCACCGCGCGCTACGGCACGACGCACGGCGTCGCCATCGCCATCATGCTCCCGCACGTCGTCCGGTGGAATGGCGAGGACGCGGAGACAGGCGCGCGCTACTCGGAGCTGCTGCGGATTGCCGGACGCGAGGTCGCCGACGATCCGGGCTGTGAGCTCGCCGCTCACCTCGACGCGCTCGCCCGCGCCGGCAGCCTGCCGCGCACGCTCCGCGACGCGGGTGTCGACGCGGGCGACATCCCCTCGCTCGCCCGTGACGCCGCGCAGCAGTGGACCGGCACGTTCAACCCGCGCCCGTTTGATGAGACCGGCGCGCGCGCGTTATATGAGCGCGCGTTGTAGCTGTCAGCTGTCAGCTACTCCGGCAACTCTTCACGCTTCGGCTCCGGCAGCCAGAAGCTCGCAAGGAACCCGATGACGTAGACCGTGGTGCCGACGAGCGCGGCGGCGTACGCGAGCCTGATCGGTGGTGTCGCGCCCGGCATCGACGCGACGAGATTGGTGGTGAGGAGCGCCGCCGACGTGCCGATCATGCGGCCGCCGACATTGGCCGCGAAGCTCTCTCCAGTCCCCCGCAGGAACGTCGGATAGACGCGCGGCAGGTAGTTCCCCCAGAAACTGAACTGCGCGATCGTCATGAAGCCGACCAGACCGATGCCCCACTTCAGCGCATCGAGACTGCTGGTCGCGGCGAACAGGAACACGAACGGGAGCGCGACGAGACCGGGCAGCTGGAACGTGTGCAGCAAGCGGCGGCGCGAGACGATGCGGACGGCGAGATATGCGAGCACGATCCGGCCGGCGAGCCCGCCGAATTCCTGGAACGACTGGACGGCGCTCACGGTCTGCTCCTGCGCGGGCCGCGGCAGCGTGCGCACCTCGGCGAGGCCGGGCACGATGCGCGGCACCTGTTGAATCGCGCCGAACGCCGCCGCATACGCGCATGCCATCATGATCGTGGTGACGATCGTCGTGCGTCGGAACTGCGGCTGGAACAGCTCAGCGAAGCTCGGACGTCTCAACGTGCCCGCTTTCTTCTTCTCCTGCCACGCCGGTGATTCCGGCAGGAACGGGCGGATGAGGATGAGCGGAATCGCGGGGACGACCCCGGACATCAGCGTATAGCGCCACGCCTCGTGAGCGCCGCGGACCTCGGGCAGGTGGTGCCCATACGTGACCGCGAGATAGTAGCCGGCCGTCACCATCAAGCCGCCGAGCGAACCGAAGGCCTGCGTATAGCCGACGAGCGCCTCGCGCCGTTTCGGATCCGGGAAGAGCTCCGAGAGCCACGCGACCGCGGCCACGAACTCGACGCACACGCCGACGAACGTGCAGCACCGCCAGAACAGCAGCCACTGCACGGACGTCGCGTAGCCGGCCGCGAAGGCGGAGAACGCGTAGAGCAGAATGCTCCACACGAGAACGCGGCGGCGTCCGAACAGATCGGTGAGATAGCCGCCCAAAAGTCCGAAGATGCCGCCGGCGACGGCGGGAACATAAAAGAGGTAGCCGACCCACTGGTTGATCGACGGGTGCGTCGCCGGCACGCCCAGGAGCTCGACGAGCGCGGGCCGCACGATCAGCGGCAGCATCAGCAGCTCGTACGAATCGAACGCGAATCCGATCGCGGCAATCGCCGCAATCAACCACGTGAGCCGCTCGATCCGCGCCGCAGCACCCTGCGAGGGAACCGTCACCATTGCTATACCTCGTATCTCGCGAGCGTCGCCGCGGCGGGAAGCGATCGAGCCGTTGCGCGCGACACGACGAACATCAGAAACGCGGAGATCAATGTCATCGGCACCACCGGCAGCAGGCCCAGCACCGTCGTGCCCGCGGCCGTCCGCGCGATCACGTCCACATCGCCGATCGCCACCACCCTGACGACGCTCGCCGGCGGTGGCGCCGGCACGATCGACTGGAGCACCGCAATCGCCGCGACGGCGGCCGCCGTCCAGAGCGCGACCGCCAGCGCGCCCCACTTCGTGCTGCGCTTCCAGAACAGCGCCGCGACGAGCAGCGGCGCGAGCGCCGAGTATCCCGCAAACGCGTACTGGCTGGCGATGTCGAAGATCGACTGCGGGGCCGTCAACGCGATCCCGTACGCGACGATGGTCAGTGCGACGACGAAGATGCGTCCGGTGTGCACCTGCACCGCCGGCCCGAACCGCGACTGCCCTCCGTAGAACGCAAACACATCTTCCGTGAACATCGTCGACAGCGCGAGGATCTGCGAGTCGCTCGCCATCACCGCCGCCATGACCGCGGCGCCAAGCAGCGACGCGAGCCAGAGCGGCGCGTAGGCATCGACGAGACGCAGGATCACGTCGTCGCCGCTGGCGGCGGCGCGCAGGCTCGTGCGCTGCTCCGCGGCCAGCGACGGACCGCTGGTCGCGAGCGTGGCGCGCGCCTCGAGCTTTGCCTGGATCGACGGCACGTCGGTGGCGCGATTCGCGACCAGCCCGAGAAAGACCGACGGGAGCCAGATCGCGAGCATGCAGACCGGATACAGGATCACCGTCCGCCGGAACTGGCCGAGACGGCGCGCCGTCAGGCAGAAGATGCCGATGTGCGGGAACGCGATCGACGAGAGCGGAATGAATGTGTAGCTGAAGAAATAGAGCGGCGAGATGCGCTCGCGTGTCAGCAGCGGCGCCGATGGCGACGCGAGCATGTCCTCGATCGCGCGGCTGAACCCGCCCATCCCTGACGCGATCACCGCGACGGCAATCGCGCCGAACGAGAGAAACAGGATCGTCTGAAACGTGTTCACCCACGCCGTGCCACGCATGCCGCCGAAGAACACGTAGCCCATGACCACGAGCGACACGACCGCGCCGCCGAGCCAGTACGGGACCAGGCCGCCGCTCACCGCGCGCAGCGTCGTGCCGCCGCCCATCACGGCAATGACGATGTAGGGGACGAGCAGGACGGCCTGCACCGCGAAGATGACCGTGCCGATGTGGCCGCACTCCCAGCGATCGCGAAACATCTGCACGGGCGTCATGAACCCGTGGCGCTTGCCGAGCGCCCACAGCCGCGTGCCGACGAGAAAGATGCTGAGCGGAATGATCAACGCCGATGACGAGGCCATCAGGCCGTAGGTGACGATCCCGTTTGCGAAGGCATGACCGGACGCGCCGAGGATCGAAAAGGCCGTCATGTTCGTCCCGAACAACGACAGCAGGAACACCACCGGACCGATCGATCGTCCCGCGAGGAAGTAGTCCTCGGCGTCGCGGCGGCGCTCGGGCGCGCGTCCGGCGAACAGGCCGATGCCGAGCACCACGGCCAGGTACGTGAGAACGACGATAGCGGGAATCATTCGGAGCGGCCGGACCCTGATCCTTCGAGGTGCGAGGGCCAATGCCGTCGCACGATGATCCAGAGCAGCAGCGAAACGCCGAGGGTGTAGACGGCGTGATAGAAGAGACCGATCGGCAGGAACCCGAACACGAGCGGCCTCGCGCTCCGCCAGAACCAGAAATCCTGGTGCAGCAGGTAGACGACGAGCGTCAGGAGCGCGGCTGGCAAGGACGCTATACTACGATGCCATGTCGCTCTCGCCAACAGGGCCGGCTGCTCGATCGGCACCACCGTTCGCCCCATCGCCCGCCGTCGCGCGCGAGGCGCTCGACACGTGGGTGCGCGAGCTCGTCGACTGGCACTTCGATGCGGCGACCGGGTCGCCCTTCTGGCTCGAGTTCGCGCAGAAGGCCGGCTGGGATCCGCGCCGCGAAGTCACCTCGTTTGCCGACTTGAAGAAGTTCGGCGAGTTCCAGGACGAGTGGCTGCGTGGCGGCCCGGTGCAGCGGTGGATTCCGAAAGGCCTCGCGGGCAAGCCGACCTACGTGTTCGAGACCGGCGGCACGACCGGCATTCCCAAGACGCGCGTCGCGTTCGAGGACTTCCGCATCGATTACGAGCATTTCAGCGAGACGCTCCCCGACGAATTCTTCCCGAAGGGCTCGAACTGGCTGATGCTCGGGCCGTCAGGGCCGCGCCGTCTCAGACTCGCCGTCGAACATCTCGCCCAGTATCGCGGCGGCATCTGCTTCTGCGTCGATCTCGATCCGCGCTGGGTGATCAAGCTGATTAAGAAAGGTTGGAGCGAGCACCTGCAGGCGTACAAGGATCACGTCATCGATCAGGCCGTGACGATCCTGCAGGCCGGCCACGACGTCCGCTGCATGTTCACGACGCCCAAGCTGCTCGAAGCGCTCGCCCTGCGTCTCGAGTCGATGGGGACGACGATTCGCCAGGCCGGCATCACCGGCATCTTCTCGGGCGGGACCGAGTTCACGCCGCAGTGGAACCGCTTCGCGCACGAAGAACTGCTCGACGGCGCCTACATGACGCCCACTTACGGCAACACGCTGATGGGGCTTGCCGCGAGCGCACCGAGCGGGCCGCACAATCAGTACAAGATCGCCTACTACGCGCCGCAGCCGCGCGCCGTCATCGAGGTCGTCGACTTCGACAACCCCGATCGCCTCGTCGAGTATGGAGAGACGGGACGCGTGAAGCTCACGACCCTCACCAAAGAGTTCTTCATGCCGGGGTTCCTCGAG
>JBKPRU010000329.1:0-12480 GCA_046734675.1 Acidobacteriota bacterium
CGATCGCGAGCGTCACCCAGGGCGCGAGCGGCGGCGTGGTCACGATTACCGGCGGCGGTACGGGCCTGACCTACGTGCCGGCGGCAAACTTTACCGGCACGGAGACGTTCACCTACACGATCGGCGACGGCAACGGCGGCAGCGCGACCGCGACCGTGACGATGACGGTCACGTCGGTGAACGACAACCCGACCGCGACGGGCGATGCGGCCACGGTGGCTGAGGACAGCACGGCGACGGCGATCAACGTGCTGGCCAACGACAGCTCGTCGCCCGACGCCGGTGAGACGCTCACGATCACGAGCGTCACCCAAGGCGCGAGCGGCGGCGTGGTCACGATTACCGGCGGCGGCAGCGACGTGACCTACGCGCCGGCTCCGAACTTCACCGGCACCGACACCTTCACCTACACGATCGGCGACGGCAACGGCGGCGCGTCAACGGCCACCGTGACCGTGACCGTTACGCCGGCGAACGACCCGCCGGTCGTCACCATGACCGGCCCGGCGCTCGCCTACGCGGAAGGGGACGGCCCCGTCGCGATCGATCCGGGCCTGACGGTTGGCGACCCGGACAGCCCGAGCCTCGCAAGCGCCACGGTGACGATCGGTGGATTCGTCGCCGCGGAAGACGCGCTCGCGTTCACCAACCAGAGCGGCATCGCGGGCGTGTTCGATGCGGCGACCGGAGTGCTGGCGCTGACGGGAAGCGCCACGGTCGCGCAGTACCAGGCCGCGCTCCGGAGCGTCACCTACGCGAGCTCCGCGACGAACCCGGCGGCCGCGACCCGCACCATCACCGTCGTCGTCAACGACGGCGCGCTCGATTCGGCGGCGGCCGCGCGCGACATTTCGATTGCGGCGCTGCCGCGCCCGGCGATCGACCAGCCCGCCGACGTGGCCGTCGACGAGGATTCGGGCACAACGACGCAGACGCTGACCGGCATTGCGCCGGCGACCGGCGGCGGCGCCGTGTCCATCGCCGTGCAGGCGGCCGATCCGTCGTTGTTCGTCGCGCTCTCCGTTGCCTACGCCGACCCATCGTCCACGGCATCGCTGTCGTTCTCGCCGGCCGCAAACGCGTTCGGATCGACGACGGTCACGGTGACGGTGACGCCGGTCGGCGGCCCGGCTGCGCGTCCGACGTCCAGGACGCTGCAGGTGACGGTCGTGCCGGTGAACGACCCACCGACGCTCGACGCGATTGCGGATCGTTCGGGCATCATCGGCGTCGCGCAGGCGGTGTCGCTCACCGGCATCGCCACCGGCGCCCCCAACGAAGTACAGGCGCTGACAGTGACGGCGGCCTCGTCCAACACCGCGGTCGTTCCGAATCCGGCGATCGTCTACACGAGCCCGGGAGCGACCGGCACAGTGTCGTTTACGCCGGCCTCGGCCGGCACCGCGGTTATCACCGTCACGGTGAACGACGGGGGCAGCACGAACGCGACGACGACCCGCACGTTCCAGGTGACGGTCGCGAGCCCGGTCAACACACCGCCCACGATCACGCCCATAGCCGACGTGTCGGTCGTGGAAGGCAACCTGCTCCCGCAGGTCACCTTCACGATCGGCGACGCCGACACGCCGCCGTCGCTGCTGCAGGTGACGTGGGTTTCGTCGGACGGTGCGCTGCTGCCCGCCACCGCAATCACGGTGAGCGGTACCGGCGCCGTCCGAACGATGACGCTGGGGACCGTGCCCGTGCGCATCGGCGCGTCGACCGTGACGGTCACGGTGAGCGACGGAGCCCTGGCGGCAAGCACCTCGTTCGTCGCGCGGGTGCGGCCGCGGTGGGACTACTACCTCACCGACGGCAGCGCGGCGATCGGCGCGATCACCGACGTGCGGATCACGAACCCCCACGACGTGCACGCGCCGATCAATCTGAGCTTCCTGCGGCCTGACGGCACGCTGCTGAACGAGACCTACGACCTCGCGCCGCACTCGCGGCACTCGCTGCGCCTGAGCGACATTCCCGCCGCGGGCGGCGGCGAAGTGTCGACGTTCGTTCGGTCCGAGGACCATCTGCCGCTGCTCGTCGAACGGACGATGCTGTGGGATCGCAGCGCCTACGCGGGTTCTGCCGAGACCGCGCTCGAGTCGACGAACCTCCGCTGGTACTTCGCGGACGGAGCGCAGGGCGGTCAGCAGACGAACCTCCTGCTCGCAAACTCGAACGATCAGGCGGTCGACGTAACGGTCACGTTCCTGCTGCGCGCCGGCGCGCCTGTGACGCGCACGTTCAGCGTCGGTCCCACGTCGCGGCGGACCATCGCACTCGGAGCCGTGCCGGAGTTGAGCGGACGCGAGTTCGGCATGATTGTCGACGCCTCGCTGCCGATTGCGGCCGAGCGCACGATGTACTTCACGGGACCGGGCGGCCGGTCCGGCGGCAGCACCGCCGCGGGCGTGCCGTATCCATCGACGCGCTGGTACTTCGCGGAAGGATCCGACTGGAAGGTCTTCCTGACCTACGTGCTGCTGCTGAATCCAAACAGCAGCCCGGCGAACGTGCGCATCGCGTATCACACGATGGACGGCCGCCACTTCGCCACCACGCACCTCGTCGCCGGGCGCGCGCGACTGACCGTCGATACGCTGGCGGCGGAGCCGCGATTGGACGGCCAGCATTACTGGATGGAGGTCACCTCCGACGTGCCAGTGGTCGCCGAGCGCACGATGTTCTGGGATCGCGGCAGCGCGTTCATGGAATCGCACAGCAGCCACGGCGTGCTGGAGCCGTCGACGCGATGGTCGACCGGCGACGCGCGGGTCGGTGGCCCGCAGGCGTTCTCCACCTTCGTGCTCATCGCAAATCCGAGCGATCGGACCGCGTCGCTGCGCTTGACCATCAAGCGCGACAGCGGCGCCGATATCGTGACGACCCGCGTCATTGCACCGCTGACGCGCGACACCGTGAATGTCGAGAAGGTCGCGCCGGCGCTCACCGACGAGAGCTTCTGGGTCATCGTCGAATCGATCAACGGCGTGCCGGTGATCGTGGAACGGTCCGTCTACTGGAACCCGACGGATCGCGGCGGGTGGTCCGGCGGCACGAACGTGTTCGCACTGCCGATTGTGCCGGCCGACTACGACGGCTGCACTTTCAGCGTCTCACCGCGCACGCTGACGGCGCCGCCGCCCGGAGCGCGCTTGCGCTTCAACGTTGGCGCGACCACGCGCTGCACCTACTCGGCATCCTCGAACGTGCCGTGGCTCACGTTCGTGAGCGGCGCGAGCGGCAACGGGGTGTCGGAGGTAGTGCTGCGCGCTGCGCCGAATGCGACCGGCACGACCCGCGTCGGCACGATCACGGTTGCGGGCACGAGCGTCGTGGTCACGCAGACCGGTGCGCAGCCAGGTGGTCCCGGCGATCCGGTCCTGGTGATCGACCGGCCGGCGCAGGACGCACGCGTCGGTCAGACGTTCTGGGTTGCGGGGTGGGCGGCGGACCGCGCCGCGGTCGATGGCACGTCGGGCATCGACATCGTCGACGTGTGGGCGTATCCGAATGGCGGCTCCGGCACCGCGCCAATCTTCCTCGGCACGGCGACCTACGGCATCGCTCGGCCGGACGTGGAGGCCTTGATCGGCGAACAGGCGCTGCGATCCGGATTCGGATTGCACGTGCAGGGGCTCGCGGCCGGCCGTTACATGATCGTCGCGTTCGGGCACAGCACGGTGACGCATTCGTTCAACATCGCGCGCGCCGTCAACGTGACCGTGACGTCCGAGCCGCACATGGTCATCGATTTACCGAAGCCGGGCCGTCTCGCGCAGCCCGGCGTGGTTGCCGGCTGGGTGCTCGACGCCGCCAACGATGAAGGACCCGGCATCGATGCGGTTCATGTTTGGGCGTATCCGAACCCCGGATCCAGCACGCCGCCGATCTTCGTCGGCGCCGCGACGTACGGCCTGGCGCGGCCGGACGTGGCCGCGTACTTCGGTGCCCGGTTCGTCAACAGCGGTTTCGCCCTGACGCTGCCGGCGCTCGACCCGAACCGCTACCGCCTCGTCGTGTTCGCGCGGCGCGCGGGCGCGCAGGGTTTCGATATCGTGCAATACGTCGACGTCGACGTCCCGAGCACTATCACGGGCGCGTTCACACTCGCGCCGGACACGAGCGCGGCGCGGCAGCCGTTCGTCATCGACGGCTGGGCGTCGAACAGCGGCAGCGGCGGCGCGGTGACCGGCGTCGACATCTACGCACAGCCGGACGGGGGCCAGCCGGTGCTGCTCGGTGCGGCAGATTACGGCAGCGCCGGGTCAGGGTTCCGCTTCACCGTACGCGCGCAGGCGCCGGGCCGCTACACCATCGTCGCCAAGGCGCGCACCGCGACCGGCACGGTGGCGGAAGTGGCGCAGACGAAAGTGACGTTCGTAAACGGCGCGCGGATCGCGCTGGATGCGCCGTCGACGATGGCGCAGGGCACGCGCGTCGTGGGTTGGGCGTTCGACGACAGCGCCGCCACCGGAACCGGGATCGACGTGGTGCACGTGTGGGCGTATCCAACCGCCGCAGGAGCGGCGCCGATCTTCGTCGGCGCGGCGGCTTACGGCGCGGCGCGTCTCGACGTGGCGGCAATCTACGGGAGCGCGTATCGCGACAGTGGGTTCGCGATCACGGTCGATACGATTCCGCCCGGCCGCTACACGCTCGTCGCATTTGCGCGGAGCACCGCGACGGGAGCGTTCACCGTGTCGGCGGCGCGGACGGTGGACGTGACCGCACGCTGATCGGCGCATCGCGGTGCCGGTGCGACGCAAGCGCATCGAACAGGATGAAGTTGCGCGGGCTGGGGCGGGTGCGCCACGCCCGCGCGATCTGGCTGTCGTCCCACTGCCAGAGCCGCGTGTGCGCGCGGTCGACGTCGACCGGGTCGATGTTCCACTGCTCATTCGGATAGACGAACGCACCGAGCGCCGACACGCCGATCGACCACGCGAGCGCCGCGACCGCCAGCGAGCCCCCGATGCTCGGCCAGCGGATGCGCCGTACCCCTTCGACCGCCATCGGGACGAGCAGCGGCAGCACGTCCAGCATGTAGCGCGGCCCATACGTGTGGCCGCCCCACCAGACCGAATACGACCCGTAGAGCACGAACTCGCAAGCGGCGGCGGCGGCGCACCACCGGCAGACGGATCGCCACGACGCGTCGGCGGCGGACCATCCGAGCGCGGCGACCGCGACGATCGGACTATAGATAAGGAGGCCGCGGCTCGGGGACAGCAAGAGCCCGGCGAAGCCCGCAAGGTCCGCGGCGAACGAGGCGTCGCGCGCGTGCAGCATCGGGTGCATCGTCTCGAGCTCCGCGAGACCGCCGAGCACGTGGCCAAACACGGAGACGTTGAACAGCGCCAGCATCGCGCTTCCGACGATGACGGGCGCGGCCGCGATCGCGGCCCGCATCAATCCGGCTCGCGCGTAGATGGCCATCAATAAGACGCACACCGCAGGCGCGAGCTGCACGCGGCTGGTGATCGCAAGCGCGAGGCCGAGACCCGCCGCCGCTGCGGCGCGTCGGGCGAGTGTCGGGCCGGTGAGCGCGAATACGGCGACACTCAATCCCGCGATCGCGCACTCATGCTGCCAGAGCGTGCGGCTTGCGGTGGGCCAGAGCCCGGTGCCGATGCCCACGGCTGCTGCGACCAGCAACGCTGACGAACGCGGCACGACACGACGCGCGGTCAGGAACAGCATCGACACCGCAAACGCGGTGATCGATGACGACGCGATGGTCGCAATCAGTTCGGGCGAGGCCGGGTCGTCGAGATCGATCATTCCGCCTCTGACGAGCGGCCACGCGATCGCCGCGGCAACGATCGCCGGGATCGGTGGATACGCCGACCAGAAGCGGCCATTGCCGTCGCGGATGAACGTCGGCCGCGACGCGAGAGCGGGGCGCTGGCCGACCACGTGATTCAATGAGAGGGTGCCGCGCCGCAGCAGTTCGCTGGCGGTATATTTGGTCGGCTGGGAATCGATGCTGCCGATCTCGCGGCCGTTGGCATTGTAGAGACCGAACAGGCAGAGCGCGACGAGCGCGGCCGTGAGCCAGTCGGGCACGGCCGATCCGCGGACGCGCGAGGAAGCACGGGCCGTATCGACGATGGGACATTCTATGCCGCGGGCGGTGGCGTTGACGCGCCAGGTGCCCTCGTCCATTGGGCGATGCGAGCTGACGCATCTCACGCGTGAGCCGATCGACCTGGCGCGCGCGCAGGCGCAGCATCACGCCTACGAACAGGCGCTCGAACGGCTCGGCTGCCGCGTCGAGCGGCTGCCCGAGCTGCCGGACCAGCCCGACTCCGTGTTCGTCGAAGACACGGCGGTGATCTTCGACGAGGTGGCAGTGATCGCGCGCACCGGCGCCGAATCGCGGCGCGCCGAGATCGCGTCAGCTGCGGCCGCGCTCGAGCCTTGGCGCGAGATCGTTCGCATCGAGCCGCCCGGGACGCTGGACGGCGGCGACGTGCTCGTCGCGGGAACCCGGGTCTACGTCGGGATGTCGGGACGCACCAACGACGCGGCCGCGCGCCAGCTCGCCGCAGCCCTGAAGCCGTACGGCTACACGGTCACGCCCATCCCCGTGGCCAATTGCCTGCACCTGAAGTCCGCCGTCACCCTCGCGGCGCCCGACACGCTCCTCGTCAATCCCGCGTGGATCGACACGACGGTCTTCGACGGGTTCCACACGGTCGCCGTCGATCCGTCGGAGCCGATGGCCGCCAACGTGCTGCGGATTGGCGACGTGACCCTCTGTGCGAGCGCGTTTGCGCGCACGCGCGAGCGCCTGGAAGGGCGTGGAATCGCGACCGACGGCGTCGACGCGACCGAGCTCGCGAAAGCCGAAGGAGCGCTGACGTGCTGCAGTCTGATCGTGCCGAGTCGCGGATGACGGAGGAGGGATGACGGAGGACGGCCTGTCACGCGGGTCACGGAACGAGGCGGCGCTCACGCGCTGCGTCGTTGTTCGTCGCCGGGTCTAAAGACCCGGCTTACACCTGTCGTGTACTACCGTTCAACGTAGGGCGTCCCAGCCGCCCCACGTAGGCCGGGTCTTTAGACCCGGCAGACACGAGACGCGGTCATCTCAGCGCAGCCAGCACCGCATCCTGCTCGGGCAACACCGTGCGCAGGTCGAGGAGGACGCGATCGTGCTCGATGCGCGCAATGACCGGTGGGTCGGACGCGCGCAGGCGCGATTCGATCTCGTCAGGCGACGCGCCGTCGCACGCGAGCTCGACGAGGCGCGTCGGCAACTCCGCGCCGGGGGCGCTGCCGCCGCCGATCGTCGACACCCCGTCGACGACGCGCGCGCGCCAGCCGTTGGCGCGAAGCGCCGCGGCGAGCGCGTCGGCACGCGCGCCGATCTCCGCCGCGGTCAACTGCAGCATGCGCATGACCGGCACGTCGCCGTTGCGGCCGATCGCGTGTGCCTCGAGCGTGGCTTCGAGCGCGGCGTAGGTGAGCTTGTCGACGCGCAGCGCGCGCATCAGCGGATGCCGCGCGATCGTGGCGATCGGCGCGGCGCGCCCCGCGACGATCCCCGCCTGCGGACCGCCGAGCAGCTTGTCGCCGCTGAAGCAAACGACGTCTGCGCCGGCTTCGATACTCTCCGACACGATCGGCTCGTCACGGAGCGCGGCGGGCAGTGCCTCGCGATCCGGCCACCCAAGCCAGCCGCTCCCGAGATCCTCGGCGACGGGCACCTTGAAGCGTCGTCCGAGTGACACGAGGTCGGCGAGCGACGGCCGTTCGGTGAACCCTTCGATGCGGAAGTTCGACGGATGCACGCGCAGGAGGAGCGCCGTGCGATCGCCGATCGCGGCGGCGTAGTCGGCGATGCGGGTGCGGTTCGTCGTGCCGACCTCGCGCAGCACCGCGCCGGACTGCGCCATCACGTCGGGGACGCGGAAGCCCCCGCCGATCTCGACCAGCTCTCCTCGCGAGATGATCACCTCGCGTCCGGCGGCGAGCGCGGCCAGCACCAGCATGGTCGCGGCCGCGTTGTTGTTGACGATGACAGCCGATTCGGCGCCGGTGAGACGCGCGACCAGGTGCGTCGCGTGCGCGTCACGGCGTCCGCGCGCGCCGCGCGCGAGGTCGTATTCGAGGTTGGTGTAGCCGGCGGCAATCGCGGCAACGCGCTCGGCGGCCGACGAGGAGAGCGGCGCGCGTCCGAGATTCGTGTGGACGATCACGCCGGTCGCGTTGACCACGCCGACGAGCGACGGCCGCATCGCCGCGCGCAGCCGTGCCTCGGCGCCGCGTTCGATCGTCTCGATCGCCTCCGTCACCGTGACCGCGGCCACCGCCCCCGAGCCGAGTTGATCGCGGAGCGACGCGGTTTCGGCGCGCAGCGCGTCGACCAGCGCGGCGCGGCCGTAGCGCGTCTCGAGTGCGCGCATGGAGTCGCGCTGGCGGAGCTGCTCGATGGAGGGGATGACGCGCAGGTCGGACATCGGTTGCGGGTTGTCGGTTGTCGGCCCGAACAAATCGGCGTCAATCTTGCCGATCTCCATCGTTCAGGATACCATCGCTATTTCCACGCCCTTCATGTCCGCAGATCCCAACGCGCCACCTTCCGTCCCGGTGCCCGACTACCGACCCGTCGAACGGTTCTGGCCGTACGTCGATCTGCCCGAGCAGCCGGCGGACGAGGAGTTGGCCGCGCTCAGTCCGGAACTGAGCGAAGCGTTGTTCGGCACGCCGAAGCTGCCGTTCTCCGTGACGCTGGAGTTCGCGCCGTTCGACGCGCCCGACTTCGCGCGCGCGCTCGAGATGGCGCGGGGCTCGGCGGAGTATCGCGAGATCGGCAGCGGCGATCGCCGCCGCTATCGCGCGCGCTTCTTCCCGCAGGATGCGGTGCGCCTCCGCGACCTGTTCACGATCGTCGGCCGCTACGACGCGACCGACGTGCTCATCGACGATCGCCCGGTGCCGTACGCGCGCGAGCTATGGCTGCCGTTGATGTGGTTTCTGATCCGATGATCCGCGTTCGCGTCCTCGCCCAGCGATCGTGACGGCCGGTCATGGCGGAACCCACCGACATCCAGAAAGAGTTGCAGGCGCTCGAGGCCGAGCTGAAGAGGCTCGAGGCCGAGTACAACATGTTCTTCTCCGGCCGGCTGCCGCGTCCGCCGTGGGAAACGCGCAGCCGCGTCGACGCGCTCATGAAGCGCTGGGGCCGCATGCACCTGCAGGCGGCGGTCGATCGCTTCCGCTTCGAGATGCTGTCGACGCGCTATCAGAAATTCGCGGACCTCTGGGATCGCGGATTGCGCGCGCGCGAAGAAGGGCGGCCCGGTCCGTTCGTGCATCAGGCCCCGAAGACGATCGAACGGCCGAAAGAGAAGGAGCCGGCCGCGCAGCTCGTGAACGTGACCGCGTTCAAGGATCCGATGCGCGAGATGGACAAGCTCCACTCGCTCTACGATTCATTGATGGATGCGCGGCGGCAGAACGGCGAGGACGTGGTTCCGTTTCACCGCTTCGCGGCGCTCGTGAAAGATCAGGTTGGGAAGCTGCGCGAGGCCGGCAATCCCGAGGTCGCGTTCCGGGTGGCCGTGAAGGATGGGAAGGTGAACTTTACCGTGCGGGGAATGAAGGGCGAGAAGGACGAGTGAACGTCCTCCCCGTCCCTTCGGCTATTTAGTTGGCTTTGGTGACGTTGCCGGCCTGCGGGCCCTTTGGACCGTCAACGATTTCGAACTCGACCGCCTGACCTTCTTCGAGAGTCCGGAAGCCGTTCCCCTGGACCGCCGAGAAGTGAACGAACACGTCGCTCCCGCCGTCGCGCTCAATGAAACCGTAACCCTTGGCGTTGTTGAACCACTTGACCTTGCCTGTGATACGCATCGTACTGTTCCTGCCTGTTGCTATGGGTGGAGACTGGCGCCTGCCGTGGCGACCCGACCCCCAGACATAAAAAAAGGCCGCGAGAGCGCGGCCTCGGCTTGCGACGCTGGCCCGCCAGCGCCGATGGCATAGTAAAGGGCCGGCGACGGCTAAGTCAAGACAATCCCACTATATGCGCGCCATACTCAGTGTGTCGGACAAGACCGGTCTGCTGGACTTTGCCCGGGGGCTGGCCTCGCGACGGGTGCAGCTCATTTCGACGGGCGGCACCGCCAAAACGCTCGCCGACGCGGATTTGCCCGTCACGAACGTGTCGGACGTGACCGGATTTCCCGAAATGATGGATGGACGCGTCAAGACCCTCCATCCCAAAATCCACGCAGGGATCCTGGCGCGTCGGCATAGGGCGGATGACCTCAAGGCGATCGCGTCGCAGGATATTGAACCGGTGGACCTCGTGGTGGTGAACCTCTATCCGTTTGCGAGGGCCGCGGCCAACCCGGACACCGCGTTCGACGAGCTGGTGGAGCAGATCGACATCGGCGGCCCGTCGCTGCTGCGCGCCGCCGGCAAAAACTTCCGTGACGTGCTCGTCGTCGTCGATCCGGCCGACTACCCGAAGGTGATCGAGGAGCTGTCGAGAAGCAGCGGTCCGTCGTTGCCGTTCCGCTTCGAGCTGATGAAGAAAGCGTTTGCCCACACCGCGGAGTTCGACGCGCTGATCGCGAAGACGCTGCAGACGATCGCGGTGCGTGATGGCGAGTTCGTGCGCGACGCGGCCGCAGGCGATCGGAAGACGCTCCGCTACGGCGAGAACCCGCACCAGCCGGCCGAATGGATCCGCTCGGGATCCGCGGAAGCCGCGTGGCACGTGCATCAGGGAAAAGAGCTGTCGTACACGAACCTGCTCGACCTCGACGCCGCCGCGCGCATCGCCCTCGAGTTCACCGAGCCGGCGGGCGTCGTCATCAAGCACACGAACCCGTGCGGCGTCGCAACCGGCGCGAGCGCGGCGGAGGCGTACGTGCGCGCGCGCGAAGCGGACCCGCTGTCCGCGTTCGGCGGCATCGTCGGCCTGAATCGCGCGGTCGATGCCGACACCGCGCGCGCCATCACTTCTACGTTCATCGAGGCGGTGATTGCGCCCGCGGTGAACGAGGAGGCACAGGCCATCCTGGCAACGAAGCAGAACCTCCGCGTCGTCACCGCCTCCTTCGATGCGATGCGCCGCGCGACATGGTTCGACCTCCGATCGATTCTCGGCGGCACGTTGACCCAGGCGTCGGATCGTGTGGCCGAGGCCGAGCATCCCTGGCCTGAGGGGGACATGCCGAAGGTGGTGACGAAGCGTCAACCGACCGCCGACGAATGGACGGCGCTGCGCTTTGCGTGGCGGGTGTGCGCGCACGTGAAGTCGAACGCGGTGATCTTCACGTCCGCGGATCGGACGCTCGCGGTCGGCGCGGGTCAAATGAGCCGCGTCGACGCGGTCAAGGTGGCGGTGATGAAAGCGGGAGCTGCGAAAGAACCCATCTCACTCGACGGATCGGTGGCCGCGTCCGACGCGTTCTTCCCGTTCCGCGACGGGCTCGACGCGATCGCGGCGGCCGGTGCCACCGCGATTGTGCAGCCCGGCGGATCGGTGCGCGACGCGGAGGTGATTGCCGCCGCCGACGAACAGGGCCTGGCCATGGTCTTTACGGGGCGCCGCCATTTCCGCCACTGACTCTTCCCGCTTGTCCGCGGCCGAGCCCGCGCGTGTTGGCGCCACGATCGCGCCCACTGCTGCGGCGGGTTCCGCCTCGGACGCCGCCTGGGCGGCGCCGTCGGGTGGACGCTGGGGGGTGCCGCGCCTGGCGCTTCTCGCGCTGGTCGCTGCCGCGTCGATCGTGTACTTCGTAGACCTCGGCGGCCAGTCGATCTGGGACGCGAACGAAGCGTTCTACGTCGAGACGCCGCGCGAGATGCTGGAGTCCCACGACTTCATCAACCCGACATTCAACTACCTGCCGCGCTTCAACAAGCCGGTCCTGAGCTACTGGATCGTCGCGCTCTTTTACAAGATGTTCGGCGTCTCGGTGACGGCGCAACGCCTGCCGATGGCGCTCGGCGCACTGATCATCATCGCGTGCGCATTTATTCTCGGGTCGCTGTCCGTCGATAGTGACCCGTCGTCGTCGTCGTCCCCGAGGCCGGCAACCGACAACCGGCGACGGACAATCGTCACGACGGCCGGTCTGTTCGCGGCCGCGGGATTGGCAGCCGCCCCACGCCTCGTCATGTTCGCGCGGCGCATCTTCATCGACATCTGGATCACCGCATTCATGTCGCTCACGCTGGCGTGCTTCGCGCTGAGCGAGCGGTATCCAGAGCGCCGGCGGCTGTTCCTCGTCCTGATGTATGTCGCCGTCGGTCTCGGCGTGCTGACGAAGGGTCCGGTCGCTATCGTCCTGCCCGGGCTGGCCTTCGCCATCTATCTCGCGGTGAACCGCGAGCTCGGACGCATTCGCGAGATGATGATCCCGCTCGGCGCCGTGATCGTCGCCGCGATTGTCGTCCCGTGGTACGCGGCGCTCCATCACGAGCACGGCTGGATGTACATCCGGTCGTTCGTGA
>JBKPRU010000330.1:0-13359 GCA_046734675.1 Acidobacteriota bacterium
GCGATAGATCGATCGCAGGTAGTCCTCCCACACGAGTAGCGGAACGATCGCCACGACGCACGCCAGAGCGACGCGCGCGAACGAGCGCACGTCGCGCGGAATCGGCTGTGAGAGTACGGCGAGGACGTTGGTCTCGCGTCCCAGTCCGTTGATGCCGACGGCGACCGCCGACGCGAGCGGACGGCCGTCCTCGATCAACTTCACGGCGAACGCGGTGACGAGCAGGCTCGGCCCGTCGAGGAGCGCGAAGCGGACGGACCAGAGCAGGCCGTGCGAGAAGAGGCACGCCGCCCACACCGCGAGGCCGCGCGGCGTGCGCAGCGGCAGCCATCGCGTGAGGAGCAGCGCAAGCAGCAGCCAGGCGACGACGTTCTGCAGCGCGTAGGCTTCGAGGATCCAGGCGGGACGTCCGAGGCCTGCCGCATACGCCGTCCAGCTGAAAAGGATGCGCCGCGCCCGGAACGGCGCGAGATCCATGGCGCGATCGACCTCGGGATCGCGCACGAGTGGATCGAACGCGCGCTGCGCGTAGAACTGCCCGTCGTAGCTCGCCCACGCCGGGTAGTCGTAGTGCGGGGTCGCGCGAAGCGCTGGCGCCTCGTGCTCGTGCCCTTCAGGAAAGCCGATCAGGGCCGTGAACCCCGTACCTGGATGGTAGAATCGCGCGATCGACGCGAGGAAGATGGCCACCAGAACGAGCGCGGCCGCGCGACACGCCATCTGCATCCTGCTTGCGGTCGCTGTCTCCGCCTGCCGCGCGCCCGCGGCCTCCTCACCCGTGCCGGCCGTCGACTTCATCAGGGAATTCAATCGCGCGGAGCAGCGGCCGGCCGGCGCGTTCGAGGTCGCGGATCAACTCGTCGCCGGCACGCGCCACGCGGCGATCCTCGCGCCCGCGCCGGGCCGCCTCACCTGGACGCTGCCGATCCCGCGCCGCGCCACCTTCCGCGTCGTCGTCGCCGCCGCGTCGAATGCGTCGGCGCGCGTGCGCGTCGGCGTGAGCGACGCACGCATCTATGAGGTCCTGGCCGCGGCGGACGTGCAGCCCGGCAGCGGCTGGACGGCGGTGACGGCCAATCTGTCCGATTATGCGGGCTGGAAGATGAGCGTGTTCTATCGACCCGAGCGCCAGGCGTGGCACGTGAACGTCAGCATCGATGCAATTGGTGGTGTCCCGGCGCGCGTGGCGCTCGGCTCGCCCGAGATCGTGACCGACCGCGACGGCGCTGCCGAATACGCGAAGCGGAGAGCGCGGCTTACTCGTAATGAAGCGCCTTGACGGGATCGAGGCGTGAGGCGCGGACCGCCGGATAGAGCCCGAACACGATCCCGATGAACACGGACACGCCAAACGCGAGCACGATCGACGTGGTCGTCACGATCGTCGACCATCCGGCGAGGACGCCGATCAGCTGCGACAGCGCGACGCCGAGCACGATGCCCGCGACACCACCGGAGAGCGAGATGATCGTCGTCTCGATCAGGAACTGGCGGACGACGTCCTTCTGACGCGCGCCGATGGCGCGGCGCACGCCGATCTCGCGCGTCCGCTCGAGCACGCTCGCCAGCATGATGTTCATGATGCCGATGCCGCCGACGAGCAGCGAGATCGAGGCGATTGCGACCATCACCATCTCGAAGATCCGCTGCGTGCGCCGCTGCTCCGCGAGGAGCTCGGCGGGGGAGACGATGGTAAAGTCCCCCGCCCCGCGATGCGCGACGTCGAGCACGCCGCGCAGCAGTGCCGAGGCGGCCGGGATGTCGCCGCTGGAGCGCATCTGCAGGTAGATGCCGTCGATCTCGTCTTTGCGCTGGCTCTGGCCGTCCTCGAGGCGGAACACCGACGAGTAAAGCGGCACGTAGACGATGTTGTTGCGATCCTGCGCCGGCAGTCCCGCGACGTCGGACTGCACGGTGAGCTGCGGCCCGGCGACGCCAATCACCTGGAACCACTGCTCGTTCACCTTCACGAAACGGCCCATCGGATCGTCGGCGCCGAACAGCGCGGCGGCCGCCGCTTCGCCGAGCACGGCAACCGGCGCGGCCGATGCCGCTTCGGCATCGTCGAAGAAGCGTCCTGAGGCAAGACGCAGATTGCCAATCGCCGTGTAGGCCGGGCTGACGCCGTAGACCACCGGCATGTCGCCGCCGATCGGGCGCGGCGACATCTTCGTCGGCGTGAAGCGCTTGCGCGCACTGACGGCGCTGATGTTGTCGAGGTTCGCCTGGATGACCCGCAGGTCCTTGAACGACAGACCGGCGGAGATCTGACGGACCTTCTGGAGCACCTGGTTGTCCGCCGCCTCTTTCGCCTCGACGATCAGGTTGCGCACACCGAGCTGCTCGATGAACGCCATGACCTCCTGCTGAGCGCCGGCGCCGATCGACAGCATCGCGACGACCGCGGCCACGCCGAAGATCATCCCCAGCATGGTGAGGAGCGACCGCAGCTTGTGCGCGCGAAGGTTCTCCAGACCGAGCATCAGCTCGGGCAGGAAGTCGGTGGACCAGAGGTGCGTACGAGCGCCGCTCATGTCGTCGGCGCCGAGCCGGCGGGAACGGGTGCCGTGGACGACGGCTTCGAGCGCTTCGCCGCGATTTCCGGATCGACGAGCGCAATCACGTCCCCGTCGTTGAGCCCCTCCACGGCGGCGCGGCTCTCGGTGCTGTTGGTGACCTTCACGTCCTTGCGTTCGAAGCGATCGCCGTTCTTCAGATACACGAACGTCTTGCCGCTCTTCTCGAACACCGACTGGCGCGGCACCTGGACGGCGTCGGGAATCTCGCGGCCGTCGATCACGAGGCGCACCGAGGAACCGGCCTTGAGTCGCGGATCCGGAGTGCCGACGAACGGGAAGGTCACGTCGAACTGCCGGACCGCGGTGGCTTCCCAGAAATTACCGCGGGCGGCGACGGCGCTGAGCGCGCCGACCTTCACATTGAACTGCTCGCCGGCGAGCGCATCCGACTCGACACGGGCGGTCTGACCCGTTTGCAGGTTGTCGCGGTCGGTCTCGTTGATCTTCGCCCGGACTTCCATCCGCCCCGACTCGATGACGTCGGCAATCACGCGTCCGGAGAACGTGGTGTCGCCGGCGCGATACTCGGGCAGCACCATGCCCCAGTAGCCGAAGTTGCCGGCCGCGTCACGATTCTCCTTCACCGCGATGATGCCGTCGAACGGCGCCTTCACGACCATGCTGTCGATGATCGTCTGCGCGCGCTGAATCGCAATCTGCGCCTTGTTGCGCTGCTCGACGACGACCGCCAGCGCCGCCTGGTTCGTGGCCGAGCGCGACTGCACGTCCTCCTCGATCTGCGCCAGACGGCTGCGCGCCTCCTGGAGCGTCAGCACGTTCTTCTGCGCCTCGATCGCACCAATGAGATCGTTGGCCGCGGTATCGAGCTCGCCGCGACGCACGTCGTAGCGCGCCGTAAGGAGCGCCACCTGATCTTCGGCAGCCTGCACCGCGGTGTCGGCCTTGATCTTGATGATCTGCTGCTCCGCTTCCGCGAACTCGGACTTCGCCTGCTGCAGCGCGAACTCCTGATCCGACGGATCGATCTCGAACACGACCTCGCCGGATTTGACCGGTGTGCCGGTGGTCAATAGCTGGACGATGCGCAGCGTGCCGCCCGCCATCGGCGCCATCAGCGATGCGGTCCGGCCGGCGCGCAGCTCGCCGGTCGCGTAGACCGTCAACTTCAGCGGTCCACGCGTCACGCGTGTCGTCGGCACGTCGGGGCGGCCATCCGGCAGCGCGGGAACGGCCATCACCAGCGTGGCGCCGGCCGCAAGGATCACGGCGGCCACGCCTACCCACATCATGCGCCGCCGCGTCATTGCGCTCTCCTGATCTGATCCGGCTCGGGGCGCCGCGTCGCGATCTTGTCGCCCTGCTGCACGCCCGAGGCAATCGCCACCTGCTCGCGGCCGCGGCGCGCCACCTCGATATGCGTTTCATCGAACAGCGAGCCGCGCAGCTTGTACACGACGGGACGGCCGTCACGCTGAAACACCGCTTCGGTCGGCGCGAGCATGAAGCCGGGGACGCGGTCGGTGGCGATGCGGGCCGTTGCGGTCATGCCCGGGCGGATGCGCGGATCGGGCTGGCTGAGCACGAGGCCTAAGTCGAAGTTCTTGATCGGCGGCCAGCCGGAGGTGAAGTCCGCCTTGGCGAGCACCGAAATGAGATCGACGCTTGCGGCGAAATCGCGTCCCGGTACGGCCTCGATCTTCACCGTCGCGGTCTGTCCAACCTTCAACCGGCCGCGGTCGGATTCGTCGAGCCGCGCCTCGAGATGGATCGACGAGAGGTCGGGCAGCTCGACGATGTTCGCCCCCGGCCAGGCGCGGTCGCCTTCGCGGAACTCCACCTCCGCGCCGAACATGCTGCTCGCGCGGTAGTTCGGCATGATGCTCACGGTGCCGCTCGTCGGCGCCTTGATGACGAGCGCGTCGAGGCCGTGCTTCGCGCGGTCGAAATCGAACTGCGCCTTGTCGCGCTTGCGGAGCTTGGCGGCGAGATCCGCTTCGGCCGCCGTCTTGTTCGAGCGCGCCTTTTCCTGCGCCTCGCGCAGCTTCAGCTCCCCGTCCCCGACGGTCAGCTTGGCCTGTTCGAACTCGAGCCTCGAGACGAGATCGCGCTTGTTGAGATCCAGTTTGGCGCGATCGAGGTCGTACTTCGCCTTCATCACCGCGCTCTGGTCCTGTTCTTCGCTGATCTTCTGCTGCGCCTTCGCTTGATCGATTTCCGCTTCGGCCTGCTTCAGCTCTGACTGCTTTTCCTGCATGCGCTGGCGGAGCTGCGTGGCGTCGAACTCGACGAGCACGTCGCCCGCGTTCACGCCGGTGCCGTTCTTCGCCAGCTTCACGATCTGCAGCTCGCCGGCCTGCGTCGGCGCGGAAAGAATGATCGACTTGGCGGGACGAATCGAGCCGCGCAGCTGCATGTAGTCGATGAAATCGCCGGCGGCGACGTCGGTCGTGGGCACGTCGGGTGCGACCGCGGCCCGCCCCGCGATCGCAAAGCCGCCGGCCCCGAGCGCCGCTGCGACCACCACGATCGCGATGACGCGCCATCGACGCAGGATCTGCTTCCTCATCGCGCCGGCACCCGATCGATGTTGCGGGCGACGATGACACCCGGCGCAAGACCATCGGTGACGACGACCTGATAGAGGTTCATGTCACCGACCGAGACGTTCTGACGTTCGAACCCTCCGCCGCGCTGGACCTTGACGAACGGCTGATGCTCCTCGAACGCGACCGCCTCGCGCGGCACGACCAGCGCGCCGCTCACCCGCGCGAGCTCGACGTCCAGCGATGCGGTCAGGTCGGGCATCAACTTCGGATCGGATCCATCGATGGCGACGATCACCACGAAGTTACGGACCTTCGGAGAGAGCGTCGACGGCGTCCCCACGGGTGACATCTGCTGCACGCGGCCGCTGAACGTGAGATCCGGATACGCGTCGAGGCCGACGCGCACCGACTGCCCCACGCGCAGGTCGTCGATGTCGGCCTGATTGACCCGGGCCCGCACCCTCATCGTCGCCGGATTGACGACGTCGACGACGGCCATCCCGGCGCGAACCTCGTCGCCTTCCTGGATTTCGCCGGGGCCCTGCCCTTTCCACGTCATCTTGATGACGGCAATCCCGTCGATCGGCGACTTGATCAACATGCGGTCGGCGTTCGACGCCGCCTGCTTCATCGCCGTCTCGGAACGGTCGCGGCGGATCTCGAGCACGCGGATGTCCGCCTCGGCGGCCGCGCGTTTCAGGTCATACGTCTGACGGAGCTGCGTCAGGCGCGCGTCCGCCTCTTCGAGCGCGAGCGCGTTCTTCTCGGCCTGGATCTTCGGCAGCATCTCGTTCTTCAGCATCTCGAGCTTCGCGCGCTGGAGCGTGCTCTCGGCCTGCTTCAAGGTGCTGTCGTCGGTGGCACGGGCGGCCGCCTCCTGCGCGCGGCGCTTCCGGATCTGCTGCTCGAGATCGTTGAACTCCGCCTGCTTGTCGAGCGCGTTACGGATCTGATCCTGCCGATCGAACTCGACGAGCAGGTCGCCGGGACGAACCTTCTGGCCCGCTTTGACGAGTGTGGTGATGATGAGGGAATTCTGGTTCTGCCCGGCCAGGCGCGGCGCCGCGATGGTCGTCGCCTGGACGGCTTCGACGGTCCCGCTCAAGCGGACGCTGCGCACGAAATCCTGGCGGGCGACCTTGTACGTCTGGGCCGCGCGCTCGCCCTGCGCTTGCGGCGTACGCGCGTTGACATAGAGGCCGGCCGCAGCCAACCCGCCGCAGACCAGCGCGATGATTGAAAGCTTCGCCTTCACCTTGGGTACCCGGGCCCGGTACGGGCCCGCGATATCAGACGGCCGCGAACGCCTGATGGTTGGGCGTACGATGCCTTAGACGGAAACCAGAAGCGATTAGTGTAGCACCGGCTTCGGGCTGATGGCCTCAGGCTTCCGGCGATTGCCTGCGCCGGGTCTAAAGACCCGGCCTACAGCTGTTTGCCGCCGCTTCGCGGCGGCCCCGTGTGACAGGCCGTCGTGCCGGCATTTTTCAATGCGCTTGGGGCCCCACCCCCAAGCGCTAACGCGCTTCGCGCGACGCCCTTTGGGCTTGCCGCCGCTTCGCGGCGGCCTTCCGTCTTCCTCATGCGAAGCGCTCTACGAACATTTGACACCGAATTCGGCCGGGTCGTAGGCCAGGTTCGACGAGAGCCACTTCCCCACCTCGTCAATCGACACGCCCCGGCGCGCCGCATACGCCTCCGCCTGGTCGCGGCCGACGCGGCCGACGTTGAAATACTTCGCGAGCGGGTGGGAGAAGTAGAGGCCGCTGACGCTCGCGGCAGGGATCATCGCGGCGGACTCGGTCAGCTGAATCCCCTGGCGCTCCGCGTCGAGGAGGCGGAAGAGCTCGAACTTGCCGCTGTGATCCGGGCACGCCGGATAGCCATAGGCGGGCCGGATCCCGCGGTGTTTCTCGCCGAACAGATCGTCGACGGCCCGCGACACCGGGTCGGGGTGCCCCCAGTCGTCCCGGACCTGCGCGTGCAGCCACGTCGCGAAGGCCTCGGCGAGCCGGTCGGCCAGCGCTTTCACCATGATGGCCCGGTAGTCGTCGTGGTCTGCTTCGAAGCGGGCAACCAGCGCGTCGGTCCCGAGGCCGGCCGTCACCGCGAACATGCCGAGATAATCGGGGATGTCGCTGCCGCGCGGTGCGATGTAGTCGGCCAGCGACAGGTTCGGGCGTGCGTCCTGCTGGGCTTCCTGCTGGCGCAGCATCGGCAGCCGGCCAAGCACGGCGCGCCGGTCCTCGTCCTTGTAGACGACGATGTCGTCGCCGTCGGCCGCGGCCGGCCAGAACGCGTAGACGCCGCGGGCCTGGAGCAGGCGTCCCTTGATGATCTCTTCCAGCAGCGCCTGCGCGTGCTCGTACAGCTCGCGCGCGGCGGCGCCGTACTGCGGGTGCTCGAGGATCCCGGGGAAGCGCCCTTTCAGCTCCCACGCCGAGAAGAAGTAGGTCCAGTCGATGAACTTCGCGAGCTCCGACAGCGGCACGTCGTTCAGGTATTTGCGCCCGACGAACGACGGGGTCGCCGACTCGTGGTCGTCCCAGTCGTACTGCAGCCGATTGGCGCGCGCCCGGTCGTAGGACAGCAGCGGCCGCTCGCTGCGCGCCTTGTAGCGGTCGCGGATGTCCTCCTGATCCTCGCGGTTGCTCCGGTCGAACGCGGCCCGCCGCTCGGCGCTCAGCAGATTCGAGACAACGTCGACCACGCGCGAGGCGTCGAGCACGTGGACGACCGGCGGCGTGTACTCCGGCGCGATTTTGACCGCGGTGTGCTGGCGGCTGGTGGTCGCGCCGCCGATGAGGAGCGGCAGCTTCAGGTGGCGCCGCTCCATCTCGCGCGCGACGTTGACCATCTCGTCGAGCGACGGCGTGATCAGGCCGCTCAAGCCGATCATGTCCGCCTGCTGCTCGATCGCGGTATCGAGGATCTTTGCCGCCGGCACCATCACGCCGAGGTCGATCACCGCGTAGTTGTTGCACCCGAGCACGACGCCCACGATGTTCTTGCCGATGTCGTGCACGTCCCCCTTGACCGTCGCCATGACGATGCGTCCCTGCGCGCCGCCCGCCGAAGGGTTGATCGCGATCCGCTCGGCTTTCTCCTTTTCCATAAAGGGCTCGAGATAGGCGACCGCTTTCTTCATCGCGCGCGCGCTCTTCACGACCTGCGGCAGGAACATCTTCCCGGAGCCGAACAGTTCGCCGACGATCTTCATGCCGTCCATCAGCGGGCCTTCGATGATCTCGAGCGGACGCGGGTACTTCTGGCGCGCTTCCTCGACGTCCTGTTCGATGAACTCGACGGTCCCGTGCACCAGCGCATGCGCGAGCCGCTCTTCGAGGCTGCCGCTCCTCCACGCGAGCGCTTCCTGCCGGTCCGCAACCGTTCCCTTCACGGTCTCCGCGAACTGCACCAGACGCTCCGTCGCATCCGCGCGGCGATTGAAGATCACGTCTTCGACGTGCTCGAGGAGATCCTTGGGGATGTCCTCGTAGACGACGAGCTGTCCGGCGTTGACGATGCCCATGTCCATGCCCGCTTTGATCGCGTGGAACAGGAACGCAGAGTGCATCGCCTCACGGACCGCGTTGTTGCCGCGGAACGAGAACGAGAGGTTGCTGACGCCGCCGCTCACCTTCACGCCCGGACACGCCGCCTTGATGATGCGCGTCGCCTCGATGAAGTTGACGGCGTAGTCGTTGTGCTCCTCGAGGCCGGTCGCGATCGCGAGGATGTTGGGATCGAAGATGATGTCGGTCGGATCGAACCCGGCCTTCTCGGTCAGCAGCCGGTAGGCGCGCCGGCAGATGTCCACCTTCCGTTCGATTGTGTCCGCCTGGCCGGTCTCGTCGAACGCCATCACGATCACGGCTGCGCCGTAGCGCCGTACCGTGCGCGCTTTCGCGAGGAAGTCCTCCTCCCCTTCCTTGAGGCTGATCGAATTGACGACCGCTTTTCCCTGCACGCACTTCAACCCGGCCTCGAGCACCGACCATTTCGAGCTGTCGATGACGATGGGGAGCCGGGCGATCTCCGGTTCGGTCGCGATGTAGTTGAGGAACGTGGTCATGGCGCGCTCGGAGTCGAGCATGCCTTCGTCCATGTTCACGTCGATCAGGTTCGCGCCGCCGCGCACCTGGTCGAGCGCGACCTGCGCGGCTTCGCCCCAATTGCCGGTCTTGACCAGCCGCGCAAACCGCGCCGAGCCGGTGACGTTCGTGCGCTCGCCAATCATCTGGAAGTTCGAGTCGGGGCGGATGACGAGCGGCTCCAGACCGGAGAGCTGCGTAAAGCCCGCGGCGGGCGGCGCGGCGATCTGCCGCGGCGCTACCCCATCGATCCCCTTTGCAATCGCCGCGATGTGATCCGGCGTCGTCCCGCAACAGCCGCCGACGATGTTGACGAAGCCGCTGTCGGCGAAGTCGCGGACGAGCGCCGCGGTCTCGGCGGGCGACTCGTCGTACTGTCCGAACGCGTTCGGAAGGCCGGCATTGGGATAGCTGCTGACGTGGCACTCGGCGATCCGTGAGAGCTCGGCGAGGTACGGCCGCATGTCGCGCGCGCCGAGCGCGCAGTTGATCCCGATGCTGAACGGCCGCGCGTGGCGCACCGAGACGTAGAACGCATCGAGCGTCTGGCCGGACAGCGTGCGGCCGCTCTTGTCCGTGATCGTGAACGAGATCATCAGCGGCAGCCGGATGCCGCGCTGCTCGAAGACGTTCTCGATCGCGACGATCCCGGCCTTCGCGTTCAGCGTGTCGAAGATGGTTTCGAGCAGGAGAATCTGGGCGCCGCCGTCGATGAGGCCACGGACCTGTTCCTCGTAGGCGGCGCGCAGCGCGTCGAATGTCGTCGCGCGGAACGCCGGATCGTTCACGTCGGGCGAGATCGAGAGTGTGCGGTTGGCCGGGCCGATCGAACCGGCGACGAAGCGCGGGCGATCCGGCGTCCTGGCCGTCCACTCGTCGACGGCGGTCCGCGCGAGCCGGGCGCCTTCGACGTTCAGCTCGTAGGCGAGTGACTCGAGCGCGTAGTCGGACTGGACGATCGACGTGCTGCTGAACGTATTCGTCTCGATGATGTCGGCGCCGGCTGCGAGATATTGGTGGTGAATCTCGCTGACCACGTCCGGACGGGTGAGGATCAGCAGGTCGTTGTTTCCCTGCACGTCCTTCGGATGATCCTTCAACCGATCGCCGCGGAAGTCCGCCTCCGTGAGCTTGTATTGCTGGACCATCGTGCCCATCGCGCCGTCGAGCACGAGGATGCGCCTGGCCAGGAGATCGTGAAGTTGCGCAAAAGTATCAGCCATGTCGTATTGATTTCTGAGTGCGGACCGCAGGCGCCTTCGTCCCGCTCGCGACGAGCACGGTGAACGGATCGCGCGTCCGCCGCGCCCCGACCGCCACCTTCACATCTTTCAGTCCGGCCGACGCGAGCAGGCGGTGCAGTTCGTCGTCGTCGAATCCCAGCCAGCGATCGCCGAGCCGCTCGCGCACCCACCGCTCGTCGTGGCGCCGCAGGTCGAGCAGCAGCACGCGTCCGCCCGGCTTGACGATGCGCACCGCTTCGGCCAGTGCCTTGCCGGGATCCTCGGCGTGATGGAGCGCCTGCGAGAGCAGCGCGATGTCGACGCTGGCGTCGTTCAGCGGCAGCTTTTCGATCTCGCCGCGCTTCCAGACGATGTTGGTGCGGCCGCGCCGTTCGGCGAGCGCCTTGGCGCGCGACAGCACCGTCGCCGAGCGATCGATCGCCACCACCCGGCGCGCGAAGCGGCTGGCCTCGAGCGTCAGGTAGCCTTCGCCGCACCCCAGGTCCGCGACGTCGAGCGCCGGGAGCAGCAGCCCGAGCGCGCGGCTCCACGCCGCCCAGCTCCGGCCCGGCACGATCTGCCGCCGGTCCTCACCGTGCTCCTCGAAGTTCTCTTTGCGCAAGCGCCGTACTTCTTCGAGGCGCGCCTCGTCGGCGCGCCCCTCGGGCGTCTCCGCCGCCGTCGCGAACGCGTGCTCGAGGAGCGGCCACACGTGGCTCGCGCCGTTCGCCCCGTCGCGCAGCCCGGGGGCGAGGCGGTAGTAGGTGAACCCGCCGGTCCGCGACTCGACGACGAGGCCGGCATCCTTGAGCAGGCCCAGGTGGCGCGACACCCCGGACTGCGCGAGCCCGAGAATCCCGGTCAGCTCCGTCACGTTCAGCTGCTCGAGCGACAGCACGCGCAGGAGGCGCAGCCGTACCTCGTCGCCGAGCAGCCGGAACAGGCCGGCGGCGCGCCCGGCGGCGGCCGGCGCGGGCGGCACGGACCGGCGGAGGACCCGAGACATATCGATAAATCTACATGAAGTGATGCGACTTCGCAACGCGGGCGTTGAACCGCGAGCCTGCGGTGTCAATGCCGAATGCCGCATGTTTCATGTCAATGCTGAAGGCCGAAGGTCTCGGGTCAATGCCGAATGCCGAATACAAAGGCTCTGAGTTTTGGCATTTGGCATTGACAAGTGACATCCGGCATTTGGCATTGACACGTATACTGCGATCCATGGTCATTCGTACCGCCGCCCTTGCCGCGATCGCCGCGCTCGTGTTCTCGTCAGCGCCCGCCGCGCAGTCGACGCCGGGCCCGGCGCAGACCCCGACCGTCCAGCAGCAGAACGAGGAGATCATCAAGGAGCTGCGCGCGATCCGGCAGCTGCTCGAGCGCCTGACGCAGCCGGCGCCCCGCGAACCGCAGACCGCAAAGCTCACCAACCTGACCGGCTATGCGCTCGGCAGCCCCGACGCGCCGCTGACGATGGTCGAGTTCACCGACCTGCAGTGCCCCTTCTGCCGGCAGTTTGCGACCACGACCTTCGACAGCATCAAGCGCAACTGGATCGACACCGGCAAGCTGCGCTACATCAGCCGCGACCTGCCGCTCGACGTGCTGCACGCGCAGGCCACCAACGCCGCGCGCGCCGCACGCTGCGCCGGAGAACAGAACAAGTTCTGGGAGATGCGCTGGACGCTGATGAAGAACGCGAACCTGCTCTCGCCCGCCTACATCAGCAAGGTCGCGTCGGACCTCCGGCTCGATACGACCGCGTTCTCCGCCTGCACCGCGAGCACGAAGTTCGACGCCGCCATCCAGGCGGACATGGACGAAGCGCAGCGCATCGGCATCGCCGGCACGCCCACCTTCATCGTCGGGAAGTCGACTCCAAACGGCATCGAGGGCCCGCTCATTGTCGGCGCGCTCGACTACTCCCGCTTCGACGCGAAGTTCAAGGAAGTGCTCGCGCGGTAGCCTGCCACACCACGTAGGCCGGGTCTTTAGACCCGGCGACAACGCTGTCACTCCCCGCCCGACGTTTGAGGCGGGTCTCAAGACCCGCCCTACACCAGACTGTGGCTCACCACACCCGGCAGACCGGCTCGTTCTTCATCGCCGCCGACGGCTCGCAACTGAAGGCCTTCAGGAACTCCGGCATGTTCGAGACGACGCCGTTCGTACGGTAGCGACCGGGCGAGTGCGGGTTGGTCTGGGCGTGCAGGCGCGCGAACTCCTCCGTCCGGTTCTCGCACCACATCTGCGCCCAGCCGACGAAGAATCGCTGCTCGGGTGAAAACCCGTCGGCCTCGCCGAGCGGCTTCGTCTTCGTCTGATCCATCAGCGCCATCCACGCCAGCCGCAGGCCGCCGTTGTCGGCGACGTTCTCGCCGAGCGTCAGCTTGCCGTTCAGTTTCACGTCGTCGACCGCGGTGTAGCCGCTGTACTGCGTGTCGATGCAGGCGGCGCGTTCCTCGAAGGACTTGCCGTCGGCCGGCGTCCACCATTCGCGCATGTTGCCTTCCGCGTCGAAGCGGCGGCCCTGGTCGTCGAAGCCGTGGGTGAGCTCGTGGCCGACGACCGCACCGGCGGCCCCGAAGTTGACCGCGTCGTCGGCCGCCTTGATGAAGAACGGCGGCTGCAGGATGCCGGCGGGAAAATTGATGTTGTTCTCGAGGGGGTTGTAGTACGCGTTGACGGTGGGCGGGGTCATCAGCCATTCCGTCTTGTCGACGGGCTTGCCGATCTTGGCCATCTGGCGGCGGTAGCCGAAGAGGTTCGCGCGCTGTGAATTGCCGTAGGCGTCGCCGCGGGCGATGCGAAGCGACGAGTAGTCGCGCCACTGGTCGGGATAGCCGATCTTGTTGGCGACGGCGCCGAGCTTCGCGAACGCCGCCTTCTTCGTCTCGGGCGACATCCACTCGATCGCGTCGATGTCGGTCGCCATCGCGGCTTCGATCGCCTTGAC
>JBKPRU010000331.1:0-4209 GCA_046734675.1 Acidobacteriota bacterium
CCGATGAGGAGATCAAGTCGCTGTATCAGGCGTGCACGGCCGTGCTGATGCCCGGCGTCGAGGATTTCGGGATGGTGCCGGTCGAAGCGCAGGCATGCGGCCGGCCGGTGATCGCATATGCGGAGGGCGGAGCGCTCGAAAGCGTGAATGACGGAAGCACCGGTTTGTTCGTGAAAGAACTGTCCGCGGACGCGTTTGCCGCAGCGATTCGCGACGTCGTGTCGCGCGGCTTCGATCCCGCTGTCATCCGCCGCCACGCGGAATCCTTCTCACGTCCCCGCTTCCAGCGCGAATTTCAGCAGCAGGTGGCGGAACTCATTGCCGCAAGGACCGAATCAACAGCAAAACGCCTAAACGACAGCCCCCATCGTTGCGGTCCGGCCCGCCGGGAGGACAAGCAATGATGCGGCGCTATAACCGCCTGCTCGTAGCCTTCTTCGTTGTCACCGATGCGCTGCTCGGCATGGCGGCCTTTCTCGTCGCCTACCTGCTGCGTTTCGAAAGCGGCCTGCCCGTCTTCAAGGGCTACCCGCCCTTTGCCAACTACCTCCGGCTCGCGCCGTTCATCGGGCTGCTCGTGCCGCTCGCGTTCCAGGTGCAGGGCCTCTATCGGCTGCGCCGCGGGCGATCGCGCGTCGACGACTTCTTCGGCGTCTTCGTTGGCAGCATCCTCGCCGTCGTGCTCGGGATCGGCGGCACGCTCTACGTGCAGACCTACTACGTGTCCGAGGCGGCCAAGGACCTCGGCCAGTACGAGGTCTCGCAGTTCGTCTGGCTGCTCTTCCTCGTCGTCAACGTTGCGTTCTCGTATGCGTCGCGCGAGCTGGTGCGCGAGGCGCTGGAGCGGCGCTGGCGCGCCGGCATCGGCCTCAAACGCGTGTTGATCGCCGGCGCCGGCGACCTCGGACGAGTCGTGGCCGACAAGGTCCTCGAGCATCGCGAGCTCGGGTTCAAGGTCGTCGGCTTCCTGGACGATCGCGCGACCGGCGATCACATCGGGTACCGCGGCATCCCACTCCTGGGCATGCTGGCCGACGCCGACGACATCATCCGCCGCGAACGCATCGATCACGTGTATGTGGCGCTGCCGCTCGAAGAGCACGTGAAGATGCTGGGCCTGGTCGAAGCGACCAACCGCGAAGGGGTCGACGTCCACGTCGTCCCCGACCTGCTGCAGTTCATCGCGCTGCGCGCGCGGCTCGAGAACCTGGACGGCGTCCCGATCATCAGCCTGAACGATGTCCCGCTGCGCGGCTTCAACAGCCTGCTCAAGCGCGCCATCGACATCGCGATTTCCGGCCTCGCGCTCGCCGGCATGGCCGTGCCCTTCGCGATCATCGCCTTCATCATCAAGCGCTCGTCGTCGGGGCCGGTGTTCTACAAGCAGGAGCGGATGGGACTCGACGGCAAGGCGTTCGACGTCTACAAGTTCCGATCGATGTTCGTGGACGCCGAGGAGGAGACGGGTCCGGTGTGGGCGCGCGACGACGACCCGCGCTGCACGCCGGTGGGACGGTTGCTGCGCCGCTTCGACGTGGACGAACTGCCGCAGCTCTGGAACGTCTTCCGTGGCGACATGTCGATCGTCGGCCCGCGGCCCGAGCGCCCGTATTTCGTCGAGCAGTTCAAGCACCGCATCCCGCAGTACATGCTCCGCCACAAGGTGAAGGCCGGCATTACCGGGTGGGCGCAGGTGAACGGCTGGCGCGGCAACACGTCGCTCGAGAAGCGCATCGAGTACGACCTGTATTACATCGAGAACTGGTCGGTCGCGCTCGACATCAAGATCATGTGGCTGACGCTGATTCGGGGGTTTCACCGCCATGCGTACTAACGTGTCTGCCGGGTCTAAAGACCCGGCCTACACCTGAGAACGATCGCGACACCCGCCGGTCAACTGGGAGGCGTAGGGCGGGTCTTTAGACCCGCCGGGCACCATTTACATGCCAAGAGCCGTCATCACCGGCGCCGCCGGATTCATCGGATCGCATCTCTCCGAAGCGCTGCTCGACCGCGGATACTCCGTCATCGGCGTCGACAACCTGCTGACCGGAAACACCGACAACGTCGCGCACCTGCACGGCCGCGACTTCACCTTCATCAAGCACGACGTCACCAACTACATCTACATCGAGGGGCCGGTCGACGTGGTGCTGCACTGGGCGAGCCCGGCGAGCCCGATCGACTATCTCGAATTGCCGATCCCGACGCTCAAGGTCGGCGCGCTCGGCACGCACAAGGCGCTGGGGCTTGCGAAGGCGAAGGGCTCGAAGTTCGTGCTCGCGTCGACCTCCGAGGTCTACGGCGATCCGCTGGAGCATCCGCAGAAGGAAACCTACTGGGGCAACGTGAACCCGGTCGGCCCGCGCGGGGTCTACGACGAGGCCAAGCGCTTCGCCGAGGCGATGACGATGGCGTATCACCGTTATCACGGGGTGGACACGAAGATCGTCCGCATCTTCAACACCTACGGCCCGCGGATGCGCCTGCACGACGGTCGCGCCGTGCCGGCGTTCATGAGCCAGGCGCTCCGCGGCGAAGACGTGACGATCTTCGGGTCGGGCCGGCAGACGCGCAGCTTCTGCTACGTCAGCGACCTGGTCGAGGGGATCTGCCGCCTGACGGAGTCGACAGAGAACGACCCCGTGAACATCGGCAACCCGCACGAGATGACCATCGAGGACATCGCGCGCACCATCATCCGGATGACGGGATCGAACAGCAAGATCGTCAACCGGCCGCTGCCGGAGGACGATCCGAAGGTGCGCCAGCCCGACATCACGCGAGCGCGCACGCTGCTTGGCTGGGAGCCGAAGGTGAGCCTCGAAGAGGGGCTCACCCGGACGTTGGAGTACTTCAGAAGCCGCGTCTAAAGAGACGCGCGGATGTGCGGTAGGGCGCACCTTCAGGTGCGCCTACACGACGGCGCCTCTAAAGAGGCGCCCTACCGTCACGTCACGCGAAACCCGGCGTTCTCTTACGCGAACCGCGCTCGCTCTTCGGGCGCGTTGGTCTTCCGCAGCGTTTTGATTCCCCGCTCGATCCGCTCGGCCAGCTCGCGCTCGGCCTGCAGCGACCGCAAGGTCCGCTGCGCATCCTGCACCTGCTCGTTGAGGCGCGTGAAGTTGTCCATGACGTGATCGATCACCGCCTTCTGCTCGCCGAGCGTCTCGAGGTTGAGGCGCACGTCTTCGAGCATGTTGGTGATCACGCTCGCCTTGAGCTGCACTTCGTCGACGAGCCGCTTGCGCGCTTCGATGTCGGCCAGCCGCGTTTCCGTCTCGTTGATGCAGGCCAGGACGGCCTCGACGCGCTCGCGCAGCGCCGCGACGTCGTTGCGATGTGCCTCGACGTACTGCAGATCGGCGCGGCTGCGCGCGCTGATCTCGTGGACGCCCGCCACTTCCTTCCGCACCGCCTCGACCACCGCTTCGCGCGCGGTGAGCGTCTGGATCTTCGTGTCGATCTCGTCGGTCATCTCCGCGAGCTCGGCGAACTTCGTCTCGAACGCGGTGATCCGCTTCTCCGAGAAGGCAAGCTGCGAGCGCCGTTGTTCGAGCTGCTTCGACGATGCCTCGAGCCGCTTGACCTGATCCTCGGAGGCCTCGAGCTGCGCGGCGACGTCGCGCTGGCGTCCCTGCACCCGCGCGAGCTCCTGCAGCAGTTCGTCCTTGATCGCGGCGGAGCGCCCGACTTCCTCCGCGAGCCCCTGCACTTGCTTCAGGCGTTCCCCGGCGTCGTTGGCGACCTCGCGGCTGGTCGCGAGCATCTCGTTCAGGCGCTTCTCCTGGTCGGCGAGCTCCGCTTCTTCCTTCTGCGCCGCCACGAACCGCGCGTGCGCCTTCTCGATCTGGCTCTTGAGCTGCGAGAGCTGCGCGGTCAGCGGCAGCAGCTTGGCCTGAACGACGCTGACGCCTTCGAGCTTCTGCTGGGCGTCGGTGACCTTCACGCCGACACCGTCGATCTGGCTGCCCAGCGCTTCGACCTCGGCGCGCCGTCCGATCTGCTCTTCGAGCTTCCGATCGACTTCCGCGGTCAGCTGGTTCAGCCCGTTCAACCGTCCTTCGACGCGCTCCACGAATTGCTGCTGCGTAGCGATGCGCGTCATCTGACGATCGAGGTCGTCGGCGATCGACACCAGGTTCGCGGCCTTCTGCGTCCCCTCGTCGACAATCGCGAGCTTGCTCGAGATTGCATCCATCCGCGCGT
>JBKPRU010000332.1:0-39476 GCA_046734675.1 Acidobacteriota bacterium
GCGAGTACGCCAAGCGCGCCGAGAACGGCACGCTCTCGCTCGCCGACTTGAAGGGCGGCACCTTCACGATCACGAACGGCGGCGTCTTCGGCTCGCTCCTGAGCACGCCGATCCTCAACCCGCCGCAGGTCGGCATCCTCGGGCTTCATGCCATCAAGGATCGGCCGGCCGCGGTCAACGGTCAGATCGTGCTGCGGCCGATGATGTACACCGCCCTCACCTACGATCACCGCATCGTCGACGGCGCGGAAGCGGTGCGCTTCCTGGTGCGCGTCAAGGAACTGATCGAGGATCCGGGAGCGATGCTGCTGGAATAACAGCGCGCGGTCCGGTATCCTCAACAGCAACAACTTGGCAACCTACACAGCAAAAGACATCACGGTTCTGGAAGGGTTGGAGCCCGTCCGGAAGCGTCCCGGCATGTACATCGGCGGCGTCGGGAGCGCGGGGTTGCATCACCTGGTCTGGGAGATCCTCGACAACGCCATCGACGAGGCGATGAACGGCTACGCGTCGAACGTGTCGGTCACGCTCCATGACGACGGCGCGTCGATCACGATCGTCGACGATGGACGCGGTATTCCGGTCGACAAGCATCCGAAGACGAAGAAGAGCGCGCTCGAGGTGATCTTCACGACCCTGCACGCGGGCGGGAAGTTCGAGGCGGGCAACTACAAGACGGCCGGCGGGCTGCACGGTGTCGGCGCCAGCGTAGTCAACGCGCTCTCGAAGGAGCTCGTTGCCACCGTGAAGCGCGACGGCGCGCTGTGGGAGCAGCGGTTCAAGCAGGGCGTACCGGTCAACGGGGTGAAGAAGCTCGGGCCGGCGCGCGGCACCGGCACGACCGTGTTCTTCCGTCCCGATGCGACGATCTTCCCGAAGGTCGAATTCGATCCTGCCCTCATCAAGCAGCGGCTCGAGATCTCGAGCTACCTGCACAAGGGCCTGCGCATCTCGTTCGAGGACGAGGCGACGAAGGAAAAGGTCGTCTATCAGCACGCCGAAGGGCTCGCCGATTACCTGAAGACGATCATCGCCGAGCGCACTGCCACGCAGGTGCACGACGCGCCGTTCACGGTGACGCGCGAAAACGACGAGAGCGGGATCCGCCTTGACGTCGCGCTGCAGTGGACGCAGTCGACCGACGAGCACGTGCGCAGCTACGTCAACGGCATCCCCACCGGATCGGGCGGCACGCACGAGAACGGGTTCCGCGCCGGGCTCGGCAAGGCGGTGCGCAACTTCATCGACACCCACAACCTCTCGCCGAAGGGCGTGACGCTCACCGCGGAAGACATCCGCGAAGGGCTCATAGCGGTGCTGAGCGTGTTCCTGCAGGAGCCGCAGTTTCAGGGGCAGACGAAGGATCGGCTGAACAACCCCGAAGCCACCGCGGCCGTCGACTCGCAGGTGCGCCCCGCGCTCGAGCACTGGCTGAACACCAACATCTCGGTGGCCGAGTCGATCGTCGCGCGCATCATTCTCGCGGCGCGTGCCCGCGAGGCGAGCCGCGCCGCGCAGCAGGAGGTGTCGCGCAAGACGGCGACCTCGAATCGACTGACGCTCCCCGGGAAATTGAGCGACTGCACCTCTCCCGGCCGCGACGACAGCGAACTGTTCATCGTCGAAGGGGATTCGGCCGGCGGCTCGGCGAAGCAGGGGCGCGATCGCGCGCGCCAGGCGATTCTGCCGCTGCGCGGCAAGGTGCTCAACACCGAGAGCGCGTCGCTCGCGAAGGTGCTCGAGAACAAGGAACTGTCGGATCTGGTCACCGCGCTCGGCTGCGGCCTCGGCAAGAACTTCGATCTCACGCGCCTCCGCTACGGCAAGGTCATCATCCTCGCCGACGCCGATTCGGACGGCCACCACATCGCCACGCTGCTGATGACGTTCATCTACCGTCACATGCCGCAGCTCATCACCTCCGGACGCGTCTTCCTCGCGCAGCCGCCGCTCTATCGCATCGACATCGGCAAAGAGACGTTCTGGGCGCTCGACGATGCCCACAAGGACCGGCTCCTGAAGGCCCACGGCAACGGTCGCGCCAATCCCGAGATCACCCGCTTCAAGGGTCTCGGCGAGATGATGCCGAAGGTGTTGTGGGAGACGACGCTCAACCCGCGCACGCGGCGCCTGCTGCGCGTCGACATCGCCGATCAGATCGTGACGGACCGAGTCATCAACGAACTGATGGGAAAGGATCCGTCGGCGCGCTTCCGGTTCATCATGGAGCGCGCCGAGGACGCGGTAGAACTCGACGTGTGATGGGAAGCGCCTGCGGCCGCGGCGAGCGAGCGCAGCGAGTCGAGCCGCAGCGCGTGGGGGTGGGGCCCCACGCGCGTTGAGAAAAGATCCGTCTGCACGCTTCCGCTTCATCATGGAGCGCGCAGAAGACGCAGTGGAGTTGGATGTCTAGACAGGTGTAGGGCGGGTCTTTAGACCCGCCGTGATGGCGCACCTGAAGGTGCGCCCTACTCCGCCCGCCCGTCCGCCACCGCCCCGCCGGCAACCGACAACCGGCAACCGACCACCGACAACCGTTTTCCTCCCATTGGTGTCTAAATCCCCAGCCAGCGTCACTCGCAGGGGAGGATCGTTCATGCGCGTCCTGATTCACTCGGCGGTCGTGTGCCTGCTCGTCTTCTGCGCATCCGCGGCGGTCCGCGTCGCGGGCCTTTCCGTATCCGGGACGATTTCAGATTCGTCAGGCGCCCCGCTCCCGCGCGTCACCGTGGAGTTGGTCTTCGACGCCAAGGTCGTGTCGACGACCACGACCGACGCACGCGGCGCGTTCGAGTTCAAGAACGTCGCGTCGCGGCGCTATGAGCTGCGCGCGCGGCTGAACGGGTTCAAGGAACTGCGGACGCGCGTGCTCGTTGCCGGCACGAAATCGCCGGCGCCGCTGACACTGATGCTGCAGCCCGGCAGCGTCACCGAGACCGTCGTCGTGGACGCAAGGGCGGGGAAAATGGCAAGTCCCGTCGCGTCGGCTCCGCCGCCGGCAGCCGCCGCGCCAGCGCCGCGGCAGGAAATGCTGCGTGCAATGCCAGGCGCCGGCGGCGGCGTCCTGGGCGGTGCGATTGCGCCCTTCAACACCGAGGCCTACGACCGCATCGAGGACAACACCTTCCGCCGCGTCAGCGACGCGCCGCTCTCGACGTTTTCGATCGACGTCGATACCGCGTCGTATGCCAACGTTCGCCGTTTCCTGAACCAGGGGACGCTCCCGCCCGCCGACGCGGTGCGCGTCGAAGAGTTGATCAACTACTTCCGCTTCGAGTACGCAGACTCGGTGAACAAGGCGCCGTTCGGGATCACCACCGAGCTCGCCGCGTGCCCGTGGAACGAGAAGCACCGGCTCGCGCTGATCGGCCTGCAGGCGAAGCGGCTGTCGGCAGGGAAGACGCCCCCGTGCAACCTCGTGTTTCTGCTCGACGTGTCTGGCTCGATGATGCCGTCGAACAAGCTGCCGCTCGTCAAGACGGCGATGAAGATGCTGGCGGAAACGCTGACGAAGGACGACCGCGTCGCGATCGTCGTCTATGCAGGCGCAAGCGGCCTGGCGCTGCCGTCGACTTCCGGCGATCGCTCGCACGAGATCCAGGAAGCGATCTCTTCGCTCAATGCCGGCGGCTCGACGAACGGCGCCGAGGGAATCGAGCTCGCCTACGACATCGCGTCCCAACATTTCGTCAAGGGCGGCATCAATCGCGTGATTCTCGCGACCGACGGCGACTTCAACGTCGGCGTCACCAGCCAGGGAGAGTTGCTGCGACTCATCGAAGAGAAGCGCGCGTCGGGCGTGTTCCTCTCCGTCCTCGGCGTCGGCGAAGGCAATCTCAAGGATTCGACGATGGAGAAGCTGGCGGACGCGGGTAACGGCAATTACTCGTACCTCGATTCGCTGCACGAGGCGCGTCGCGTGCTGATCGCGGAAGCCGGGTCGACGCTCGTCACGCTCGCAAAGGACGTCAAGATTCAGGTGGAGTTCAATCCGGCGGCGGTCGGCGCGTATCGCCTCGTCGGCTACGAGAACCGCATTTTGAAGAACGAGGATTTCAACAACGACAAGAAAGACGCCGGCGACATGGGGGCGGGACACACCGTCACGGTGTTGTACGAGATCGTGCCGCCCGGCGAATCGATCGACGTGCCGGGTGTCGACCCGTTGAAGTACCAGACGGCGCCGCGTCCTGCGGCCGACGCGAGCACCGCGGAGCTCATGACCGTCAAGGTGCGCTACAAGGATCCGGATGGGAACGAAAGTCGCCTGCTCGAGGTCCCGGTCGCGAATCGAACGGCCGCGCTCGGACGAAACATCGGCTTTGCGTCGGCGGTCGCGGAATTCGGCATGCTGCTGCGGCAGTCCGCGTTCAAAGGGGAGTCGTCCTGGGCGGAAGCCGCCGAGCTCGCGCGCACGCATCGCGGCGTTGATCCAGACGGCTACCGTGCCGAGTTCGTCCGCATGATCGACCTCGCCGCCGCGCTCGATCGTCAGCGGGCAACGTCTCCCATCACGCGACGGTGACCACGAAGCGGCTTCGATACTTCGCCGTCGTTCGACGCTTCGCGACGGGGACCCGGCACGCGCCGTGCTCGTCCTAAGAAGGATGTACGCTGGTTCCCCCTTTGCCGTTTCGCTCGGTGTCGCGGCGCTCTCGGCCGCGTTGATCGCCTGCGGCGCGAGCTCGTCCGGCCCGACCTCGCCGGCCGCAGCTGCGTCACCGCCGATCGTCGTGGCGCTTGGTGACAGCCTGACGGCAGGGCCCGGCCTCGCGAGGAGCGAGACCTATCCCGCCGTCCTGCAGCGGCGCACGACGGCGGCCGGGTATCCGCATCGCATCGTCAACGCCGGCGTGTCGGGCGACACGTCAACCGACATCGCGCGGCGCTTCGACCGCGACGTCATCGCGGGGACGCGCGTGTTGATCCTCGCCGCCGGTGCGAACGACGGCCTGCAGGGCGTGCCTGTCGCGACGATGCGCGCCAACCTCGCGCAGATGATCGAGAAGGCGCAGGCGCGCGACATTCGCGTGCTGCTCTGCGGGATGGAGACGCCGCCCACGCGCGGCTTTCAGTACTCGATCGACTTCCATCACGTCTTTCCGGAGCTGGCCGAGCAGTACAACGTCCCGCTCATGCCGTTCCTGCTGCTCGGCGTCGTCGGCCTGCCGGAGTACAATCTCGGCGACCGCGTCCATCCGAATGCGCGCGGCGCTGAGCTCATTGCCAACAACCTGTGGCCGTACTTCGAACCACTGTTGAAGGAAACGGCGCCCTGATTATGCGGCGCTCTGTCGAGGAGCGAGGAGCGTTTCGGAGTAGTTCGGGCGGGCTGGCTGAAATTCCCGCAGCCTTCACACATGCGATCAGGTACCGCTAACCTTCCGCTCCATACCGGCCGCGCGCCCGCGTGGCTGTTCTCCCGCATGGTCCGCCTCGCGCGCGAGATCACCGCGAACATCGTCCAGGAGTATGGCAGCGACGAAGTGCTGCGGCGTCTCGCCGACCCGTACTGGTTTCAGGCCTTCGGCTGCGTGCTCGGGTTCGACTGGCACTCGAGCGGCGTGACGACGACGGTGACCGGCGCGCTGAAGGAGGGCCTGCGCGGCACCGAGCACGAGCTCGGGATCTATGCCGGCGGCGGCAAAGGGGCGGTGTCGCGGAAGACGCCCGGAGAGATCGCGACCTACTGTGAGCGGCTGTCGATCGATGCCCGGCCGCTCGTCTACGCCAGCCGCATGTCCGCCAAGGTCGATAGCGCTGCGGTTCAGGACGGGTATCAGCTGTACCACCACGCATTCTTCTTCACGCCGTCGGGCGGATGGTGCGTCGTGCAGCAGGGCATGAACGACGACACGGGGATGGCGCGCCGCTATCACTGGCTCGCCGACCGGGTACAGAGCTACGTCAACGAACCGCACGCCGCGATCTGCAGTGAAGCGCAGGCGCCGACGCTGAATCTCGTCGCCGCCGAAAGCGACGCGACCCGCGGGCACTCGGCGGCGCTCGCGCGCGAAAAGCCGCGCGTCGTGCTCGGGGCGTTGACGGAGCTGCCGATCCTCTCGATGCCGAAGCGGCACGCGGTGATGATTGCCGACGTGAACGCGCAGCATCTCGAGCGCATCCTGCTGAAGACCTACGATCGTGCGCCGGAGAATTTCGAGACGCTCCTGGGAATGGAAGGCGTCGGCGCGAGGACGCTGCGTGCGCTCGCGCTCGCGTCCGAGGTGATCTACGGCACACCCGCCAGCACGCGGGATCCCGCGCGCTTCTCGTTCGCGCACGGCGGCAAGGACGGCACGCCGTTTCCGGTCGATCTCGAAACCTACGACAAGACGATCGAGGTGCTGCGCGCCGCCGTCAACAAGGCGAACATCGATCGATCGGAGCGCGTGAAGGCTCTGAAGCGGCTGGTCGACTACGGGCGCGAAAAGGTGCGGAAGAAGCTGGAAGGACCGGGACCCAAGTCCCCATAACGCGACGGCGCCTCTCTAAAGAGGCTCCCTACCTAAAAATGCGTAGGGCGCACCTTTAGGTGCGCCTCATAAGAAAACGGGACGCCGGAGCCCCCAGCTAACCGGCGTCCCGCCAGCCGGCCGAATGCGCTCGGTCCGGCCCCTCTGTATGCCCCTCGACAGTGCAATCGTGCTGCCGCGCTGACGCGGTCAGCATCATCCGGTTATCGCAACAGATTCAGGAACTTGCGGCGAGCGACCGCGGAAAGGCTGCTGCAGAATCGCCACATCGGGGCGGTTTGCCGAAGCGGCAGTCAGATGGTCAGGACGGCCTTGCCGATGACCTGACCGGTCTCCAGCGCGCGGTGCGCCTCCGCCGCGTTGGCGAGCGGGTAGGTCGCCGAGACCATCGGGCGGACGCGGCCGGCGGAGAGCAGCGGCCACACGTGCTCCTCGAGGCTTCGCGCGATTGCGCCCTTCTCCTGCGGCGACCGCGCGCGAAGCGTCGATCCCGTGATCGTCAATCGCTTCTGAAGGATCGGCGACAGGCTGATCGTCGCGCGTGCGCCGCCAAGCAGTCCGATCTGCACGAGCCGGCCGTTCATCCGGAGACACTCGATGTTGCGGGCCGCGTAGTCGCCGCCAATGATGTCGAGCACGACGTCGACGCCGGTGTGCTGGGTTGCGTCCGCAACGGCGGCCACGAAGTCTTCGGTGCGGTAGTTGATCGCGCGTCGGGCGCCAAGGCGCCGGCAGGCGTCGCACTTCTCGTCCGATCCCGCCGTCGCGATCGCGGTCGCGCCGAAGGCGGCGGCAAGTTGAATCGCGGTCGTGCCAATGCCACTCGTGCCGCCGTGGATCAGCACGGTCTCGCCGTGGCGCAGCCGGCCTCTGTCGAAGAGATTCGTCCAGACGGTGAAGAACGTTTCAGGGATCGCGGCCGCGTGTTCGAGGCTGACGCCTTGCGGGACGGCGAGGCACTGCTCCGCGGGCGCGGTGCAATATTCGGCGTAGCCGCCGCCCGCGACCAGCGCGCACACCACGTGGCCGGTATTCCAGCGGCTGCTGCGCGACTCGACGATCGTCCCGGAGATCTCCAGCCCGGGAATGGGCGAGACCCCGGGCGGGGGCGGGTACTTGCCCAGACGCTGCAGCACGTCGGGCCGGTTGACGCCGGCGGCGGCGACGCGGACGAGGACGCTACCGTCGTCGGGCCGCGGGACGTCGAGCTCGGCGACGCGCAGGACGTCGGGACCGCCGGGTTGGGCGATCTCGATCGCGCGCATCGCGCGCGGGATCGACATCACCGAGATGCGCGGAGCGCACGCCGCGCAGCGGCAGGTAATAGCGTGTCAGCCATCGGCTCAATCCGTCGAGATCGGGGAACAGGATACGCTCGTTGATGTTCGCCTGATCCAGCTTGTCGCGGATCTCCCACTTGAGCGCCGCCGGCACGACGACGAGGCGGCACAATTCCGGGTGCGCGCGCAGCCAGGAATCCATGCGCGCGGTCGGGCTCGACATCAACGAAAACAGCGCGAACTGATTCAGGATGCGCCGATCGATCGCCGGGGGCTCCATGAACACCAGGAAAGGGTCGCGCGCGAGCGCATCGAACTCGCGCAGCGAGCGGAACCCGCCGAGCATCTCCACGGTCAGCGTTTCCGATCCATCCTGCTCGAGGATCTTCTTCAAGCGACGCGGCAACCGCTGGTTCGCCTGCACGAAGTTCACACACCAGACCGCGCCGTCGACGTCGAAGTCGTCCGGGTGCTCGGTTGCGAAGTGGAGCGCGACGAGCGGCGAATACGTCCAGTCGAGCAGCCGCGTCGGCAGGCCGCGATGCTGCCCGAGCGCGAGCCAGTCCCAGATGGAATCCGCGTGCGCCCCTTCAGCGTGCGCGTACTTGCGGAAGTTCCGTAGCAGCGCCATCTCGAGGCGCGTCGTGTCCGCGCCGCCGGACGAGAGGCGCACCAGCGAACTCGTCAGGTCGTGGTCCTTGCGCGAGAGACCGCGGAACGCGAACGGCGATCGGAACCGCTGCAGCGCGGCGTTCCACGAACCGGCATACAGATCGTCGAGGAGGTCGGTCCAGGTGCGCGTCGGCATGGTGCGTCAGAGGCAAACGATATCATCGAGGAATGGTCTCCGCCCTCGTGACCGATCTCTACCAGCTTACGATGCTGGCCGGCTACGTCGCGCGCGGCCGGCACCTCTCGACTCGTGCGACGTTCGAGCTGTTCGTCAGGCGCCTGCCGCGCAACCGCAACTTCATAATCTGCGCCGGCCTCGAAGAGGTGCTGTCGTTCCTCGAGGCGCTCCATTTCGAAGAGGCAGAGGTTGCGTGGCTCGGACGACAGCCACAGTTCGCGTCCGCGCCGCGCGCGTTCTTCGACTACCTGCGGACCCTCGCCTTCTCGGGCGACGTGTGGGCGGTCCGCGAGGGCACGCCGGTGTTCGCGAACGAACCGATGCTGCGCGTCACCGCGCCGCTTGGCGAAGCGCAGCTCGTCGAGACGGCGCTCCTCGCAACGGTGAATTTCCAGACGTCGATCGCGAGCAAGGGAGCGCGCGTGGTGCTCGCGGCAGAGGGGAGGCCAGTGATGGAATTCGGCGCGCGCCGAGCCCATGGTCTGGAGGCGGCGCTGCAGGCGGCTCGCGCGGCGTGTCTTGCCGGATGCGCCGGCACGTCCGTCGTCGAGGCCGGCCGCCGCTGGTCGGTGCCGCTGTCGGGGACGATGGCGCACTCGTGGGTGATGGCGGCGCCCGACGAGATCAGCGCGTTCGACGATTATCAGTCGCTGTTCGGCGCGCACTCCGTGCTGCTCCTCGACACGTACGACACCGCCGCGGCCGCGCGCGCGATCGTGGCGCACGGATTGCGGCCGCCGGCCGTGCGCCTCGACAGCGGCGACCTTGCCGCGCTCAGCCGCGAGGTGCGTGCCATCTTCGACGAGGGAGGCCTCGGCGCCACGCGCATTCTCGCCAGCGGCGATCTCGACGAGTACGAGATCGCGAAGCTGATCGCGGCCGGGGCGCCGGTCGACGGCTTTGGCGTCGGCACCAGCGTCGCGACCTCGATCGACGCGCCCGCGCTCGGCGGCGTCTACAAGCTCGTCGAAGTGGAGGACGAGCGCGGCCCGCGGATGGTGCGAAAGGCGAGCGCGGGCAAGGCGACCTGGCCCGGGCGAAAGCAGGTGTGGCGCGTGATGGAGGGGGAGTGTGCCGTACGCGACGTCATCGCGCTTCACGACGAACCACCCGTCGCCGGCGCGCGTCCACTGCTCGACCCGGTCATTCGCAACGGCACCGTCGTCTGCCGCGACTCGTTTGCGGACGCGCGCGCCTATTGCGCGACGCAGATCGCGGCGCTGCCTTCAGATCTGAGACGGATCGATGCGGGTGCTGCGTACGCCGTGCAGCCGAGTGACGTGCTGCGTCATGCGATCGAGCGTCCGCTGATCGGTGAACGCCGGGTCTAAAGACCCGGCCTACGTGGAATCAATTTTTGCGGGCTACGTGATCAGTCGTAGGCCGGGTCTTTAGACCCGGCAACACGAAACCCCAAACGCGTTTCATCAGCGCGCGTCGACTTCAGTGATCATCACGCCACGGTTACCGTCGCGGACGATGTTCGTGTGGACGTCGATGCGGCGGAAGCGACGTGAGGCGCGTGGCGGCATCGCGATCTCGACGAGCCGCCAACTCGAGTCCGTGAGCGCCACGCGACTGACGTTCTCATCATCCAGCCTCACCGTTGCGATCATCGGCCGGCTGTCGCTCGCGTCGAACGTCGTGGCGATGCGAAACCCGACGCGTGACGGGTTGGACGGCACGAAGAACGACGCGTGGCCGCCCGACCACCGGTAGCGCGTGCCATCGGGCGCCTGCTGCCAACCGCGGAGACCGGTGGTCTCCGTCGCCAGCCAGCCGGGATCGCGGAGGTACGCGAGCGCGACGAGGATGACGAGCAGCACCGCGCCGGTGACGACAAGACGGCGGGCCGTCCTCACCACCATGGCTCGAGAAAGACAGCGCGGTACCGGGACCACGTGAGATCGGCCATCGGCAGCACGCCGTGCCAGTACTGCAGCATCTGAAACACAGATAACGCGCAGAGCGCGGTGACGACGAGGGCGACGGCGAGTCGCGCGCGCGGAACGGACGCGATGCGTGCGTAGAAGGAGGCCAGCCCGAGCGCGAACAGCGGATACACGTCCACGAACGCGCGATGGCCGTAGCTGGCGCCGAACTGCCAGTCCCACCAGCTGGCGATCAGGTAGGTGTCGACGACCAGGATCGCCATAATCGCGGGTAGCCAGCGGTGCAGCGATTGCGGAAGCCACCCGAAGCCGACGACCGCGAGCAGGAGCACGGGCGCGTAGAAGAACAATCCCTTCTGCACGCTCACCAGCACACCCGCGAGGTGCGGCGCCGCGAACGTGAACCCGAGATTGCCGTACGAGCTGACGATCCAGTTCCCGGTCGCGGCACGATAGAGCAGCAGCTGCGGAAGAACGATCGCAAATGCCACGATCCCGATGGTGGCGGTGAGACGCAGGCGATCGCGCCGATCGACGATCGCGAGCGTGGCGACGATCGCCACGACGACGATCGCGTTGGTGTGGCGGACGAGCACGACCAGGCCGCTGACGATTCCGAGCGGGATCGCGCTCCGTGCCGGGCGCCACTCGTCCGCGAGATCGAGCAGGATGGCAACGAGCGCGAACGAGAACGCGTGGCTCCACGTGCTGTCGAACGTGGCGTAATGAAAGAGGCTGGTGCCGGCAAGGAGCGTCGCGAGCGTCGCCAGCGTGACCGCGGGCGAAACGTGACGCCGCAGCAGACGGTCGAGGCTCCACAGGCCGACGATCACGTAGCACAGGCCGGCTACGCCCGCGGCGTGTTGGTAGTAGCGGCTGAAGCCGTCCGGCGTGAGATTGGTCCAGCGCGTCAGCGCGTGCGCGACGGCAAAGAATGGCGCGATCAGGACGGCTTCACCGATCGGGTGCGCGTTCACCCACCGGTTCGTGCCCGGCCAGCGGATGATGGCCGTCCACGACGGAAACGATCCGCCGCAGCAATCGCTGGCGACCGACTGCAGGGTCGGGTCGTGATAGAGCAGCCACGACGGCAGGTAGACGTAATACGAAAACGCGTCGGAGCGAATGGGCGTGCCGGCGCGTCCGTGCGTGTAGGCGTAGACGTAGCCGGCCAGGCAGAGGGCCGCCGCAAGCGCGATCGACCACCGCGACGAAGCCGAAGCATCACGGATGGACACGGATGGATACGGACACAAGCCGCGCATGCGGGCGACGGAATCGCAGGAGCCCCCGGCTACTGCAGCCCTGAGGGCAGCCGCGGCGAGGAGAGCAGCCGCTCGAACTCCTGCCATCGGCGCTCGGGATGGTCGGCCGTGCCGCCGCGGGTCTCGATGTAGCGGCGCACCAGGTCCTTGCCGTAGTTGTAATTGATCACGTAACTGCGGTACTGGTCGAAGAAGCGGACCCGCTGTGCGGCGCGATCGTGCGCCATCAGCGCGAAGCGTTCCAGCCACGCGACCGCCGCGGCCGCGTCGATCTGTCCGTTCAAATAGCGGCGCGCCGCTTCATTCCCCGCATACGACAACTGGTCGACGAGCGCCTGCACGTCGTAGTACTCGCCGGCCTTCGATGGATCGAGGCCGGCCAGAGGAAAGAGCGTCTTCTGCTCGAACGCGCCGCGCTCCTTGCCGGGGAACGCGACCTCGATCCCGAAGTTCGCGGTGCCTTCCGCGATCAGCGACTGCGGCGAGAAGAGCGGGTACACGGAGAACTCGATCCAGCCGCGATCCTTGACCAGGTGCTTCTCCAGCAACGCGTTGTAGACGTGATGCCCGGGATACCCCTCGTGGCACGCGAGGTCGATCGCGCGGTCGATGTAGATCGGCAGGTCCGTGTTGATCTGAATCAGGCTGCGGAAGCCGCCCTGATACCAGTTGTAGCCGCTCCACGCTTTGTTCGTGACGTACTCGAGCGTGAACTTTTCGCCCGTCGGCACGCTCACGTGATGCATCGTCCGCTCGCGGCACGCGGCGATCGCCGCCTGAAACACCGGGTCGAGCTTGTCGCGCGGGATGACGAAGCGCCGGCGCCACGCTTCGTAGCGCTCGACGAGCGGTCCCTCGCCGGGAAACCGTTTCTCCAGCTGATCGAGGATCGCCTGGAAATGTGACTCGGGGTAGGTCGGGGCGACCGCGTCGTACAGCGCTTTCGACTCCTCGTCGAACGTGAGGCGTTCCCCCTTCAACATGCGCACGCGCGCGCTCATCGCCGACAGCTGCCGATCGAGATAGCGATGCCGCAGGCGCGACAACTCGTCGTCGCCTTCCGGGATGGCGCCGAGTTTCTGACGAAGCGCAGCGGCGTCCGCTCCGATGGCGTCGAGACCGGGGTGCGCCGCTTCGGCCTGCTGCTTCAACTCCGCGGGACCGTAGTACGCGTCGACGTAATCCTTGTCGTGCGTGCCGAGGGCAAGGACGAGTGTCACGTACTTCCGCGCAATCTCCTGCATCGCGTCCTCGCCGCCACTTCGCGCCGGCGTCTGGGCTGCCGGGTGGCCTGCCGCCAGCGCGGCCGCCACGGCAGCTGCCCACAAAAATCGCCCGCTCATTCGTGCCCCCCTGCCTATCTTGACACTAGACGCCGCCGGTCGCGGCGGAGCACGATCGCGGCATCCATATTGAATCAGCGGCGTCGTTCGATATGCGCGCGTTCTTCTTTTCCGTTCTTGGCTATTTCCTGACGCCGGTCGGCGTCGTGTTGATGGGGGTGCTCGACGCCTCCCTGATCTTCTTTCTGCCGCTCGGCATCGACTTCGTCGTGATCATCATGGCGGCGAGGAAGCCGGAGGTGTTCTGGCTGTACGCGCTGCTCGCGACGGTCGGGTCGCTGCTCGGCGCCGCGCTCACGTTCTGGATAGGGCGCAAGGTCGGTGAGGTCGGTCTCACGAAGCTCGTGAATCCGAAGCGGCTGGAACACGTGAAGGCGCGCGTCAACCGCGGGGCCGCGGTCGTCGCGGCGCTGGCGATCATTCCGCCGCCCTTCCCGTTCACGCCGTTCGTGTTGACCAGCGGCGCGCTCGGGATGAACGCGTGGTCGTTCCTGGGAACCCTCGCCGCGGTGCGCGTGTTCAGGTTCAGTGTGGAGGCCGCGCTCGCCTCGCGCTACGGCAGCCAGATCATTCGTTGGATGAAAACGCCGACGTTCACGGCGATCGTCGGCATCTTCATCGCGCTGGCCGTGATCGGGACGGTCGGATCCGCGATCGCGTTGTGGCGCAGCTCCAGGCGGAGCGTCAAATCCGATAACGAAGCAGCGCCGCTACGCCGCCGAACGGCTCGAGCAGCGACGCGTCCTCGATGAAGGTGACGCGCGCGGCGGTCTGCTGCGCCTTGGTGACCAGTTCGTCCGCCAGGCGGACGGTACCGACGTCAGCCTGCGCCGCCTCTCCCGCGGCCATCGGCTCGATGGCCGGTTCCACCAGCCCGGCGTCGTTCGCCATCGCCATTTCGGCCGCCCGGCTGTGCGGCAGCGCGCCGAGGCTGCCGAGCGACGCCGTGATCAACAACTCGTCGACCTGACCATTGGTCAAAGCGAGCAGCGTCCGATCCGGGCCGACCACGCCGAGCCCGCCCGCACGATACGCGCCGACGGCCGCATCCACCTTCTCGCGATCCGTGCGCTCGTTCGACTTCTTCATCGAATCCAGCGCCGCTTTGATCACCTCGTCGTTCGAGGTGCCGGCAAGGTCCACGTTGAGCTCGTCGACGACTTTCTCGGTGAGGTGCTTCGGCATCTGCTCGCGCAGCAAGGGCAGCACGGCCGGATCACCGGCGATGAGAATCTGCTCGATGCCGTCCCTGGCGACGATCCGCTCGAGCGCGTCGATGACGTCCTTCACGTGCTGCAGGTGGTAGTTCTCGATATGCCGCTGGAAGCGCGCCTGCGACCAGCCTCCCTGCGACGTGCGTCGCGTCTTCACGCCTTCAATCTTCTGAGTGTCGGCCACCGCGTTCTGCGCGATCACCAGGATGCGGGTTGCGTGCGTGTCGGCGAGGACGGCGGCGAAGCGCGGAAACTGCGACACGACCCGGGCCAGCGGATAGAGGTGCGGCTGGTCGCCGATGAACAGCCAGTGATCGTCGATTGGCGCCTCGAGCTGGACCGCTTCGAAAAGGTTGCCCGCATCGCACGCGAAGATGGCGACGCCGTGCGCGGACGGTTGCACCTCGGCCTCGAGATACTGTGAGATGCGCTCGAGGTCACGGTCGAGGCACTCGCGCTCCGGAGTGTTGGGCGCGTAGGTCTGCTGCCGCGCTTTGAACTCCTTGCGTGTGAACGTCTGGTAATTGTCACGCCCGTGCTGATTCGGCTGGGTATTCAGATACAGGCTGATGACCGGGTAAGGGGCTGGCTCGAAGGCCGCGAGCCGCTCGAGCTGTTCCGTCAATGACATGTTTCCTCCGCGTTGCGGGTTGTCGGGTGCCGGTTGCCGTCCGCTACCACCACACTGTTGAACGGTTCGGGGCACGCGTACTTCCGGCCACCGAGCACCGACAACCCACAAGCGATTGCCAGCAAACGGCGTGCTCGATTGCCGCAGCTCTGCTGCGGGCGAGGGCTCGCGATACAATCGTCGCGCCGAATGCGGACCGTTCCGTACTTCTTCGACACGTTCCCACGCAGCCGTCGTCCCGAGTATCCACGCCAGAGAGGGGAAGCCCGCTTTACCGTCGCCATCGTCGGCGGAGGACTGACGGGATGCGCATGCGCAGCCGCGTTTGCCACCGCCGGCATCCGGGCGGTCCTCCTCGAGGGCGAGCGCATCGGCGCGTCGGCGACCGCCGCGAGCGCGGGTCTGCTCAGGCAGGATTTCGATGCGTCGTTTCAGGCGACGGAGAGTCAGCACGGGCTGCGTGCCGCGCGCCACCTCTGGCAGTCGATTCGCCGCGCCTCGCTCGATTTCGCGGCGGCGGTGCGGCGGCTGGGCGTGCGCGCGGATCTCGCGCCGCAGGATCTGCTGCGCTTCACAAGCGGGGGCGCCGACGCCGGAAAGCGGCTCGCGCGCGAATATCAGGCGCGGCGCGACGCGGGTCTCGAGGTGTCGTGGCTGAACGCGCGCGCGCTCGCACGTGACGCGGACATCGCCGGCTCTGGCGCGATCCGCGTCAAAGGGGACGCGTTCGATCCGTATCGCGTGTGCGTCGCGTTGGCCGCTGGCGCGGCGGCCCGGGGTGCCGCGATTCACGAGCGCACGATCGTGCGCCGGGTGCGCGCCGGCCGCAAGTCTGTAGAGATCCGTACCGAGAGCGGCGCCATCACCGCTGATGCGGTGATCATCGCGACCGGCGGTCCGATCGACGATCTTCGCGCGCTCCGCCGTCACTTCCGTCCGCTGCAGTCGTACGCGGTCGTCACCGAGCCGCTCCCCGCCGTCGTGCGACGTGCGGTCGGATCGCGCACGGCCGCGCTCCGCGACACCGCCGATCCGCCGCATCTCCTGCGATGGATGAAAGAGGATCGCGTCCTCTTCTGCGGCGCGGATCAGGAACCGGTGCCGGCGCGCGCGCTCGACAAGACGCTCGTCCAGCGCGCGAACCAGTTGATGTACGAGCTCACGACGATCTACCCGGCGATCTCGGGTCTGCAGCCGCAGTGGGCGTGGCCGCTCGTGCACTACGGATCGCCGGACGGCCTTCCGGTGATCGGTCCGCACCGGAACTTTCCCCGACACCTCTTCGCGCTCGGCCACGGCCGCCACGGCGCGGGCGTCGCCTGGCTCGCCGCGCGGTTACTTCTCCGCCACTTCACGGGCGAGCCCGCTAAAGGGGATGAGCTCTTCGGCTTCGCGAGAGTCCTTTAGCGGCGGTCTTCACTTGTCACGCCCGACGGCTCATCACGAAGATCACGAAGGTCACGAAGGTCTTATTGGTTAAACCTTTTAATCTTCTTCGTGGTCTTTGTATCTTCGTGAGCTTCGTGAGAAGGCCGATGGCCGTGACTGTGAAAGTTGTGGGAATGCGTTTCTGCGGGGAGTAGGATGCGCCCTCGGAGGACCCCATGGGCCCGCGAGATCCCCTGATCGAACACGTGCTCCGGCGGGCGGGCTTTGGTGCGGCTCCCGCCGACGTGCAGGCGTACGGCGACATGGGCTACGCCACGGCGCTCGACGCGATCATCAACTACGAGTCGATCTTCGACGATGTGGATACGAAGATCGGCAAGCCCGGCTTCGTTCTTGTGACCGCGCGCGCCGGCTTTGCGCCCAACACCAACATCACCGACGCGCGCCAGCGCTGGTTGTTCCGGATGGTCCACACCGCGCGCCCGCTCCAGGAAAAGATGGCGCTCTTCTGGCACAACCACTTCGCGACCGCATTCAGCAAGATCGCCGGCGCGGTCGGTGCGACGGAAGCGACGCGCACGCTGGCGGCGAAGCCCTCCGAGGATTCGGCAGGCGTCAAAGGGCAGCTCGAGCTCTTTCGCGAGCTCGCCACGGGCAACTTCCGTGACCTGTTGATCGCGGTGGCGCAGGATCCCGCGATGCTCATCTGGCTCGATGGGCGCACCAACGTCAAGGCGAAGCCACAGGAGAACTTCGCGCGCGAGCTGATGGAGCTCTTCACGATGGGCGTCGGCACGTTTCCCGAAACCGACGTTTACGCCGGCGCGCGCGTGTTCACCGGCTGGAATCTGGCACGCATCGGCGGCAACGGTGCGGCCGGCCGGTTCGCGTTCAACTACAACGCGAACCAGCACGACACGGCTGCGAAGGAGTTTTCCTTTCCCATTTACCGCAACGGCAGCCGCACCATCGCGCCCCGTGCCGCCGGCGCAGGCATGCAGGACGGCATCGATCTCATACAGGCCGTCGCGAGCCATCCCGCCACCGGTCCACGCCTTGCGCGCAAGCTGTATGGCTATTTCGTCAACGAGATCGATCCACCCGACGAGGGCCTCATCGCCGATCTCGCGCGCATCTATTACGCCGGCAACTTCGAGATCAAGCCGATGCTCGTGCGGCTGTTCACCTCGGACGCGTTCACGTCATCGAGCAGCCTCTACAAGCGCTACTCGTGGCCGGCGGAATTCGTCGCGCGGGCGCTGCGCGAAGTAGGCTGGGCGGGCTTCTCGGTCAACGACGCGCTCACGCCGATGATCACGATGGGCCAGCAGCTGTTCGAGCCGCCCGACGTCGCCGGCTGGGACCTCGGTCCGGCGTGGTTCACGAGCGGCTCGATGCTGGCGCGCATGAATTTCGCGGCACAGCTCGCGACCAACCAGAAGTTCGAGCTGCGGGATCGCGCGAAGGCGTCCGTGACCTCTCCGGAGTCGCTCGTCTCGTGGGCGATGGATGCGATCACCGCGCCCGACTTTCCGACAGATTCCTACAACGCGATCCTCGACTACGCGAGGGCGGGCGGCAGTTGGACGGGATCCGACACGCAGATCGCGACGAAGGCGTCCGGCATCGCGCACCTGATCGTCGGGTCGGCGCACTACCAGCTCGTTTAGGGTGACCCGATGATTACCAGACGCGAATTCATTCGTGGCGGTGTCGCGGCCTTCACCTTCAGCTTCGCCGCGCCGGAATTTCTCAGCGATCTCGCGCGCGCACAGGGCACCTCGCGCCGCAACCTCGTCGTCCTGTATCTGAGCGGCGGCAACGACGCGCTCAGCATGCTGATTCCCTACAACGATCCGCAGTATCGCGAGCGCCGGCCGGTGCTGGCGATCCCCGCGTCGAGCGTGCTGCAGATCGGCTCGGATCGCGCGAACAATGCGCTGGGGCTGAACCCGCGCCTGACCGGAGTGAAATCGATCTTCGACGCCGGCCGCCTCGCCTTCATTCAGCGGACCGGTTATCAGAATTCAAGCCGATCGCACTTCCAGGGAACCGATATCTGGTCGACGGGGAACCCGCAGGTGGCGCAAGGCGCGGGCTGGCTTGGACGCTATCTCGACACGATCCCGCAGTCCGATCCGCTCGTCGGCTGGTCGACGACGCGCGACGTGCCGCGGTCGCTCCTGGCCAACAGGGTCGGCGTAGCCGCCATCCCCACCGTCACCGGCTATGCGCTCGCGAGCCCGAATCCCGGCGCCGAAGCGGGGTTCGCGCGCCAGGCCGCCACCCGAATCGCGTCGCACGTGCCGGTCGACATGCCGCACCTCGCGTTCGTGAATGCCAGCGCGCAGCAGGCGTTCGCGACGCTCGATCGCGTTGCGCAGGTCGGGCTCTATCGTCCGACGGTGACGTATCCCAATAACGGCTTCGGGCAGGCGCTGCAGGCCGTCGCGGGCGCGATGGCTGTTGGCGTCGGCACGCGCGTCTTCTTCGTGCAGACCGGCGGCTACGACACGCATGCAGGACAGAACACGAACCAGGCGAACGGTTCGTACACGCAGCTGATGGGGACGCTGAACGACGGGCTGTTCGCGTTCTACACCGATCTCGTGCGCCAGGGGCTCTTCAGCGACACGATGATCCTGCAGTTCTCCGAGTTCGGCCGCCGTATCAACGAGAACGGGAGCGCCGGCACCGACCACGGCGCTGCCAGCGTGATGATGGTCATGGGGGGCAACGTCCGCGGCGGCATCTACGGCACCGCCCCGAACCTGGCGCCATTTCCTGACAACCCGACGCTCGAAAACAACGGCAACGACGTGCGCTACGAGACCGACTTCCGATCGGTCTACGCACGCGTCATCGACAACTGGCTGGGCGGGAATTCGATTCAGGTGCTCGGCGGCGATTTCCGGGCGGCTGCGCCGCAAGTTGTTTGACGCGCCTAATCTCCGAAAATGCCTCGGAACGCGATATCGATTTCCGGGTAGCGGAAATGAAACCCTGCGTTCAGCGCGCGTGATGGGAAGACGCGCTGGCCGGTGAGGAGCGATTGCGCCATCTCGCCGAGCGCGACACGGAGCGCGAAGCCGGGCGCCGGTGCGAGCGCCGGGCGATGCATGGCGCGGCCGAGCGCTTTTGCGAGCTCCGCATTCGTGACCGGGTGCGGTGCCGTCGCGTTCACCGGGCCGGCGATCTCCGGCGTCTCGACCAGCCATCGCACCATCTCCATCCAGTCGATGCGATGAATCCACGAGACGTACTGGCGCCCGGATCCCATGCGGCCGCCGGCGAAGAAGCGGAAGGGCAGCATCATCTTGCCGAGCGCGCCGCCGCCGCGCTCGAGCACGATGCCGGTGCGGAGCAGCACGACGCGGATCGATGGCCCCGCCGCCTGCTGCGCCTCGGCCTCCCAGTCGACGCACAGCCGCGCGAGAAAATTGTCGCCGGGTCCAGACGTTTCGGTGAGCGGCTCGCTGCCGCGCGCGCCATAATAGCCGGTCGCGCTCCCGCTGATGAACGTGCGCGGCGGGTTGGCGCAGCTACGGAGGGCGGTGACGAGCGTGCGCGTCGAGAGGATGCGGCTGTCGCGGAGCGCCTGCTTGCGTGCCGGCGTCCATCGGCCATCTGCGACCGACGCCCCGGCGAGGTTGATGATGGCGGCCGCGCCGTCGAGGACGGGCGCGAGCGTGCCGTCCGTCCCGTCCGGGCGCCAGCCGACCCGCGTGATGCCCGGCACGCCGGTGCCCGAGTCGTGCCGCGCCTCGCCCGGCTTCAGCGCGCGCGTCAGCAGACGCACGTCGTGGCCCTCCTCGGCCCAGGACTCGCATAACGGCGCACCGAGGAACCCGCTGCCTCCGGCGACTACCAGTTTCATCGGACTCTTGGACGTGGCCACCCGCCCCGAAGTTTGCGACCGAGTGCACTATAATGAACATCAGAGCTCCCCTGCACTCTGGTTCGGACAGGACGTCGATGCGCCACCTGATTTGCGCCGCGATCATTGCGCTCGCGGCCTGGCCCGCGGGAGCCCGGCAGACACCATCGGTCCCCATCCCCGCGACCGTGAAAGTCGAGGGGATGCCGCCAATTTCCGCGTCCATCGCCGAGGATCTCGCGCGGTATGCGGCCTACCGCGACGCGCAGATCGTCGCCTGGCACCCCACAAAGCGTCAGCTGCTCGTCAACACGGTGTTCGGGCAGTTCCCGCAGATCCATCTCGTGGATGGACCAGGCCGCGCCCGCACGCAGCTCACGTTCCTCTCGCCCGGCGTCCCGCGTGCGACCGCCGCCGTGCCCGTCTCGCCCGCGTCGTTCGACCCTGCCGATGCGAACACGATCGTGATCCGGCGCGACGCGACCGGCGGCACCGAAGGCTACTCCCTGTATCGCTACGACCTGTCGACCGGTGCGGTCGCGCCGCTGAACGAGGCGAAATCGCAGTCGGGCGTGCCGGTGTGGTCGCGGCAGGGGAAGTGGATCGCGTATCGCTCGAGCGAGCGCAACGGCAAGGATCGCGACATCTTCGTCATGCAGCCGGCCGATCCCTCGACCGCGCGGCGCGTCGGCGACACCGCCGGCAACTGGGACGTCGAGGACTGGTCGCCCGACGGCTCGTCGCTGCTCGCGCTGGAGCTGCTCTCGAACACCGAGACGCGGCTCTGGACGATCGACGTCGCGAGCGGGGCGAAAAAGCCGGTGACCCCGCAAGGGACCGAGCCGGTGGCGTGGTTCAACGCGCGCTTTGCAGCCGACGGCAAGTCCATCTATGCACGCTCGGACAAGGGCGGCCGCATGCGCGTCTGGCGCGGCTCGCTCGCGAGCGGCACGTGGACGGCGGTCAGCGCCGAAGCGGATGCGGTCGATTCGTTCGAGCTCTCGCCCGATGGTCTGATGATCGGGTTGATCGTCGATCGCGGCGAGCACACTGATCTGCAGGTCCTCGATCTCGGGACGCTGAAGCCGCGTCCGCTTCCGGGGATCGGACCCGGGGTCATGTCGCAGGTCATGTGGCGTCCCGGCTCACGCGAGCTCGGATTCACGCTCGCCTCGATCAAGTCGCCCGGCGATGTCTATTCAGTCGACACCTCACTCGGCACGCTGACGCGCTGGACCTACAGCGAGGTCAGCTTCAACCCCGACGTCTTGCCGGCGCCGGAAGTCATCCACTGGAAGAGCGAGGGCGGGCTGACGATTTCCGGGATCCTCTACCGACCGTCGACCCGGTTCACCGGTCCGCGCCCGGTGATGATCTCGCTGCACGGTGGTCCCGAGCAGCGCGATCGCGTCCGCTTCCAGGGCCGCAGCAACTATTTCCTCAACGAGCTGGGGATCGCCATCATCTACCCGAACGTCCGCGGGTCGGCCGGGTTCGGCCGGAGCTTCGTGGACGCGGACAACGGCAAGGCGCGCGCCGGCGCGATCAAGGACGTCGGGGCGCTGCTCGATTGGATCGCGACCGAGCCCGCGCTCGACAAGACGCGCGTCCTCGTCCAGGGCCCGAGCTACGGCGGCTATCTCGCGCTCGAGTCCGCGATCGCCTACGGCGATCGCATCCGCTGCGTGATGGCCGGCGCCGCGATGACCAACCTGGTCACGTTCCTCGAGCAGACCAGCCCGGATCGTCAGGCCAATCGCCGCGTTGAGTACGGCGACGAGCGTGACCCCGACATGCGCACGTTCCTGCTCTCGATCTCACCGATTACCCGCGCGTCGGAACTGAAGCGCCCCACGATGATCATTCATCCGGGCAACGACACGCGCGTCCCCGTCGCGCAGGCGCAGGAGCTGGTGAAGGCCCTCAAAGACAACAACGTGCCGGTCTGGTATCTGGAGTTCACCGGCGTGGGGCACGACAACTTTCCGGGCACCGCCGCGAACAACGACCTCATGCTCGCCGCATGGACGTCGTTCATGAAGACCTATCTTTTGAACTAATCGTGAGGCCGCCGCGAAGCGGCGGCAAGCCCGTAAGGGCGTCGCGCGAAGGGCGTGAGCGCATCGGGTTGGGCCGGGCCTTCCGGCCCGGCTCGTCGGCGGGTCTACAGACCCGCCCTACACCTGTCACACGTGCGTCGGTCTCTATGGTGTTGTTTCACGTAGGCCGGGTCTTCCGCCTTCGCGCGAAGCGCTTCGGCGAGACTCGCCGGAGCCTTGGCGGAGGCGGTTAAACCCGGCAAGGGCCTGAGTCCTAAGCCGTGAGCCCTGAGACGGAGCGCTCGGCCTGGCGCGCAGCACGCCGCCCCTCGTCGACATCGACCTGCGTCAGTAACGCGCCTCCCACCACGAAGAACACCAGCACCGAAAGAATCGCGGCGCGGCTCGTGCCGCTGTGCTCGACGACCCACGCGAAGATGGCCGGTCCGAGAATGCCGGCGTAGCGCTCGAACACGCCGAAGAACGCGAAGAATTCCGACGATTTGTGGCGCGGGATCATGCTCGCGAAGAGCGACCGGCTGAGCGCCTGCGTCCCGCCCTGCACCATGCCGACCAGCACCGCGAGCGCGAAGAACTGCACCGCGGAGTGCAGAAAGTAGCCGAGCACGCTGATGGCCGCGTACACCGCGAGACCGACGAACACCGCCGCCTTCGCGCCAATCTTCCCCGCGAACATGCCGAACAGGAACGCGAACGGCACGCCGATGAACTGCGTCACGAGCAGCGCGGCAATCATCGCGTTGTCGTCGATGCCGATCTCGGTGCCGTAGGTCGTCGCCATCCGGATGATCGTCTGGATGCCGTCGTTGTAGAGGAGGAACGCCAGGAGCAGCAGGAATGCCTGCCGGTAGCGGCGCAGCTCGTGAAAGGTCTCGAGCAGCCGCCGCGCCGCGGTCGTCAGCGGATTCCCGGACGCCGGTTCGTCGCGCTCGATCATCCGCCGTGGCTCCGGCACGCGGCGGAACAGGGGGATCGAGAACACGACCCACCACACCGCGACGCTCGCGAGGCTGGCGCGTACCGCCGTCTCGCGGTCCGGCAGCCCGAACCACTCGGGCTTGCTCATCATGGCGATGTTGATGGCGAGTAGCACGCCGCCGCCGATGTAGCCAAGCGCGTATCCCGCGGACGAGACGCGATCGAGCTCGTCTTCTCCGACCAGGTGCGGCAGCAGCGACTCGTAGAAGACGATGCTGCCCGCGACGCCGACGTTCCCGATGACGAACAGGACCAGGGCGAGCATCCAGTCGCCGCGGCCGATGAAATACATCGCTCCGGTGGCGATGGCGCCAATCGCGAGAAAGACCGCGAGGAACCGCTTCTTGACTGCCGCGTAGTCCGCGATCGCACCGAGCAGCGGCGCCACCACGGCGACGATGACGATGGCAATCGTCGTCGCCCACGCGAACCGCGTCGTCGCGATGGGGCCCGGGAGGTCCGCCGCCGCGACCTTCTGGAAGTAGATCGGAAACACGGCGGCGATGATCGTTGTCTGGAAGGCGGAGTTCGCCCAGTCGTACATCGCCCAGGCACGAAGATCAGGCCGCCCGAGGCCGAGGCGAGTGAGCAAGCGCTGCATGTGTCGACAGCAAATGTACCACCGACCTTCACGGCGCACCGGCAACGATCCACCACGGATGGACACGGATGCACACGGATGCTGTCCTGCGGCAATCCAGACGCTGAGAAGGATGGCTGCGGGTGAGCGTGCCGCCGACCGCCGGCCTTTCAGCCGGCGCCGTGAGGGCGCGCGGATCGTGCGCCCTCTCGTTCGCGCGAAGCGCGGGTCGGTGACACGATCGCGCAGCCCTCCGTTGGTGCTCTGCGTCTCGGCGCCTCTGCGTGAGATCCGTCGGCTCCGCGCGTGTGCGCGGCCACGGCCCACGGGCCGCCTTTGTGGTCTTCGTCCCTTCGTGACGAGGCGTCGGGCCGTGACAGTGAATTCCGCCGCTTAGAACGTCCTTCGCGCGACCCACTCGCGGAACAGCGAATCGACGACCAGGTAGCGGGTGCCCTCCTTCGCGAGCACGTCATCGCGGACGAGCGCGGCGAGCGATGCCTGCACCCCGGACGGGCCGGCCAAGCGGTGGCGGGCGCGCACGTCCGCGCCGAGGAGCTCGCGGCCGTCCTCGAGGACCGCGGCGCGCAATGCGCCGCGCTGCGGGATGGTGAGGCGCTGCCACGTCGCCTCGAAGATCGCGTGATGCTCGTTGAGGAGGCGGCGCAGCGTCGCGTGCAGCTGATCGAGATCGACGCGCCGCAGCCCCGCCGCCCGCGCATCGTCCCATAGTTCGTGCGCGAGGCGCTGAACGTCGTACGGCAGGTTGCCGGCGAGCTCGACGATCGCGGCGCCGATCTCCGGCTCGGGCTTCAGCGCGGTCTTCTGAAAGCGCGCCTCGAGGAACTCAGCGAACTGGTCGGCCGGAATGCGGTCGAGGCGCATCACGGGACCGGCTTTGTAGAACGGGCGATTGCGCGCGAGCATGCGTTCCATCAAACTCGGTTCCGACCCGGAGAAGACGTAACCAACTTGACGCTGGTGTTGAATCGCGGCGCGCAGCGCGTGCTCGACCTCGTGCGACCCTGCGTCGAACGCATTGATCGCCTGGAACTCGTCGAGCGCCACCGCGAGCTTGCGTCGCCGCAGTTCGGCGATCCGTCCGGGCAGCGCGAAGACGGCCTCGGCGAGGCGGGACACGTCCGATTTGGTACGCGCAGAGGGAAACGACAGCGAGACCTGCGAACCGGGCTCGAGCCGCAGCTCGGGACGAAGACCACCGAGCAGATCGCCGATCCACTTGCGGATCCGATCGGGCTGCGTGTCGGCGGTCACGAGCGCCCGGGCGTAGCCCTCGAGAAACGCGGGATACGAGCTGTAGCTGCTGACGGTGACGTTGATGGTGAGCGCCCGTGCCTTCGCGGCGGCACCCAGCGCCTGCTGGACCAGCGACGACTTGCCGTAACGCCGCGGCGAGATCAGGAACACCTTCTGCCCGGCGAGCAGGTCCTGCGTGAGCCGCTCGAGCTCCTGCTCGCGATCGACGAATGCCGACGCGGGCACGACCTCGCCGTAGACGAAAGGGTTCTCCATCGCCAATACGTCAACCGACGTAACGGCTACGGAGTTTAACGTAGCGGCGGGACGGGCGCAATCGCCGGCGGCGGCTCCAGCACCCAGGTCACGGTCAGGTTCCAGACCGCGTGCTCCTGCGGCAGCCACGCCGGCAGGCTCTGCCAGCCCTCGCCGCCCGGGAATCGCTCCGACATGATCTTTGCGCGCACCGCCGGCAGCACGGTTTCGCGCCCTTTGGGAAACGAGGCGCGCCACGTGATCCCCTCGCGGGGAAGCGATACGAACGTCGCTTCCCATCGCCCGCGCGAGATGACGCCCGGGAGATTGCTGCGCGCCGGCTGGACGCCCTCGGGCAGCACGAACGCCGCCGCGAGACTTTCCGTCTTCGGCACGATCGTCAGGCTCAGCTCCGTACCGGCGGCCACGGGTGTCAGCGTGAACGCGGAGATCTCCGCCGGCGGTGGTCCCGGTGCCGCCGCTTCGGTGCGGAACACGAACGGCAAGCGGTACTGCCCCCACGGAACGCTGCCGCGCGGCGCATCCGTCGCTCGGTACCAGCCGGCAGGCGCCTGTTCGTCGAGGTCGAGCCCCGGCTCGTGCGACGCCACTTCGTAGGTGGCACGCGTGGCGCCCGGCTCGATCAGCGCGCGCGCGAATCGGCGCTGCGGCTGCAGGTTCGTATACGCGGGCGCGGCGTAGGCGAAGCCTGCCGCGATCACGACCGCGACGAGCATCAGTGCGGTGATGAACTTCGGTCGGATCAGCGGCGTCGTGGACGCGACCGAGGCGACGAACGGCGGCGCCACCATTGCGCCAGCGAGCATCATGAGCGCCGCGTACGTGTAGACCGGGGTGATGAGCGGGAGGCGGCCGAGCAGCGCGACCACGAATCGCATCAGTTCGACCGTGTCACGCAGCCACAACGTGCCCGCAGCCGCCAGCACGACGACGGACACGGCGCGCACCGCGTGGACGCTCGCGATCGGCGCCGCCAGCAGTCCGAGTGCGGCCACCAGCAACGGCAGCGTCCAGAGGTATGACGCGGCCGGCGTTTGCGATGCCGCGAGCCCCGCGAGCGCGATCCACAACGGGAGCGTGAAGCTCCAGGCGAGCACGGGATGACGCGGCCCATGCGCGCGGCGCGGCAGATACGCGCCCAGGCGCGCGGCCGCCCACGCCATCAGGACCCCTGTGCACAGCAGCAGCGCGAACAACCGATCCGGCCGCGCGTACCACGGGTGATAGACCTCACGCGCTTCGCGCAGCAGCCACGTGACCCCCACCATCGACGCCGCGACCAGCGCGACGCCGATGAGCGTCCACACGAGATCCAGGATCCATCGCCCCAACCCGACGAGGCGCACCGCGCCCGTAAAGGTCTTGAACCATGCGAGCACGCCGAGCGCGACCGCCGCCATGGCCACGAACCACGCGGTCACCGGCCCCCACGTCGCTGCGCTCACCTGACCGATGTCGAAGTAGGTCGCGTCCGATCCGGAACGCGCGGAGAGGTCGAGCGCGTCCATCGCCTCCATCGTGGCGACGATGTTCTCGCCGCTGGTGCGGAGCGACGCGTCCGGCACGCGATCCGCCGTATCGCGCGCCGTGTGATACGCGTAGCTGTCGGCGACGAGCGCGAAGTTGAGGCCGGGCAGGTCGTGGCGCTTGAAGATGGAGAAATCGGTGTCGTTCGGCAGGCGCCGGTAGATCTCGAACGCATACGAGCTGCCCCGCGGGTGCGGCGCGTGCCGCGCCCACGGTCTTACTATCCACGCATTCATCGGCCCGGTCTCGAACAGCAGCGCCGTGCCCGACGATCCCGTCGCCTCGACGTTCACGTACGCCTGCACGCGCGCCATGACCTCGCGATCCGCGACGAGGCCCGCCGCCCCCATCAGGCCCTGTTCCTCGCCGTCGGTGACGAGCACCATGAGCGCGTGCCTCGGCTGCGCCCGCGCCGCGAGCACCCGCGCGGCTTCGAGCGACACGGCCACGCCGAACCCGTCGTCGCCGCCGCCAGGCGAGGCAGAGGCGGAGTCGTAATGCGAGACGATCGCGAGCGCGGTCCGTTCGGTCCCGGCGCGCACCGCAACGATGTTGGCGACGCGTGCGGTGAGCCCGAGCTCGGGCCGCCGCGCGTCGGTCTCCTGCACGCGCACCTCGAACCCGTACAAACGCAGCTGGTCGATGATGTATTGCCGGGCGCGCGCGTTCGCGGCGCTGCCAATGGGCCGGCTGCCGATCGTACCGGCCAGCATCTCGAGATGGGCGCGGGCGTTGTCGGTGGAGAAGCGCGGCGCCGGGCGGCTGCACGCCGCCCAGCACGGAAGCACGAGGAGGAAGAGGATGCGGGCGACCCGCCGGCCACTCATGGCCGGAAGGGTAGCCCAAACGCTACTTGATGCGCACGTCGCCGCTGAAGGTCTTGAACTTGTATGTCGTATCGCCGCCACCGCCGATGTCGCCGCGGATGTCGCGCCGGCCGCTGCCGCGATACGTCATCGCCATAGCGGTGTCGAGCGAGCCGCTGAAGCTGTTGAACTCGACGTGCCCCTTGGCCGCCATCACGAGATCGACGTCGATGTCGCCGCTGAACGTTTCCGCATCGATTGCTCCCGCGGCGTCTTCGACCGTGATCTCGCCGGAGAACGTGTGCAGCCGCTGGCGCGCCTCGACGCCTTTGACGTGCACGTCGCTCGAGAACACCTGTACGTCGAGGCTCGTCCCCTGCGGCACCTCGATGTCGAAGTCGGTTTCGACGACGTTGTCGTTGCGATCCTGCCAGGAGCTGTCCTTCCTGTTCGCCTCGATCGAGATCTCGGACTGCGACGCTTCGATGTCGAGATGAATGCCGTTGAGACGTTCGCGGGTCCCCCGGCGCACCGCGTGCACGACGACGTTGGCGCGGTTGCTGCCGGTGATCGTGACCTTGCCGGAGAAGTTCTTCAGCTTGAGTTGCCCGTTCGTGCTGAACGGGAAGCTGCGGTCGACGGTTTCGGTTTCTTTCTGGGCTGCGCCGGCCGGGGCGGCCGACAGCCACAGGGCTGCGGCCAACCCCGCAATCGTGCGAATTCTTGCTGATTTCATGCGGATTCTCCTCACGTCCCAGGCGCGCCACGGGCGCGCCCGCCGGAGCGGAGCGGGGAGTATGGGGCCCCCGCGAGCGACGGCGTAAGGGGTCCGGGGGCGAAGCCCCCGGATGCAACTTAGACGGGAAGGGATCCGCGAGGGTTCATCGCGCGGGTGGAGAAATCTTGAGCCGGCCGGTGTAGACGGCCATCCCGACGACCGCGTCGACGCCAATCGAGTCGAGCCAGTCGATCTCTTCCTGGGTCGTGATGCCGCCGGCCGCCGTGACCTCCCGCCGCGTCGCGCGTCGGACCTCCTGGATCGCCGTGCGATCGGTTCCCTGCATCAGCCCTTCGATGTCGACGTTGGTGAAGAGGAACTCGCTGAAGAACGGCTCGAGCGTGTGCACCGCTTCGACCGACGAGATTTCGAGGCGGGTGCGCCAGCCGTGGATGGTGACGCGGCCGCCGCGCGCGTCGACGGCGGCAATGAGCCGCTCCTCGCCAACCATGTCGCGCAGCTCCTTCGCGAGACCAACGTTGACGCGGCCGCCGCTGAAGAGCGCGGACCCGAGGATCACTTTCTTCGCGCCGCGCGCCAGCACCGTCTGCGCGCGCTCGACCGTGCGGATGCCGCCGCCGACCCGGCAGGGCAGCCGTCCGCAGATCATCTCGACGAGCGCGGAGTTGTCGCCGTCCCCCTTCGCGGCGTCGTGGTCGATCACCTGCACCTTGTCGAACCCGAGAAAGCGCTCGATCCACCCCTCGAAATCCGCGCTGACGATGGCGAGCCGCTCACCCTGAACCAGCTGCACGATGCGGCCGCCCTGAAGATCAATCGAAGGAATCAGCATGTCACCGACGCATGGGTACACCGCGATCGTGAAGGTAACTCTTGAGATCGGCGACCGCGTGTTCGGAAAAATGAAAGATGGATGCGGCCAGGGCGGCGTCCGCCCGGCCGGCTGTGAACACCTCGAAGAAGTGCTCGAAGCTGCCGGCGCCGCCCGAGGCAATGACGGGGATGGAAACCGCTGACGAGACGGCGGCCGTGAGCTCGCAATCGAAGCCGCTGCGCGTGCCGTCGCGATCGATCGACGTGAGCAGGATCTCGCCGGCGCCGCGGTCGGCCGCTTCGCGCGCCCACTCGACCGCGTCACGCCCGGAGGGAGTCGTTCCGCTTCTCGCAAACACGGCAAAGCGGCCCTCCATCCGCTTTGCATCGATGGCAACAATCACTGCTTGGGATCCATATCTCGCAGCTAAGGAAGTAAGCAACGTTGGATCCGCCAGCGCCGCGCTGTTGAGGCTCACCTTGTCGGCTCCCGCGTCGAGCGCCGCCGCCGCGTCCGCTTCCGAACGGATGCCGCCACCGACCGCGAGCGGGATGAAAATGCGCGACGAAACCTCGCGGATGGTGACCGCGAGCGCCTGCCGCCCCTCGAGCGTCGCGGTGACGTCGAGGATCACCAGCTCGTCGATGCCCTCTTCGTTGTAGCGCGCCGCGAGCACCGCGGGGCTGCCTGCGTCTGCGAGTCCTTCGAAGCGGACGCCTTTCACGACACACCCGTGTCGGACGTCGAGACACGCGATGATGCGTTTCGCAAGCACGGCCGTTACGAGCGTTCCTGACGGGCCGGTTCCGCGCCATGCGGAGCGTTGACCACGGTCACGAAATTGCGAAGCAGCTGCAGGCCTGCGTCGCTGGACTTTTCCGGATGGAACTGCGCGCCGAACACGCGGCCGCGTTCGACGATCGCCGCGAACGGCGCACTGTGCCTCGTCTCGGCGACGGCATCGGCGGTCACGGGCGCCGCGTAGGAATGCGTGAAATAGAACGACGTGCCGTCCGCGATGCCCTCGAGCATGCGCGACACGCGCAGCGTGCGCATGGTATTCCAACCGACGTGCGGCACTTTCAACGTCGGCGGCAGCAGCGTGACGCGGCCGGGCAGCAGCCCGAGGCCGGCGAGGCCCGGCGCTTCGTCGCTCGCGTCAAAGAGGTATTGCAGGCCGAGACAGATGCCGAGTAGCGGCACGCCGCGGTTCACCCGATCGAGGATCGCCGCGCGCCAGTCTTGGTCGATGGCCGCGGTCGCTCCGAAATGGCCGACGCCAGGAACGATGATGCCGGCGACGTCGGCGAGCGCCGCCGGGGCCGACGGCGTGAACACTGGCGCCTCGATTGCGGCGAGCGCCTTGCGCACGGACGTGAGGTTTCCGGCGCCGTAATCAATCAGCGCGATCACAGTAGCCCCTTTGTCGACGGCAGCATCCGCCCGAGTTGTCGATCGCGCGAGCACGCGACGCGCAGCGCACGCGCGAACGCTTTGAAGATCGCCTCGATCTGATGATGGCTCGATCGACCGTAGAGCACTTTCACGTGCACGTTCGCGCGCGCGCCCTGCGCGAATCCTTCGAAGAAATCCTGCACGAGCTCCGATTGCAGGTCGCCGACGCGTTCGACTTTCAATTGCAGATCCACGACCGCATGCGGCCGTCCGCTGAGATCGATGGCCGCGACCGCCAGCGTTTCATCCATCGGCATGACGAAGTAGCCGGCGCGATGAATGCCGCGGCGTGTACCGAGCGCCGACGCGACGGCTTCGCCAAGCGCGATCCCGACGTCCTCGACGGTGTGATGCTGATCGACGTCGAGGTCCCCCTTGACGCGCAGCACGAGGTCGAACGCGCCATGTCGTGCGAACAGCTCCAGCATGTGATCGAAGAAGCGGATCCCGGTCCTCACTTCGTAGCGGCCGCGGCCTTCGATCGTCAGCTTCAACCCGATATCCGTCTCGCGCGTCGTCCGGGTCAGCGTCGCTTTGCGCACAAGGCCTCCTCGAGCGCGGCGATCAGCTGGTCGGTGTGTTCGACGATGCCGGTGGTCATGCGGAGGCAGCCCTCGCAGCCCGGCTCGGACGATTTGTTGCGGACGTGGATGCCGCGCGCCGCCAGCGTCGACGCGAGCTCGGACGCGCGCGCGCCGGCGTTCACGAGCATGAAGTTCGCGACGCTCGGCCACGTCTGCAGTCCGAGCCGCTCGCACGCGGAGGCGAGCCGCGCCCGCGACTCCGCGGCTTGCGCGATGTACCAGTCGCGATATTCGCGATCCGCGAGCGCGGTGGGAAGCACCGCCGTCGCCCACGCGTTCACGCTGTAGGGGGGCACGACCAGCCGCATCGGCGCCAGCGTGTCGGGGTGCGCGATGAGCACGCCGACGCGCAGTCCGGCCAGGCCATAGGCCTTCGCGAACGTCCGGCCGACGACGAGCGTGCGGTGTCGTTCGAGCAGCGCCGCGTCGATCAAGGAGTCGCCGGAGAAATCCGCATACGCCTCGTCGAGGAACACCAGCGCCGGCGCAACGTCGGGGATGAGCGCTCGCACGGGATCGAGCGGGACGCGCATGCCCGTCGGGTTGTGCGGATTCGTGAGAAAGACGATGCGCGTCTGCGGGGTGCGCGCGCGGAGCAGATCGTCGAATCGGTATTCGAAGTCGCGGCCGAGCGGAACGGTTACGAGCCGGCCGCCGAGCGCGTGGCTGCAGACTTCGTACATGTCGAACGCGGGCAGCACGCCGAGCCCTTCGGGGACGCCGCCGGTGCGGTCGCGAAAGGCCGCGGCCGTGACGGCGAGGATCCCCTCGTCGAGGCCGTTGGTGAGCAGCACGAACTCCGGATCGACGCCGAAGTACGCGGCGACGGCCGCCTGCGCCACGTCGTACTCGGGATAGAAGGCGGCGTCGAGCCGCGTCAGCGCGCGCAGTCTCTCATAGACGGCTGGCGAGCATCCGGCCGTGTTCTCGTTCAGGTGCAGGCGGAGCCCGTCGGTGCCTTCTGGTTTCCGGTATTCGCCGCTCATGACGACAGTCTCATGCGAATGGAGGCGGCGTGCGCGTGCAGGCCCTCGGCCTCGGCGAGCGCGACCGCCGCTGGTCCGACGCGGGCAATCCCGTCTGCGGTGAGGCGCTGCACGGTGGCGACGCGCACGAAGTCTGCCGCGCTGAGGCCGCCGCGCGTTCGCGCGGCGCCGCTCGTCGGCAGCACGTGATTCGATCCGGTGATGTAATCGCCCGAAGCCTGGGCACTGTAACGACCGACGAACACGGTGCCGGCGCGCCGCAGCCGTGCGGCGAGCGCCGGCGAATCGCAGACGAGATGTTCGGGGGCCATGCGTTCGCTGAGCGCGATCGCTTCGTCGAGCGATGCGGTGACGATGATGGCGCCGTTTCGGGCGAGCGCCTGACGTGCGGGTCCCTCCTGCGGCAGCTGGCGGCGCACGGCCGCGGCGGTCGCACGGGCCAGTGCCCGGCGAGGCGTCAGCAGGATCGCGCGCGCGTTGGGATCGTGTTCCGCCTGCGCGATGAGATCGGCGGCCAGCCAGTCGGGGCGGCCGACCTCCGACACGATCAGGATCTCGCTCGGCCCTGCGAAGAAATCGATGCCGCAGACCGACGAGACCATCGCCTTCGCGCTCGCCACGTAGGCGTTCCCCGGGCCGACGATCTTGTCGACTCGCGGAACCGTTCGCGTGCCGAAGGCGAGCGCGGCGATGGCGTGTGCGCCGCCGATTCGAAAGAGACGCGTGACGCCGGCTTCGAGCGCCGCCAACATCACGGTCGCATCCGGCCGTGGACAGACCGCAATGACTTCTCGTACACCGGCCACGCTGGCCGGGATCGCCGTCATCAGCAGCGACGAGGGCAGTGGATACCGGCCGCCAGGCACGTAGCAGCCAACGCGGTCCAACGGCATGACGCGCTGTTCAATCGTGACGCCCCTCACCGGGCTCGTTGCCCACGGTTTCGGCACCTGCCGGCGCGCCACGTGACGGATGTTCCGTGCGGCCAGCCGAATCGCGTTGCGCACGTCGCGCGGGACCGTCCCTGCCGCTTGCGCGATCTCGGCGCGCGGGATCTCGATTTCGCCGGCCAGACCGTCGAACTTGTTGGCGTAGGCGACGAGCACACGGTCACCGCCGCGCCGGACCCGCTCGACGATCTGTGCGACACGCCGCTCGATCGCCGCATCGCGCCGCGGTGCGCGATCCAGAAGCGCCGCGACACGCCGGCGATCCGTCGCTTCGAGAATCCGAATCATGCCCTGAGCCAATGAACTCTAAGCCCCTTGAACCGTAAGCCCTGAGCCGTGAGCCCTTTCACAGCACGATCTTGTTGAGGGGATATTCCACGATGCCCTGGGCGTTCGCCGCTTTGAGACGCGGAATCAGGTCGCGCACGGTGCGCTCTTCGATGATCGTGTTCAGCGCGACCCAGTCGCTGTCGCTGAGCGGCGAGATGGTCGGCCGCTGCAGCGCCGGCAGCAGCGCCAGCACCGCGTCGAGATCAGCGCGCCGCACGTTCAGCATGATCCCGACCCGCCCATGCGCCTCGATCGCGGCCTTCAGCAGCAGCGCGACGTTCTCCAGCTTCGTGCGCTTCCACCTGTCCTCCAGCGCGCGCGCATTCGCGATGAGCCGCGTGTTCGACTCGAGCACGGTGTCGATGATGCGCAGCCGATTCGCGCGCAGCGACGAGCCGGTCTCGGTGACTTCGACGATCGCGTCGGCGAGGACCGGCGGCTTGACCTCCGTCGCGCCCCACGAGAACTCGACGTTGACGGTCACGCCCAACCGAGCAAAGTACGCCTGCGTGGCGCGCACCAGCTCGGTCGCGACGGTGGCGCCTTCGAGATCGCGCGCCGACTGGAAGCGCGAGTCTTCCGGCACCGCGAGCACCCACCGCACCTTGCCGAAGCTCTGCTTCGCGTAAACGAGATCCGCGAGCGACACCACGGTCTGTCCGTTGCTGGCGGCCTCGTGCTCCGCGATCCAGTCCAGCCCGGTGAGCCCGGCATCGAGTACGCCGTCGGCGACGTAGCGCGCCATCTCCTGCGCGCGGATCAGCATGCACTCGATCTCGGGGTCGTCGATGCTCGGAAAATATGAGCGCGGGCTCGCGTAGATGTTGAAGCCGGCCCGCGCGAACAACTGGATCGTCGCGTCCTGCAGCGACCCTTTCGGGATCCCGAGCTTCAGCCTCTGCGCCATCGAGCTACTCCAGCGCGCGGAAGAAGCAGGTCCGCTCTCCGGTGTGGCAGACGTTGCCCTCCCCGAGCCGCGTCACCTTCACGAGGATCGTGTCGTCGTCGCAGTCGACCAGCATCTCGTCGACCTGCAGCCGGTTGCCGGACGTCTCCCCCTTCGTCCAGAGCGCGTTGCGCGTGCGGCTGAAGAACGTGACGTAGCCGGTCGCCCGCGTCCGATCGAGCGCCTCCTGGTTCATGAAGCCGACCATGAGCACTTCGTTCGAAGTCACGTCCTGCACGACGGCCGGAATCAGTCCGCCTAGCTTTGAGAAATCCATAACGTCGGTTGTCGTTGTCGGTTGTTGGTTGTCGGTTGCAGGTTGTCGGTTGCCATTCACCGGCGGGTCTGAAGACCCGCCCTACGTGGAACTACCCTCCGACCAATCCGTGTGCATCCGTGTCCATCCGTGGTGGATCCTTCTCTTTTTCTGTGTTCTTCTGTGGCGGTGTTCTTCTGTATTTTTCTGTGGCGCTCTTCTGTGGCAAAAAAAAAGCCCCGCGCGGCGCTGGCCGGCGGGGCTGTCGAAAGTCGCTCTGGGACGTTAGCTCAGTGGCGCAGATCGACCGGCCCGCCGGAACGGGAATGGTGGTGCCGGTGGTAGCGATGCGCCAGGAACATCGTGCGAGCGAGCGTAGCCGCTTCACCGCGGCGAAGTCAAGCCGCGCGGCGTCGACGCCTTGCCGTCCGGCGAGCGGCGATCGGCGGCCCCGATCGCGCGTCCCGCTTCATCCACCTGGATCGAGTTCGCATCTCCCTGCGTGCCCGCGACGTTCACCGTGTGGCCCATCGCGCGCAGCTTTTGGACGACTTCCTCAGTGACGCCATCCGGTTCGATCGTGACCGTGTCGGGCAGCCACTGATGATGCATGCGCGGCGCATCGACGGCGTCGCGCACGTCGAGATCGAACTCCGTCACACCGAGGACGACCGACAGCACCGTGTTGATGATCGTCCGCCCGCCCGGCGATCCGGTGATCAGCATGACGCGTCCGTTTCTGGTCACGATCGTCGGCGTCATCGAGCTGAGCATGCGCTTGCCCGGATCAATCAGATTCGCCGGCGTGCCGACGTTTCCGGTGCTGTCGGTGACGCCCGGGTTCTTGTTGAAATCCCCCATCTCGTTGTTCAACAGAAAGCCCGCACCTTTGACAACCACGCGCGACCCGAAGCCGCCCTCGAGCGTGTACGTGCTCGCGACCGCCATGCCGTTGCGATCGATTACCGAAAAGTGCGTCGTCTCGTCGGGCTCCTGTGAAGGGGCCGTGACGATGTCCTTGCCGAGATCGATGCTGCGCGTCGCCTTCAACGGATCGATGGTGCCCGACAGCGCGCGGGCGTGTTCCTTGGAGATGAGGCGGTCGACGGGAATCTGCACGAAGTCCGGATCGCCGAGAAACCGCGCGCGATCGAGGTAGGCGCGGCGCATCGCCTCGATCTGCAGGTGCAGCGACTCGGCGGAATTGCGTCCCTTGGCCTTGAGATCGAACGGCTCGAGGATGTTCAGCATCTCGATGAGCGCGATGCCGCCCGAGCTGGGCGGCGGCATCGAGATGATCTCGTAGCCGCGATACTGGCCACGGACGGGCGGACGCTCCTTTGCTTCGTACTTCGCGAGATCCTCTTTGCTGATCAACCCGCCGTTGGCGACCATGTCGTCGACGATGCGGTCGGCGATCCAGCCCTTGTAGAATGCATCGGGCCCGCCGGTGGCGATCAGGCGCAGCGACTTCGCGAGGTCTTTCAGCACCAGGCGGTCCCCGGCGGCCCATGTTCCGCCGCCCGGCTTGCCGTACGCGTCGACCGACGACCGGTAGCTGCCCATCGCGCCACTCAGCTGGTGGTTGAGGCCGCGCGCCAGCGCCTCGGAGATCAGGAACCCTTCGTCGGCCAGCTGCACGCTCGGCATGACGACTTCGCGCCAGGAGAGCTTGCCGAACCGCTTGTGGGCGAGCGCGAGGCCGCGCACGGTGCCCGGCACGCCCGGCGCGAGATAGCCGGCATTGGTCAACGAAATGTCAATCTCGCCGTCGCGCAGGTACATCGTCCGCGTGGATTTGAGCGGCGCCTTCTCGCGGTAGTCGAACGTAGTGGCGTCGCCGTTCGGGGCGCGGACGATCATGAAGCCGCCGCCGCCGATGTTGCCGGCGCTCGGATGCGTGACCGCCAGCGCGAACGCGGTGGCGACGGCAGCGTCGACGGCATTGCCGCCCCGCGCGAGGATTGCCGCGCCGACGTCGCACGCTGGCGCCGAGGTGCACACGACCAGCCCGTCACGCGATGTCACCGGCTCGTCGCCAATGGTGGCGGCGAGCGGCACCGTCAACACGATGACGGCGACAGCAGCGGCAATACGTCGGATCATTCGCGACACTCCCGATCGCTCAGCTTACCACCACCACGGACGGCAGGAATGAATCCACGACGGATTCACACGAATGCAGGTCACAGCGCAACACAACAACGCCACAGAAAAACACAACCAAACACAAACACTGTGTCGTTGGGTGGCCGTGCGGGCCGGCAACCGACAACATTTCTCAATGCGCGTGGGGCCCTCCGCCGCTGCGCTCACGCTTCGTGTGCGCTACGGCGAGACCTCGCTGTAGCCTTGGCGAAGGCGGGCACCCCACGCGCTTTTACGCGCTGCGCGCGACGCCCTTCGGGCTTGCCGCCGCTCCGCGGCACCCCGGCGACCCTTGCGGGCATAAGACTTGCTCGCCTGAGCGAGGCATTAGAAGGACGAAATGAATGGAAATCTGGCCGGGTGAACCATACCCTCTCGGCGCGACGTGGGATGGCTCTGGAACGAATTTTTCGCTCTTTTCTGAAGTCGCGCAGCGCGTGGAGCTGTGCCTGTTCGACGAGAACGGACACGAGACGCACGTCGATTTACCGGAATACACCGCACTCTGCTGGCATGGCTACCTGCCCGGCGTGAAGCCGGGGCAACGCTACGGCTACCGCGTGCACGGCCCGTATGAACCGGATCAGGGGCTCCGCTGCAACCCGTCGAAGCTGCTGCTCGACCCCTACGCGAAGGCGATCGACGGGGCGTGGAACTGGAACGAGGCGATGTTCCCGTACCACTTCGACAACCCCGAGAACTCGAAGAACGACGCCGACAGCGGCCCGTTCATGCCGAAGTCGGTGGTCGTCGATGGCGCGTTCGACTGGGGCAGCGACCGGCCGCCGAAGACGCCGTGGCACAAGACGATTGTTTATGAAGCGCACGTCAAGGGCTTCACGAAGCAGCATCCCGGGATTCCAGAGAACCTCCGTGGCACCTACGCGGCGCTCGCGCAGCCGACGTCGATCGAGTACCTGAAGAAGCTCGGCATCACCGCAATCGAGCTGCTGCCGGTCCACCAGTTCGTCCAGGACTCGACGTTGCAGGATCGCGGTCTGCGCAACTACTGGGGCTACAACTCCATCGGCTACTTCGCGCCGCACAACGAGTACGCCTCCGGCGGCACAGCCGGCCAGCAGGTGCAGGAGTTCAAACACCTCGTCAAGACGCTGCACGAAGCCGGCATCGAGGTGATTCTCGACGTCGTCTACAACCACACCGCGGAAGGTAACCACATGGGGCCGATGCTCTCCTTCAGGGGCATCGACAACGCGGCGTACTACCGGACGATGGCCGACAATCGCCGGTACTACATGGATTACACCGGCACGGGGAACACGCTGAACATGATGCATCCCCACGTGCTGCAGCTCATCATGGACAGCCTGCGCTACTGGGTCAACGAGATGCACGTCGACGGCTTCCGCTTCGACCTGGCGTCCACGCTCGCGCGCGAGCTGCACGACGTCGATCGACTGTCGTCGTTCTTCGATCTGATTCAGCAGGACCCGGTCGTCAGCCAGGTGAAGCTGATCGCCGAGCCCTGGGACGTCGGCGAAGGCGGCTACCAGGTCGGCAACTTTCCGCCGTTGTGGTCCGAGTGGAACGGCAAGTACCGCGATTCGGTCCGCGACTTCTGGCGCGGCACCGATCAAACGCTCGCCGAATTCAGCTCGCGGCTGACCGGCAGCTCCGATCTCTATCAGGGGACGGCGCGGCGCCCGTACGCCAGCATCAACTTCATCACCGCGCACGACGGGTTTACGCTGCGCGATCTCGTCTCCTATAACGAGAAACACAACGAAGCGAACGGTGAAGAGAATCGTGACGGCGAGAGTCACAACCGATCCTGGAACTGCGGCGCGGAGGGGGAAACCGACAATCCCGAGGTCAACGCGCTTCGCGCCCGGCAGCTGCGGAACTTCCTCCTGACGCTGTTCGTGTCGCAGGGCGTGCCGATGCTCTGCGGCGGCGACGAGATCGGACGCACGCAGCGCGGCAACAACAACGCCTACTGCCAGGACAACGAGATCTCCTGGTACGACTGGGAGCACGCCGACCAGGCGCTGCTCGGGTTCACGTGCGGCTTGATCCACCTGCGCTCCGAGCATCCAGTCTTTCAGCGACGCCGCTGGTTCCAGGGACGGCCGATTCGCGGCAGCGAGGTCGCCGACATCGGATGGTTCACGCCAGGCGGCACGGAGATGTCGGAAGAGGACTGGCAGGCTGGCTTCGCGAAGTCGCTCGGCGTCTTTCTCAACGGCCAGGCGATTCCGACGCGCGACGAACGCGGACGCCGCGTCGTCGACGACAGCTTCTACCTGATGTTCAACGCGCATCACGAGCCGCTCGAGTTCGTGATGCCGGAGCCGAAGTGGGGCGAGCGCTGGACGGTGGTGCTCGATACGAACCAGGCCAGCGATCACGTCACCGTCGACGACAGCGGCCACGTGCTGGAAGCGGGCGAAAAGCTGCACGTCCAGGCATGGTCGAGCGTCTTGCTCCGCCACATCAAGAACTCGACGGCATGAAGGGCGGCACGATCGAATCCCACTATGTCGACGCGCTCGGACAGCGCCACGAGGTCCCCGCGAAGACGATAGAGGCGATTCGGGCTGCGA
>JBKPRU010000333.1:0-6536 GCA_046734675.1 Acidobacteriota bacterium
GGATAGCGGGATCCGTGAGGCTCTTGTTGAAGCCGTTGGGTCCCATCAGCTCGGTCAGGCCGGTGATCTTGGCCGCGCCGGCGGCCGTGAGCTCCATGCCGGGAATCAGGCATTCAGCGACCTCTCCGGGAGGATCGCACAGCACGTTGTTCGAGCCGGCGATGTGATCGTTGAGGTCCCACCCTGACGCGCCGTCCACGAAGCGATACAGGTTGCGCAGGTCGTTGAAGTTGAGATTGACGAGCGGGTCAGCCAGCAGCGACAGCTCGACGAAGTTCGGCAGGCCCCAGCCGCGCAGGGTGATCCAGTCGAACCCATAATCACCGAAGAACTTGTTGCTGCCTTCGGACATCAGCGCGATGTCGTCGCCGCCTTCCATGAAGAAGTTGTCCTGACCCGGACCGCCGCCCCCGACGTCGTCGCCGCCGATCGGGCTCAAGCCGGCGAGCAGGTCGAAGACGTTGCCTTCGTCGCCGAACATGCCGCCGTCGTGGCCGTCGCCGTCGAAGATCCAGTCATCGCCGAACCCGCCGAAGATTGCCTCGGCGCGCATCCCGCCGTCGACCATGATGTCGTTGCCAGGACCGGCGAAGTGTTCGCACCCGTCGTCGGCGCACAGCAGGAAGTCATTGCCGTCGCCGGCGATCATCAGGTCGCCGCCAAAGCCCGGACCGGAGCTCAACGCGTCGTTGCCCGGTCCGCCCTTCAGCACGTCGTCGCCGTTGCCGCCGAAGAGCTGGTCGTCGCCGGTGCCGCCGTGGATGGTGTCGTTGCCCTCGAATCCGTCGAGGCGATCGTTGCCGTCGTTACCGTACATCGTGTCGTCGCCGACGTCGCCGGTGAACTTGTCGGCGCCGGCCGTGCCGTTGACTTCGATGTTCTTTCCGGTATGCAGCGGGTCGAAGAACATCTTCGTGCCGTCGGGCAACGTGAACATCGACATGCCGTCGCCGAGATCGACGGTGGCGGTGCCGGTGAAGTCCGACAGGTTGAAGATGAAGTCGGCCGTGTTGAAGATCACGTCCATGCCGCCCTGGAAGTCCGTGTTGCGACGGATCAGTTCGGCGAAGGAGTTCCCTTCGAGCTGGTCGCGGAAGTTGATGCCGTCGGTGCGCTGCAGGTAGTAGAAGCGGTCGCCGTCCTGCAGGCTCTCGAGCTGCTTCTCGAACACGTAATTGAACGTCGATCCGAGCAAGCCGCCGAAGACAGCCTGGCGTTCCGCAAGACCGCCGACCCAGAAGTCGACGAGGTCGACGCCGCTCGTCGCCGCGTCCTGGAACATGAACGGGCCGTTGGCGGCGATCAACGCCGTCGCGGCGGCGCGCTTCGTGGCCATCGTGGTTGCGCTGGTGATCGTCGGGTCGGTGCCGTAGGCGGCGATGAAGTTCACCAGCGACTCCTGGTGCTTCAACCCGAGGCCGAACTCGAACCAGTTGTTGTACGGCGCCAACGCCGCGTCCTTGGTCGCCGTGAAGAACTGCTTGCGGGCGACGTTCAGCGACGGGATGCCTTCGCTGCGGCCACGGGCGATGTTGATCGCGCCGAGATCGAGCGGCAGACCGAGCAGCTGATTGCGCACCGACTCGGTGATGAACTCGTCGAGCTCGTTGCCGACCTCACGCGACAGACCGCGTACGATGCTGCCGGCCGCCTTGTCCGCAGTCAGCACGCCCGCCGCCCCGCCGTTGTTGTAGGCCAGCGGATTGAGGAAGGCGTTGAAGAGACGGATGTCGTTCTGCGACTCGACGCCGTTGACGACGTTGATGCGGGTCACGACTTCCGGCAGCATCGAGTGGCCGAGACGGTAGACGGTGTGCGCAAACTCCGCCGAGATGGCGCCGTTGATGGACGTGAGGCCGCCCAGGAACGGATTGATCAGCGGCTGGACGGTGCGCGCGAACTCCTCGAACACGAGGTGCTGGTACTGCATCTCCGTGAAGAAGCGTCCCGCCTGGAACAGCCGTTCGCCGTAGTCCCAGCCGGATCCGGCATGGACCGCATGCCACGCCGCAATCTCGGCGGGCGTGAGCAGCGTGTTGATGCGACGGTCGATGTCGTGCACGAGCCGATTGTGCTCGGCGTGGAAAATCTGGTGCACCATCGTCAGCGCGATGTTCTCGTTGCCGCGGCCGTCGCCGGTGACCATGTGCAGCCCGAGCAGCTCGTCGTCATACGTGTTGGGCGGCTGCGTGCAGGTGCGGAAGTCGCAGGTCGTCGTGTCCCCATCCGGTGAAAGCCCGGGCGCCGGCACCGCGTTGTGCGCGATGTCGTTGAGGAACGCGTGACCGGTTCGGCGGGCGTCGGCCGGCACGAGCACGCCCAGGCCGCCGTTCGCTGCCGGATTGCCTTCGACGAGGACGTTGCCGGGGCGCACCATCAGCGGGAAGCCGTTCGGGCCGGGCCTGAAGTGGCCGTACGGGTCGGTGACGATGAGCGGCGCGTCGAACACGTCTGCGTCGACGAGCTGGATGCCGAGACGCGTTCTCGCCTGCGCCTTCACTTCACTCCAGTTCGCGATGTTGCAGATGTTGTCGCCCGGGATGCCGGTCGGGCGCGGCGCGCAGAAGCCGCCGTCGAGGACCTTGCCGGTCTGCACGGGCTTGCCCGCCGCGTTGAGCGCGTACTCGCGCAGGAACACCTGGTGCGACGGATGCGACGTGTAGGTCTGGTTCTGGTCGACCCACGGCGTCGTCGTGTTCTGCTGCTCCTGGACGTCGTCGAGGCTCTCGTCCTGCGGCGTCGCAGGATTGTCGCCAACCACACCGTCAGGGCCGGGCAGGTTGGTGCCACGCGTCATGACCATGAACCGCTGCTCGACCGGCAGATCGTCGGCGGTGCCGAGAATGCCGTCGGGTCCGAGGACGAGCGGGTCGTCATTCTTCAGCGGCATGATCACCGTCCCGCCGCCCTTCGTCACCAGGTCGAGGCCGTGATCGAAGAACTGACCGAAGAAGGTGAACATCAGGTTGAAGGGGGCCGACAGACCGAAGTCCGGCGTGATGTTCGGAATGAACAGTGCGCCGGTCACCGGGTCTGGATCCGCGGTGCCCGAGCAGACGAAGCCGCCCGACCCGCAAGGATTCTGCGCGGCGGCAAACGCGGCCGGGTTGCTGGCCGTCTGATCGACGATCAGGTTGGTAATCAGGCGCGGCTGCGAGTCGGAGACGAACCCCTTCTTCTGCGCGTACGACGTGGCCTGGCCGGCGGCCTGTCCGCCCGGGCCGTCCGGATCGAACGGCAGCGTCTCGGCCGCGCGATACGTCGGCGTGAGAAGCCGCGGGAACGAGATATCGGCCTGACCGAAGTGGGTCTGGCCCGGCACCAGGTTGTTGAACGAACCGTCAACCGTGCGGAGGCCGCGCGGCAGCTGCGGATCGCTCACCTGATTGGGACCCGGTCCGAGCAGCTGTCCACCAGCCGCGTGATCCTGCGCGACGAGGATCTGCTCGTAAACGAAGCGCAGATCGCCCGCATCGATGTTCAAGCCCTGGCTCACGGGCGCGGCCTGCTGCTGGGCGTGGACCGTCTGCTGCGGCATCAGCAGAAGCGGGCCGCCGTTGGTCATGATCGACATTGCGATCATCACGACCGACGCGACGGGCCGCGCCCAGCGTGCACGACGACATCTAAACGTTCTCGACACTCTCATGATTCCCTCCCGCCACACGGCATTTCTGCACACGAACTCCGGACCTGACTGCAAGTCGACATCGGAGCCCTCCTCTCCGTTGTTGATTGCTACGGCTCACCGCACTTGCACGCGACCGAACGACTGCTGGAGCGTGCCGGACCGCGACACACCTCCAGCCACGCGGCTCGCGCACCAGCGAGCCGATCTGGGCGGCGCCGATGAGCGGGCGCCGCAAATCACGTCTGAACGCTGGGGATGGTTAAGGTGGAGGCGCCCGCAACAGACGGGGCCCGACCGAACGCATATCAGCGCGTATGAAAACGAGTGGAATCAGGATGGCGCCGCCAGGCGCCGGAGCCGCGAAGGTCGCGGCCGGCTCGCGCGTGGACGCGAGACGTGACGTGCGGGCACCCAGGGTGCGGCGTCGTCGTACGGGGCGGCGTGGGAAAAGGGAAAGAGATCGCGCAATCGGGCGGATCCGTGGCGGTCCCCGCACGAGCGGCACCGGCATCGAGCGCGCGAGGCACATGAACGTGTGACCCTTGATCGACGATTTCACCGATGCGCGATCCAAACTGTGCTCGTCACCGGCCGCAGCCGGCGACGTCACGCCGTCGTCATCATCGTCGTCGTCGGTGGCATTCACCGGGTCGAGATCGAAGGATGCGGGGAGCCACTCGTGCGAGGGCGCCAGTGGCGCGGCGTCGACATGCTCGAACGCGCCGTCGCCGCCGAACGCGCTGTCGGCGCCGAACACCACGCGCGCGCTCCCGGCGCGCACGCTGCCCGCGCTTGCACGCGTCGGGGCGCGGCGCACCGAGTGCGGCGACGCGTGCGTCGATGCGGGCAGGCCGCACAACAGCAGCGTCGAGACGAACGCGACGAAGCGCCAGTCGCCTAGCGTGGCCCTCAACAAGCAGCTCCCGAAAAAAGAGTGATAACCGGGGAAAGGGAACGTGCGTGACTGTAGGGCTCGGGCCACGCCTTGAAAATGGCTATTTAGTGGGGGTGATTGTTTCCGGCGCGGCAGAAGTCTGCCGGCCGTGGGCCGGCCGGCGGCTCGGTTTGGAAATCATCCCGCCGGCTGACTGCGAAGCCTCGAAGTCTGCAAACGGGAAGACTTCTCGGCGAACGGGATTTTTTCCGCGCCGCGCCTATATTTCCCGCGGTGGAGCGATCCCCTTCTAGTCGATGCGCGACGTTCGCCACGCCCCGGCCGGCGCGGTCGATGCCCCCACTTCCCCTCCGTCTGGCGGCGGCGCATGCTCCCTGGTCGCGCACTCCCCATCCCCAAATGCGGCGGTTCCGCAGGCGGTTCCGGCCGCTGAACCGACCAAACCTTTCTCGGAGGACTGAACCGATGATCCACACCAGCGCACGATCGATCCGGCCGCTGCGACCGGCGGCATCGTGCATGGCCTGCCTCCTGGCGGTGCTCGCCGCCGGGCAGGCGGAGGCGCAGACGCCCGCCTATGTGGCGAACACGAACGCGAACGCCGTCAGCGTGCTCGACACCACGTCGAACGCGATCACGGCGACAATCCCCGTCGGCCTCGCGCCGGCGGACGTGGTGATCAGCCAGGACGCAACGCGCGCGTACGTCGCGAACACCGGTTCGAACTCCATTTCGGTCATCGACACGACGCAGCAGGCGGTCGTGACGACGATTCCCCTCGGCGATGTGCCCGCGAGTCTCGCGGTCTCCCCCGCCGGTGACCGGTTGTATGTGTTGGGATCGAGCGGTGCGGTGCGGGTGATCGACACGGCGACGGGCGGACCGTTGACGTCGATCGTCGTCGGCGGCAGCGAGGGGCAGATGGCGCTCTCGTCTGACGGCACACGGCTCTTCGTGGCCGCGACGAACGTGACCGTCATCGACACGACGACGAACACGATCATCGCGTCGTGCATTCCGGAGCTGAACGCCGTACCCGGGGTCTCGAACTTCGCGGTCAGCGTCGCGCTCTCGCCTGACGGCACACGTGCCTTCGTGGGCGTGATCAGCTACTACTACGACATCACCGGCTTCCGCGTCGACGGCAGCCTTGCGGTGGTCGACACGTCTACCAACGCGGTCATTGCGAGCATTCCTTTATATTCGCAGCCGGGTCCGATCGCGGTCACGGCCGACGGCAGCCGCCTGTACGTCGGCATCAAGTCGTACTGGGCCAACACGCTCTACGGTGCGGGGTTCCTTCCCGGACGATGGGCGGCGGCGATCGATACGGCAACCAACGCTGTGGTGCAGTGGATCGATCTCGGCGAGGACGGTCCGACGTGGGCGCAGCAGCACACGCCGGCGGCGCTGGCCGTGACGCCCGATCGCAGCGGTGTTTACGTCGCCATCCCGAACGGCAACACGGTGGCGGCCATCGACACGGCGACCAACGCGATCAAGGAGTTCATTACCGTTGCCGGCGCCCCTGTATGGGTGGCCGTCGCGCCCAACGCCAACGCGAAGCCGACACCGTTCGTGGTCGACGCGGTCGATGACAATCCGCCGATACCGATTGCCGCGCTGGCCGGTGGACGCGCGCTGGCAAACGTGCTCGCGAACGACACCGTCGGCGGTGCGCGTGCGGCGATCGGCAACGTCATCCTCGCCGTCGTCACGAGGACCGATGCGGGCATCGCGCTCGCCGGTGATGGGTCGGTGTGGATCTCCGCGGATGCGTTCGTCGGAGCACACACGCTCACTTATCAGATCTGCGAGGCGGTGAACCCGCAGAATTGCGATCGTGCGACCGTAACGGTCACGGTGCGCCCGCCGTTCGCGATTCAGGCGAACGCGGACAATGGTGCGGCGTTTGCGGGAGCCGTCGCGATTGCGAACGTGCTCGCGAACGATACGCTCGGTACCGCCGCGGCGACACTGAGCACGGTGAGCCTGACCCAGGTCTCAGCC
>JBKPRU010000334.1:0-12974 GCA_046734675.1 Acidobacteriota bacterium
ATCCAGGCCCACACGGTGCCGCCGCCTTGCTGCCATAACGTCGTGCCGCCCCAGCTGACGATGCCGAGATCGACGCCCTGATCCTTCGGATATGGCGGGTGTGTCAGGCCCGGGACGATCAACACGTCGCTGTCAGGTCCCGTGCTCCACGCGCGCCAGAGCTGACGTCCCGTTTCCGCGTCGAGCGCGGCAATGAAGCCGCGGACCCCGAATTCTGCGCCGCTGTTGCCGACGAACACCTTGTTCCTGACGACCAGCGGGGCCATCGTCATCGCCTGGCCGGTTCTCGGATCGCCGTTCTTCGTCCGCCAGACCTCACGTCCCGTCCGCGCATTCACGGCAACGGTCGTGCTGTCGAGCACGTTGTAGATGACTTTGTCGACCGATGACGGGTTGTTCGGATCGCGCGGATGAAAGGCAGCGCCGCGATTGACGATGTCGCAGCACGCCTTGTCTTCCGCGAATGGATCAGCATGCGGGTCGAAGACCCACATCACGTCGCCGCCATGCGAAAGATCCAGCGCATACAGAAGGTTCGGGAACGGCGTGACGACGTACATGATCCCGTTCACCACGAGGGGCTGTCCCTCGTGGCCCGCTTTTATGTCCGTGCTGAAGTGAAATTCCTCGTGAAGTCGATTGACGTTGGTGGTGTTGATTTGTGAGAGCGCGCTGAAGCGGGTTCCTTGAACGGTCCCGGCGGGCGTTGTCCATTCAGCCCCTGCGGCTGGTTGGGCCCATAGGCGATCGCTCGAGGCCAGCATCACGACCACGACTGCCAAAGCGCACGAAAGAACCCGGGGTCCACGCATCCAATCCTCCTAACCGATCACGCGGCGCCGCCGACACGAACCGGAAGCGTGTGGGGAGTCCGGTGAGGACGCGCGGGCTTGAGGGCAGTTTGCGTACCGATGCCGGCGGGCCGCGCAGTCGGACGCGAGGCGATGCTTGACCAAGAGGGGCAGTACTTTAGTGCCTGTAAATAGTCTGCCGCTCGTATGACTTTCAGGCATCTCTGGCGTGATTCTGCGCTGAATCGCTGAGGCCTGGAGGTGTACTGGCGAGGTCGCCGGACTCCCCGGCGACCTCGTCGATCTGACGCTAGGCAGGCGTGCCGAACTGTTTGAAGAAGTCCTGCGCGCGCTGATCGAGCTCCTGCTCGGTCAGATCCTCTTTGCGCGTCGCGATCGTCCACTGGTAGCCGAACGGATCGGTGAGCGTGCCGGTGCGATCGCCCCAGAACTGATCGGCCAGCTGTCCCATCGGTCCCGGTGGCACCTGGCCGCCGGCTGCCACCGCACGATTGAACAGCGCGTCGCAGTCGTCGACGTAAATCCAGAACCCGACCGGTGAGCCGCCGACGTCCTTGATGCTGCGGCCGCCGCCCATCGCGTCGTTCAGCATGAGGCGCGAGTTGCCAATCTGCAGCTCGGCGTGCATGACTTTGCCGTCAGGACCCACGGCGCGCGAAATTTCCTTCGCGCCGAACGCCTTCACGTACCAGTCCAGTGCCCGCGCCGAATCCTCGAAGATCAGGTGCGGGGTGACGCTGTGGAAACCCTCGGGGATCGGACTGCGTGCTCTTGCCATGTTCTGTCCCTCCTGCGATTCGATTGGGGCTGCGGCATTGTCCTGCCGCGGACGCGCGGCGGCAAGCACCATTGAGCACCGCGCGCGGCGCCGGCCCGTTTGCTTTATCTATTACGTAATCGAACGGGAATCGTGAGAATCGACGGGGCCCCGGTAGGTCGGTCAGGATTTTTTGACGAGCCCGTCTTTCTGCAGCCGCTTGACCACTTCGATCGCCAGCTCTTTCATGTAGGTCTGCACGTTCTTCGGATCGGTCGCCTGACTGACGCCCGCCCAGATGGGTTTTCCCTCCGCGAGATCGTAGAGCAGCGTTTCGACCGTGATGGTCCGCTGATTGCGCCCGGCGCCGAGCGGATAGACGTTGGCCCAACCGTAGCCCCAGTAGTCCCACGCCGACCCGTAGTAGCCGCTGCTCCAGATGACCGATGAATAGACTTTCTGCGTCTCCGTCTTGACGATGCGAAGGATGACGAGCCCTTCGACGCCGGCCCTCGAGAACCAGCCCTTCGCCGCGTCGCTGTTGCGCACTTCCTCGCGCGGGATGATGCGGTATGCGGGAATCGCCACCGGGCCGCGTGCGCCGATCGCGTGCGCCAGCGCTTCTTCCGTCGACACGCGCAGGCTGTCGTCGTCGGTGATCAACACGCCCGCAACCTTACGGCCGCCGAAGTTCAGTGGACGGGCATCCGGCGCCTTCCACGTCGACAGGAAGTCGATTGACGCGGCGCGTGGCAGCGCCGTCGCTGTCGCGAAGACGAGGACGATGGCGGCAACGAGGCGGATTGCGGGAGTGGTCATCGCGCGCTACTTCTTCTTGAGCGGAAAGCGCTTGATCAATTCCGCCGCGGCGTCGCGGATGCGCTCGTCGCGAACCGCGTCACTGTCGGTGTCCTGCACGGTGCTCTGGGCGACGCCCCGCCAGATCACGCGACGCTCGCCAATCGTGCCCGGCAGCAGCGCGTCGAGCACCAATGAGCCGCGCGTGACGACGGTCAGGGCCTGGGTCGCGGGCGCGAACGCCGGCAGCCCCCAGTAGGGAACGGCGGGCAGGAACTGACCCATCGTCTGATCGGTCGCGTTGAGCGAGACGAGGACGTAGTAGTGAAGGTGGACGTCCGGCGTCTGGTCAGCCGCCGAGAACCCTTTCTTGACCATCGCCGCCGCGACGTGTCTTCGGATCAGCGGATCGACACGCGACTTCACTTCGGCGGGGTTGTCGTCTGGCCTTCTCGCGATGATCACTTCGCCGGCATCGTCGTCCCAGGCAAACGTGCGCAGTGTGCTGAAGTCGAATTGCGGGTCTCCCTCCGCCTTCACTTTGATCTTCGCCGCCGACGCGACCGCCGCGATCGAGACCGAGAACAGCACGATGACGAGCACCTGTTTCATGGCCGGCAGGAAATGCACGAACCCCGCCGCCAAGCCGGTGCGGCGGTCCCGTGTAAGCTGCTGAATTCGCGCACTCGAGCGGGGCGTGCACTCCGGCATCGCGGAGCACACACGTCATGCCGGAGTCTTGAAACCCAGAACGATCTCGGAGCAGGATGGCGCCGGAGGCGCGTGTGAGATTTCCTTCTGTAATCGTTGCGGCAGTGGCGTCGCTCCTCGGCGCGGGGCTGGCCGCATCGTTTGGTCAGCAGCCGGCAGCACCATTCGTGCCGAAGCAGAGCGATCGGCCGTCGCCCATCGAGGGAGACGAACCAGGGTTCACTCCAATCTTCGACGGCAAGACGTTGAACGGCTGGGAGGGGGACCCGAAATACTGGCGGGCCGAGGCCGGCGTGCTGGTCGGCGAGATCACGCCGGACACCGTCATCAAGAGCAACACGTTCATCATCTGGCGCGGCGGCCGGCCGAAGGATTTCGAGTTGAAGCTCGATTACCGCATCACGGCGGCGGGCAACAGCGGCATCAATTACCGCAGCGCGAGCGTGCCCGATCCCGTCACGCCCGACAATCGCTTTGCCTTGCGCGGATATCAGTTCGATCTCGATGGCGCGAAGCGCTACGTGGGGAACAACTACGAGGAGAAAGGGCGCCTGTTCGTCGGCGTGCGCGGGCAGTTGACGCGCATCGTCGGCACGCGGCCGCCGGTGGTGCTGTCAACGCTCGGCGAGGACAAGGACTTGGCCGCGCTCGTGACCGACGACTGGAACGCGGTGCACCTGATCATCCGCGGCAACACGTTGATTCACCTGCTGAACGGCCGCGTGATGAGCGTCACGATCGACGACGATGCGGCGAACCGGCCGGCCGACGGCCTGATCGGCGTGCAGGTGCACGTCGGTCCGCCGATGAAGGTCGAGTACCGGAACATCCGGCTGAAGACCTGGTAGCGCGCGTCAGCTGGATCGGAGCGTCGCCGCGGAGGTTCGCAGCTCCGCGTCGATGTCACGTCCAAGGCGCGCGACGAGCGGCGGGATCGCCTCCACGTCGGCGCGCGTCGTGTGGAAGTTGACGATGCACGCGCGCAGCACGTAGCGACCGTCGATCACCGCGTTCGAGACGAACGCCTCGCCGCCGCGCTGCACGCGATCGAGCAGCGCGCGGTTGAGCGCGTCGAGATGCGCTTCGACCTGCTCCTCGCCGAGGCTGGCCCGCAAATCGCGCGGCACGTACCGGAAGGTCGTAATACTCAGCGCTTGCGTGACGAGCTGCAGATCGTCGCACGCGCGCACTGCGTCCGCCATCGCCTGCGACAGGCGGATGTCGTCGGTGATCATCTGCCGGTAGCCGGCGGCTCCGGCGTGCCGCAGCGCGAGCCACACTTTGAGCGCACGGAAGCCGCGCGAGTTCTGGGGGCCGTAGTCGACGTAGTTCGTGGCGTGTTCGTCGAAGTAATAGTAGGGCGGGTGATAGGCGAACGCGGCGCGCAGCTTCGCCGGTTCGCGGACCAGCGCGCACCCTGCTTCGAGCGGCGCGTAGAGCCACTTGTGCGGGTCGACCGCCACCGAATCGGCGTCGCGCAGGCCACGCAGATCGTCGGGAGCTTCGGGCACGGCGGCCGCGAATCCGCCATACGCGCCGTCGACGTGGAACCAGACGTCGTGCGCGCGGCAGACCTCGCCGATAGCCGGCAAAGGATCGACCGCGCCGGTACTCACGGATCCCGCCGTGGCGACGACGAGACACGGCACGTCGCCGGCGGTTGCGTCACGCGCGATCTGCCGCTCCAACGCGTCGACGTCCATGCGCAGCGACGCATCGGTCGGGATCCATCGAACCGAGGAGACGCCCAGGCCGGACAGGTCCGCCGCCTTCTGAATCCACGTGTGCGTCTCGGCGGACGCGTAGACGCGCAGCCGCCGTCCGTCGCCTGTCGTGATCCCGTTCTCGCGCACGTCCCACCCGGCCTTTGCTGCGCGCGCGGCGAAGAAGCCGACGAAGTTCGCCATGTTGCCGCCGCTCACCAGCAGGCCGCCGCAATCGGCGGGGTAGCCGATCAAGCCGGCGATCCAGCGCACGGTCTGCGACTCGATCTCGGTTGCGGCGGGCGAGAGGATCCACGCGCCGACGTTCGGGTTCACCGCCGCCGCGAGCAGATCCGCGAGCATGCCGATCGGCGCGGGCGATGCGGTGATGTAGCCGAAGAAGCGCGGATGACCGTTGAAGAGCGAGTGATCGAACAACAGCCGCGCGGTGCGCTCGAGGAGCATCGCCGGGTCCGCGCCATTTTCCGGCAGCGGACCCGACAGATCGAGCGCGTCGCGGACTGCGGAAGGCGAGGCGTCGTGGGTCACCGGCCGCCGGGGCAGCGTTTCGAGGAACTCCGCCACATCGTCGACGAGGCGATGTCCGAGCGCGCGGAATGTTGCCGCATCGATCGCGAGCGGCGCATCACGCCGCGACTGGTCACTCATACGGGGCGGTCCCATGTCGACGCCGGTCACGGGAGGTAACCGCGGACCAGCCCATAGTACGTCCGGAAGACCTCGATCCAATGCTCGGCCGAACGATACCTGACTCTTGGTTCATCCTTTCAACGCCGCGCGAATCTTCGCGAGGTGGTGATAGCTGTGCCTGACGGCGTGATCTTCGAGCACGAACTGGCACGTGAGCGGCGCATCGGCGTTGAGCGAGAACGGCGCGGCGCGATCGAGCGCTTCGTCGGTCAGCGCACGGATCGCGGTTGCGGCCTCGGCACTGTTGCGGAGCAGCAGATCGATCGCTTCGACCTTCGTGGCCGCGGCGTGTTCGGCGGCATGCTTCGCGTTGATCTGATGCACGTCGTTCCACGTCAGGCCGATGACGGGATTTCCCGCGGCCACGGTCAGCGCGACCTGCATTTCGATGGGGTACATGCTGGCGACGTGATGGACGACGACCCCGATCTTGCGGCCGTCGCCGGGAATGCGGGTCTGCCACTCGGCATCCGTGAGAGCGGTTGCCAACGTGGCCAGCGCACGCGCGCCCGCTTCGAGGCGCTCTGCCAGTGCGCTGGCACGTCGGCTCGTCGTGGCCACCCTGGCGCCATCCGCTGGTGCCGGTATAACGATCGACATGGGCGTATCCTTTGAGTGCGTCCGCACGAAATTGCGCGGCATGATAGGAAGACGCTCCTGTGCCGCCGGGTGTCATGTGCGAGCGTCCGGAACGCATTGCAGTGCGTCCGGACGTGCGGTGAATTTGACCTCCGGTCCACACTTCTTGCCCGCGCGTCCGCCGCGTGTTGAGTGCCCGTGTCCATGGATGTGCTGTCTGACGTGCTGCGCGCGGTCCGCCTGACCGGCGCGGTCTACTTTGATTTCGAACTGAGCTCGCCGTGGGTGGCCGAAGCACCCGCGTCGCACGAGATCGCCAGGCTGGTGATGCCGGGCGCGCAGCGTGTCATTGAATTTCATGTGATCGCGAGCGGCTCGTGCTGGGGCCACGCGGTCGGTCATTCGCCCATCCGCCTCAACGAAGGGGATCTCATCGTCTTTCCCCAGGGCGACGCGCACGTGCTGGCCAGTGCGCCAGGCATGCGGCGGACGCCTGACATGTCGATCTATCCGCGGCAGCGTACGCCGCTGCCGCTCGTCTACGAGGTCGGCGGCGGAGGACCGGATCGCGCGCGGCTGGTGTGCGGGTTCCTCGGTCTGGACGAACGTCCGTTCAACCCGCTGCTCGCGGCACTGCCCCCGGTCATTCACCTGTCGGCGGGACAGGACGGCTCGGCGACGGGATGGCTCGGCACGCTGCTGAACATCGCGGTGCACGAAGCGGGACGCGTGCGCGCCGGCAGCGAGAACATCCTCGCACGTCTGTCGGAGTTGATGTTCGTCGAGGCGCTGCGGCGCTACCTTGAAGGACTCGAGCAGTCCGAGAGCGGCTGGCTCTCGGGGCTGCGTGACGAAGTCGTGGGCCAGGCGCTGGCGGCGCTGCACGCGCAGCCGCGCGAGTCATGGACCGTCGAGCGCCTCGCGCGCGTTGTCGGCGTATCGCGGTCGGTGCTCGCCGAGCGCTTCACGCAGCTGGCGGGGCAGCCGCCGATGCAGTACCTCGCGCTGTGGCGGATGCAGCTCGCGTCGCGGCTGCTGCGCGACGGCAGCCACGTCGCGGCGGTGGCGGACGCGGTCGGCTACGAATCGGAGGCAGCGTTCAGCCGCGCGTTCAAGAAGCTGCTGGGGCAATCGCCGGCGACGTGGCGTCGCGATGCGGTGCGCGTCGCCGGGCAGAAGGCCGCTGAGCCCGCGGCGCTGTGACTCGCGATCAGCGCGCCGGGCGATTACTTACCAATGGCATACAGCACGTCGTCGGAGCGGATGAACAGGCGCCCGCCGGCGATCGCAGGGGACGCGAGCTGACGCGCGGTCAGCTTGTTGCGGGCGATGATCTTCGGCGTACGGCCCGCCGACAGGACGACCGTCTCGCCGTCTTCGCTGACGAGATACACCTTGCCGTCGCCGGCGACGGGAGACGCCGTGTAAACCCCGCCGATGCGCTCCTGGTACACGCGCTCGCCGGTCTTCGCATCGACGACGGTCAGCACGCCGACGTCGCCGGTCAGGTAGAGCAGGCCCTCGTACTGCACCGGCGTCGAGATATACGGCGCTCCTGACGGCACCCTCCATAAAAGCTGGTCAGCGCTGACGGTGCCTTTGGCGCCGGTCCGGATCGCCATGAGCGGACTGCTGCGATATCCGCGGCTCATATAGATGATGTCGTCGTGCGCGATCGGCGTGGGAATCGGAAAGCGGTTTGCTTCTTCGAAATGCCACAACCGTTCGCCGGTCGCGAAGTCATGGCCGCTGATCCCCGCGCTGGAGTTGATGACGATCTCGGTGCGGCCGCCCGATTCGACGACGAGCGGTGTGCTGTAGGAGGTGACGCCGGCTGGTGCATCGTGCTTCCACCGGACCGCCCCCGTCCGCGCCTCGAGCGCGAGCAGGTACGACGTCTTCTCGTGGTAGCAGAGAAGAATCAACTGGCCGTTGTGTACGACGGGCGAGCTGCCGTGGCCCCAGTTGATTTCGAAGCGGCCATACTCGGCGCCGAGGTTCTTCTTCCACGCCAGCTGGCCCGCGGCGTCGATCGCCGCCACCTGCCCGGTCGCAAACCACACGTACACGCGCTCGCCATCGGTGACGGGACTCGGCGATGCGAGATTGTGCTTTTCGTGAACGGACGGTAGCGCGCCTTCCGCGGGCATCTCGAATTCCCACTGTGTGCGGCCGCTGCGCCGATCGAACGCGCTGACGAGGAACGTCACCTTGCCGTCGCCGCTCGTCGGGCCGTCGCCGAGGGCGCGCTCGCCCGCATCGCTCGCACTGCCGCTCTGCACGAGCCGAGGACCAGATCGCACGACGCCGGAGCCGGCCTGCGACGTCACGAACACCCGATCGCCGAACACGATCGGCGACGAGATGCCGAGCCCGCGGATCTTGGCTTTCCACGCGATGTTCTCGGTGTCACTCCACTGCGTGGGCAGGTTCCGTTCGCCGGTGACGCCCGACGCAGCGGGGCCACGCCAGTGCGGCCATTCGTCCGCAGTCAGTGTCGTCAGCGGCAGCGAAAACACGAGCGCAACGAGGGACAGTGTCCGCATAAGCCAGCCTGGAAATGGTGGTGAACAATCGCTCAGGGCGCGGTCGCGGGAGAGCCAACCGGCGCCGGGGCTTTACTATCCTGCGACGTGACCGGAAGTTCGTCGAAGACCGGGCGCGTGGGATCGACCAGCGCCCAGCAGGCCGCGCCGACGAGGAACAGTCCGCCCATCAGGTACAGCGGGATGTTCCAGTTCGCGAACCACTGCACTGAATAGGCGACGATCAAGGGGTTGAGCATTGCGGCAAGATTGCCGACCGAATTCATCGTCGCCCCGACGACGCCGACGTGGTTGCGCCCGACCTCGATCACGGTGCCCCACGCCGCGCCCAGCGTGAACATCGTCAGTCCGGTGGCGACGGCGATCAGCGTAGCGGCCACCATCGGCGTCGTCGACACGGCCGCGCCGAGGAGCGCGACTCCGGCGATCACGTAGGCAACGGCGCCGAGTCCTGCGCGCCCCACGCGCAAACCATAGCGGGCGACGAGACGATCGGTGACGATGCCGCCGAGGAGATCGCCCGGCATGCTGACGATGAGCGGCAGCCCGGCGAAGATGCCAAGCGCGGCCGCGTCGAAGCCGTGGTGCTGTTTGAGGTAGGTGGGCAGCCACGTGATGCAGAAATAAAAGATCATGCAGTTCGGCACGTACATGACGCAGAGCGCGGCCATATTGCGGCTGGTCGCGAGCGTGCGCCAGTAGGCCAGCCCCGCGGCGTGGCTGCAGTCGGCCGGACGTCCCGACACGATCGTCTGCAGTTCGTCGGCGTTGACGGCCGGATGCTCCGACGGATCGTTTCGGAACCACGTCAACCAGATCGCCGTCCAGACGAGGCCGACGCCGCCGAAGCACACGAAGATCTGCCGCCACGTCAGGAACTGCAGCAGCCACAGCACCAGCGCCGGCGTGAGCCCGCCGACCAGGTGCGCGCCGGCGAAGAAGATCCCCTGCACCCGTCCGCGTTCGTTCCGAGGGATCCACCGCGAAAACGTGCGGGCGACGCACGGCCACGCGCCCGCTTCGCCCAGCCCGAACAGGAACCGGATGAGCAGCAGGATCGGATAACTGAACGCCGCGCCCGTCGCTGCGGTCAGGAACGACCACCAGATCACGATCCGAGCAAGCACCGATCGTGTGCCGCGGCGATCCGCCCACCACGCGGTCGGGATCTCGAAGAGCGCGTACGCGAGCTGGAAGACGGTGAACACATAGCCCATCTGCACCGTGGTCAGGCCGAGGTCGCGGACGATGCCGGGCGCCAGCGTCGCGATGCACGCGCGATCGAGGTAGGTGATCATGCCCAGCGTCGTCGCGAGCGCGACGACGCGATAGCGCGCGTGAGTGGCCGCAGGCATCGCGCGCGCACTATACGCGAAATCGCCAGCCTTCGTGAAACGGACCAGGGATCGATGCCGATCGACACAGTCGGCGTTCGCCGACGGATGCGGTGATTCGTTTCGGATCATCACGAACACCGGTGGTGTTCCGTTTGCGCACGCGCGAGGGATCTCCGCCCGCGGTCGCGCGCGGCGGCGAACGCCCAACCCGCGGCGTGCTTCCAACGACTTGCGTCGATCGTGCCCACGTCGATGATGTCTGGCCACTTCCTTGCTGAAAGCGCCCGGGTCTGGAAGGAGTTCGGATGCAGACATGGCGTGTGGGGGCCTGGCTACGAGTGTGCGCGGGTGCGGTCGTACTCGGGTTGATCGTGACGACGGGGACGTCGCAGTCCGCGTCGGCGGCGCGACGCACCGCCAACGATCGCAAGGTGTCACACAAGCTCGATCGCGAGCTGCAACGGGTGCGCCGTGAACACGCCGAGGGCCGCGTGCGTGTCATCGTCAAGCCCGCGCCCGGACGCGTTGACGCGGCGATCAAGAAGCACCGCGCACACGGCGACGGCGTGACCTCGCAGTTGTCGACGCTCAACGCGTTTGCCGCGAGCGTCGACGTCGACGATCTCGATGCGCTCGAGACCGACCCGGACGTCGCAAGCGTCTCGCTCGACGCCGTCGTGCAATCCGACCAGACCGTGGAGGCGCTCACCGACGCTGCCGTCGCGCCGCTCCTCGAGACACTCGGCCTCGATCCCGACAAGGATGCCGACGAGGTGACGGGCAAGAGCGTCGGGATTGCGGTGATCGACTCCGGCCTCGAACGTGGCTCCGATCTCGCGGGCGCTGAGCATGACAGGCAGTACGACTTCGACGGTGGGATGCGGCACGTCGCTCCACACGACGATTACGGGCACGGGACGCACGTCAGCGGTCTCATCAGCGGGTCCGGCAAGGCCTGGGAGGACGAGGAGCGAGAGACCGCCGCCGACGGCAAGGTGCACAAGTTCAAGGTGCGTGAGTTCCGGGGGGTTGCGCCGAAAGCGCGGATCGTCAGCCTCAAGGTGCTGAACGGCGCCGGCGGCGGCCTGACCAGCGACGTCATCGCCGCGATCGAGTTCGCGATCGAGAACCGCGAGAAGCTGAAAATCGACATCATCAACCTGTCGCTCGGGCACCCGGTGTACGAGCCGCAGGCCACCGATCCGCTCGTCCAGGCCGTCGAGGCCGCGGTTCGCGCCGGCATCGTCGTCGTGGCGTCCGCCGGCAACGTCGGGCGCAATCCAGAGACTGGTGCCGTCGGCTACGCAGGCATCACGTCGCCCGGCAACGCCCCGTCCGCGATTACTGTCGGCGCCGTCGATACGGCGGGCACCGTGTCGCGGCTCGACGATCGCGTCGCCTCGTACAGCTCGCGAGGGCCGACGTGGTACGACGGCACCGCCAAACCGGACGTCGTGGCGCCGGGACATCGCCTCGTCGCCGCGGCCGCACTTCGCAGCTCGCTCTACGCCGAGCTGCCCGGCCGTCGCATCGGCCGCGGCAAGAAACTGCCGCAGTACCTGATGCTGAGCGGCACGTCGATGGCGGCCGCCGTCACGAGCGGTGTCGTGGCGCTCATGATCGACGCGCACCGGCAGCAGTTCGAGCAGCCGCTCACGCCCAACGCGATCAAGGCGCTGCTCGAGTTCTCGGCCATCCCGGTCGCGAATGCCGATCCGTTGACGCAGGGCGCAGGCAGCGTGAACGCGACCGGCGCAATTGCGCTCGCGTCGGCCGCCGATCCGTCCGCGGCGCCCGGCTCGTGGTGGCTGACGGCAGGTGTGGAACCCGCAACGACGATCGACGGCACGACGCTCGTGTGGGGACAGACCGTCGTGTGGGGCAACGCCGTCGTGTGGGGCGCGGCCGCCTACTACAACTTCGACGCGTGGGCGCAAGCGGTCGTATGGGGCACAACCGTCGTCTGGGGCAATGCGGTCGTCCGGGGTTCACAGACGGATCTCGTCTGGGACAATCCCGAGCTGTGGGCGAGTGCGGTCGTCTGGGGCAGCTCGCTCCTCGACGTCGGCGCCTCTAACGACGGCACCGTCGACTGGGACGACGTGGGACCGACGACGGTCGTGTGGGGGAATCTCCAGCGGTAACGCGTCGCCGCGACCATTCCGTCGCCGCACATCCGTCGTCACGTGTGCGACGCGGCCGGAATGCGCCGTCTGCTGCGCGCAGCTGGAAGGCACAGCCCTTGCGACCTCTTCGCTCGGTCCCGCGGCTGGTCATGCGCGCTGGCCGGATGACGCGCCGCTTCCGACGATGCCGGTGGATTTGCTGGCGGCCTTGCCGCGGCTGCCGTGCGAGGTTCAGTACCGGTTCATGACCCGGGACCTCGTGCTGATCGACATCGACGCCAACCTGATCGTCGATTTCATCCCCGACGCGATCCCGGCGACAACTACCTCTCTCATTGATGCGCGTCGCACGCCGAGAAGGGGCCGTCAGATTTGTCCCCTGGCCGATGTCACTGCGGCAGCCGTAGCGATGCAGTTCGAGGCATCGCGCGTATTCCACCCATGCTTTCGGTCGACCTTCCCGAGCATTCCGGCCGGAGGCAGTGACGGTGCGGCGTTTGCTCTACATTCCTGGCGGCAGCGGGGCGTCGGCTCCGTCGAGTTACCGCCATCACCCCTTACTTCTCGCTGAAAGGAATCCACGATGAGCAAAGCCATTCTGGACGCTGAAGAGATCCTCCAGCATGCGACGCCGCTCGAGCAGCAGAAGGCACACGAGATCCAGCCATTTCGCCATCTCGTCAAAATGCCAATCGCGCTCCCGGAGGGCGTGTGTCGCGAGAGCGTCGACAACCTCAACCAGGTCCTCGCGGACACCATGACGCTCCGCGACATGTACAAGAAGCATCACTGGCAGGTGACGGGGCACACCTTCTATCAGCTGCATCTCCTGTTCGACAAGCACTACGCCGAGCAGAGCAAGCTCGTCGACGAGATCGCCGAGCGAGTTCAGCT
>JBKPRU010000335.1:0-8467 GCA_046734675.1 Acidobacteriota bacterium
AGCTCACGTTGTCGATGACCTGGGTGATGCCCTGGTTGAAGTCGAAGCCGACCGAGTTGGTGTCCCACAGGCGCGCGCCGCCGAACTGCGCGACGCCGGAGACGGTGATGGCCGGGCCGTCGACCGACACGCCCTGGGTGCGGAACTGATGGCGCCGCGCGTACTGCACGCGGAGCTCGTTGAGCGTGCTCTGACCGATCGTCGACACGAGCTGACCGGACACCGAATCCATCCGGTCGGTGAAATCGGTCGCGCGATCGAGCGTGGTCAGGCCGCCGCCGATGTTCGATGCCGAGAAGTTCTTGAAGAGGAAGTAGCGGAACGCGAGGTGGTTCGCGTTGTTGATCTGATAGTCGGTCTTGCCGAACCCGAAGTTCACCTTCTGGTGCGCGGGGATGACGCCGTCGGCCGGCAGCGCGATGCCGAGCGCCTCGGCGTTGGCCGGCGTGACGGTGACGACCTGACCGCCGGTCACAAGGCTCCGATCGACGAACTCGTAGGCGCCGTAGTAGTGCCAGCGATCGCGCTGCAGCGGACCGCCGAGTGAGGCGGTGAAGTCGTTCGCTTCCGTGTCCGGCTTCCGGGCGTTCGCCGGCAGGAAGAACGGCTCGGCGGAAAACGCGTTGCGCTTGAAGCGGAAGCTCGCCGTGCCGTGCACGTCGTTGGTGCCCGAGGGCGTGATCGCGTTGTAGACCATCCCCGTCGTCTGGCCGAACTCCGGCGCGAAGCCGTTGGTGATCACCTTCACTTCGCGGACGAGCACCTCGGAGACTGGCAGCAGGCGGAGCCCGGCGCGGTCCTTCTCGGTGTTGGTGTTCCCGTCGAGCTGATAATTGGTGTGCATCTGGCTGCCATTCGCGTTGATGCGCGGCACGCCGAACTCGTTGTTCTCGTAGCCGGTGACGTTCGCCTGCAGGAAGGCGAAGTTGTAGGGATTGCGCGAGACGAGCGGCAGGTTCTTCACCTCCGTCTCGCCGATGGTGCGGCCCAGATCGATCTTGCCTGGCTGGGCGACCGGCGACTCGCCGGTGACGGTGATCGTCTCGGCGACGTTGCCGACGCTGAGCACCACATTGATAAGAGCGGCCTGGCCGGCCGAGAGGCTGACCCCCTGCTGCTCGAACTTCTTGAAGCCCTGCAGCTCGGCGGACACTTGATACGTTCCAAGTGGCAGCAGCGGCGCGCGATAGACGCCCTCGTCGTTGGTGACCACGACGCGCTCGGCGCCGGTGTCGGTGTTGGTCACCGTCACCGTGACTCCCGGCAGGATCGCGCCAGTGTTGTCGCGGACCGTGCCTTCGATGCTCCCGTTGATCGCCTGCGACTGCGCGGCGGCGGGGACGGCCGCTGCCAGGAGCGCGAGCGCGACCATCGCCCGTCGGACCCAAACTCGAATCATCTAACACTCCTCCTCGTTCACGCCGATACCCATCATGTCCGCATGACGCGGGCGGGGATGGGCTGATTTACTCATCCGCAACGAAAATAAGACGCTTGTTGTAAAATGCGGGTTGCAGCTCCCCGCTGTAACCAACCCCATAGTGCAAACGACCCAAAGCTCGCCACCTGCGGCGAAGCCGCCTGCGCGTCCCCGTGCCGCGACCGGCGGCAGCCGCCGCAATTGGAAGCTCTATCTGCTGCTGGGCGCCGCGGCCGCGCTCGTCCTGTTCGGCGGAACGGTCACGTACTTCTACGTGACCTTCTCGCGGATGATCGACGCGCGCATGCACGGCGAGTTTCAGCGGACGGATCCGCGCATCTTCGCGCGGCCGTTCACGGTGCGCCGGGGCCAACGCATCACTGTATCGCAGACGATCGATCGCCTGAACGAGCTCGGCTACGCGCAGCGGCCGCGCGTCGAGCAGCCGGGCGAGTTCGCGATCGGGCGCGACGCGCTGGCCGTGATCCCGCGGGCCGGCGATCGGCGCGGCAAAACCGTGCGGCTCGTCTACGCGGCCTCGAAGACCGGCTCGGGCGGCCTCGTCAATATCGAAGTGCTCCCGAAGAAGCAGAGCGCGGACACGCTGTCGTTCGACGCGCCGCTCATCACCGCGCTCATCAGCGACGGCCGCGAGAAGCGGCGCGACGTGCCGCTGTCCTCGATCCCGCCGCGCATGATCCAGGCGGTCGTCGCGATCGAGGATCGCCGCTTCTACGACCACCCCGGGATCGACATCATCGGAACGACCCGCGCGGTGTTCACGAACATCTTCGGGAGCCGCGGCTACTCGAGCGGCGGCAGCACGATCACGCAGCAGCTCGTACGCAACACGTTCCTGACCCAGGAGAAGACCCTCAAGCGCAAGTTCACCGAGTGGTTCATGTCGGTGGCGCTGGAGCGGCGCCTGACGAAGGACCAGATCCTCGAGTTGTACCTGAACGACGTCTGGCTCGGACAGCGCGGATCGTTTGCGATTCACGGCGTGCCCGAAGCCGCGCGCATGTTCTTCGCCAAGGACGTCAGCAACCTGACGCTGGTGGAGGCGGCAACCATTGCCGGCATGATCCAGGCGCCGCCCCGCTACTCCCCGTTCAACAACCCCGATCGCGCGAAGGAGCGTCGCAACGTCGTCCTGCATGCGATGGAGGAGACGGGCTTCATCAGCGCGGACGCGGAGGAACGCGCGGCGCGTGAACCGCTGCAGAGCGTGGCCCGCGCGCTCGAATCCGAAGCACCATACTTCGTCGACTATGTCAGCCAGGAACTGCAGGAGCGGGCGAAGGCGACCGGCGCGGTCGATGTCTACACGACGCTCGATCTGCAGCTGCAGCGCATCGCGCAGGATGCGATGCGCGACGGGCTGACGCGGGTCGACCAGATTCTGGCGCGCCGCAAGAAGCGGGTCGCGCAGGCGGCGCTGATTGCCGTCGATCCGCGGACCGGCGACATCCTCGCGATGGTCGGTGGGCGCTCCTACAACCAGTCGCAGTACAACCGCGCGGTCACGGCGCGCCGGCAGCCCGGCTCCGTGTTCAAGCCGTTCGTCTATCTCGCCGCGTTCGAGCGCGCGCAAGCCGACGGGCGCACCGACATCACGCCCGCAACGGTCGTCCTCGACGAACCAACCGCGTTCACCTTCAACGCGCAGACCTGGTCGCCGAGCAATTACGACAACGAGTACGACGGACCGATCACGCTGCGCCGCGCGCTCGCGCTCTCGCGCAACATCGCGACGATCAAGGTCGCGGAGTCCACCGGCTACGACACCGTCGCAGCGCTGTGGCGGCGCGTCGGCGCCGGCACCCCGCCGCGCCCCTACCCGTCGATCGCGCTGGGCGTCTTCGAAGCGTCACCCTTCGAGATCGCGTCGGCGTACACGATCTTCCCCAACGGCGGGGTGATGCGGCCGCTGCGCGGGATCACGCGCATCGTCAACAGCGGCAAGGATGTGTCGATTTCGACGCCCGCCCCCAAGACCGTGGCGCGTGCCGATACAACGTTCCTCGTGACGAACATGATGCGCAGCGTGCTCAATGAAGGGACGGGCGCGTCGGCGCGCGCCAACGGCTTCACGCTCGACGGCGCCGGGAAGTCCGGCACGACCAACGACCTGCGCGACGCGTGGTTCGTCGGCTTCACGCCGGAGCTGCTGACCGTCGTGTGGGTCGGCCTCGACGACAACCAGGCGCTCGGGTTGAGCGGCAGCCAGGCGGCGCTGCCGATCTGGACGCAGTTCATGTCGCGCGCGCTCGCCGGGCGCGGCAACGTGTCGTTCGAGCCGCCGGAAGGCATCTCGTTCGCCGAGATCGATCGCGACACGGGGAAGCTTGCCACGCCGTCCTGCCCGCGCGTCTATCGCGAGGCGTTCCTCACCGGGACGGAACCGACCGAGACCTGTCCGGAACATCACTTTTAAGTTGTGAGTGCGCGGTAGGGCGCACCTTTATAGGTGCGCCTCCACGCCGGCGCGTGCACGACGGGCCTCTAAGCTAAAGAGGCGCCCTACCGTCAGCCACCGGGTTCCGCGATTTGCTACAATTTGAAGTCCTCCCCAATACCTGAGGTCCTAGTGAAACAGAAGTTTTGTGCGTGTGTTCTCGTCGGTGCGCTGTCGATCATCGCGTGCCGTAAAGCTCCGGCGGCAAACGCGCAGAGCGCCGCGACGCCGGCGGCTACCAGCGGCCAGGCCGCGACCGGCGCGCCCTCCGGCACACCGCCCCCACCCGCAAAGCCCGTCCCCGCACAGCTGCCGGCGGTGCTCGCGCGCGTGAACGGCGAGGACGTGAAGAAAGCCGACTTCGATCGGATGATCAAAGGCATGGAGGCGCAGGCCGGCCAGCCGATTCCGCCCGAGCGGCGCGACGAGATCATGCGTGGCGCGCTCGACAAACTCGTCGAGTACACCCTGCTCGCGCAGGAGAGCCGCAAGCGCGGCATCGTCGTCAGCGACGCCGAGATCGACGCCAAGATCGATCAGCTCCGGAAGCGCTTTCCGTCGCCCGACGCGTTCAACAAGGCGCTCGGCGAGCGGGGCTTCAGCGTCGAGACCCTGCGCGCCGAAGCGAAGAACGACATCGGCGTGACGAAGCTGATGGACACCGAGCTCGCGACCGAGCCGGCCCCGACCGATCAGGATGCCAAGGCGTTCTACGACAAGAACACCGAGCGCTTCAAGGAAGGCGAGAAGGTGCGGGCCAGCCACATTCTGATCAAGGTCGATCAGAAGGCCACGCCGGAGGCAAAGCAGAAAGCGCGCGCCGAGATCGACGCGGTGCTGAAGCAGGCCAAAGGCGGCGCGGATTTCGCCAAGCTCGCGCAGGAGCACTCGCAGGACGGAAGCGCCGCCCAGGGAGGCGATCTGGGCGAGTTCACGCGCGAGCAGATGGTGCCGGAGTTCTCGAAGGTCGCCTTCGAGTTGAAGCCGGGCCAGGTCAGCGACGTGGTCGAGACGCAGTTCGGCTATCACATCATCAAGGTCGCGCAACACGAGCCGGCGAGCACGGTGCCGTTCGAGAAGGTGAACGCGCAGATCAAGCAGTATTTGGGCGGGCAGAACAAGCAGCGCCACACCGAGACGTTCATCGACGGCCTGAAGAAGAAGTCGAAGATCGAGGTCCTCATCTGAACGAGGAAGTTCTCCCCGCCGCCGCAGCCGCGCTGGAACGCGGCGAGCCCGCCGCGCTCGTGACCATCGTCCGGGCCAGCGGCTCGACGCCGCAGCGCACCGGTGCGAAGATGCTCGTCTACGCCGATGGACGCACCGTCGGCACGATTGGCGGCGGCTGTTACGAGAACGATGCGCTCGGAAAAGCGCGCGAAGCGATTGCCTCGGGCAAGCCGGCGCTGGTCCGCTACGACCTGAACGACGACTTCGTGCAGGAGTCGGGTCTCATCTGCGGTGGCCAGATGGAGGTCTACATCGATCCGATCGCGCCGGCGCCGCGCCTCTACATCATCGGTGCCGGGCACGTCGGCTACCACCTCGCCCGCGCCGCCGCCGACAGCGGCTTCCGCATCCACGTCGTCGACGATCGCGAGAAGTTCGCGAACAAGGAGCGCTTCCCCGCCGCCGACGAAATCGCCGTCGACGACATCGCCGCGTGGCTGCACCAGGCGGACCTGCCGTCGAGCTCCTACGTGGTCGTCGTTACGCGCGGACACACGCATGATTTCGATGCGCTGCGCGCGCTCGCGGCGCGCGATCTGCGGTATCTCGGCCTCATCGGCAGCCGCGCCAAGGTCGCCCGCGTGTTCGACGCGCTCGCCGAGGAAGGGATGCCGATCGAATGCCTCGAGCGCGTGCATGCGCCGATCGGCCTCGACATCGGCGCCGTCACACCCGCGGAGATTGCGATCAGCATCGTCGCGGAGCTGATCGCCATTCGACACGGCAAGGACGTCTCGTCGCTGGCCATGTCGTCGAACCGCCGCGTCAGGAGTCTTGCCCGAGCCGCGAAGGAACCTGCTGTAAGCTCCTTCGACCCTCCGAATCCTTCGACTCCTTCCCACTAGTGCGGACGCTGATCAGGAACGCCACGATCCTGACCATGAACGACGCGATCGAGATCGTCGAGGGAGCGGTGTCGATCGACGAGGGGCGCATCGTGAGCGTCGGACCGGAGCCGGCGACGCCGCACGACACCGTCATCGATGCGCAGGGCGACTACCTGCTGCCCGGGTTCATCCAGACTCACCTCCACCTCTGTCAGACGCTCTTCCGCGGCTACGCAGACGACATGCCGCTGCTCGAGTGGCTGCGCCGCCGCGTGTGGCCGATGGAAGCGGCGCATACGCCGGACACGCTGCGCGCCTCGGCCCGTCTCGCCGTCTCCGAGCTGCTGCTGAGCGGCACAACGACCGCGCTGACGATGGAGACGGTGCACGATACGGACGTCGTGTTCGATGTCATCGCGCACATGGGCATGCGCGCGACCGTGGGCAAGTGCATGATGGACTCCGACCACGACGTCCCACAGCGACTGCAGGAACGCACGCGCGAATCCATCGACGAAAGCGTGGCACTGCGCAAGCGCTGGGAGGGCAAGGGCGGCGGGCGCCTGCGTGCTGCGTTCGCACCGCGCTTTGCCGTCTCCTGCTCGCGCGAGCTGCTCGAAGCGGTTGCCGATCTCTCTGCGCGCGAGCGCGTCGTCGTCCACACGCACGCCTCGGAGAACCGCGAGGAAGTGGAGTTCGTGCGGCGCATCTCGGGCGGCATGAGCAACATCGAGTACCTCGCGGAGACCGGCCTGGCGACGCCGCATCTCTGCACGGCGCACTGTGTGTGGGTGACCGACGAGGAGCAGGATCTGCTCGCCCAGCACGACGTCAAGGTCCTGCACTGCCCCAGCTCGAATTTGAAGCTGGGATCCGGCATCGCGCCGGTCGCGGCGATGCGCGCGCGGGGGATCTCGGTCTCGCTCGGCGCAGATGGCGCGGCCTGTAGCAACCGTCTCGACATGTTCGGGGAGATGCGCCTGGCCGCGGTACTCCAGTCAGTGCGGACGGGCCCCGGTGTGCTGACCGCGCGGGACGCCGTCTGGATGGGCACGCGTGAAGGGGCGCGTGCCCTCGGGCTCGACGCGCAGGTCGGCTCGGTGGAGCCGGGAAAGCGCGCCGACCTGATCCTTGTCAATCGTACGCGGCCTCACGTCGCCCCGGATCCGGATCCCTGGTCGACGCTCGTCTACGCGTCGCGCGGCACGGACGTCCGCATGGTGATGGTCGACGGCGAGGTGCTCGTTCGCGATTTCGCGCTTGTCCGGGAGGACGCGGCTGGTATTGCCGCGGAAGCCCGTCAGGCCGCCAGCCGACTCGCCGCCCGCGCGGGCATTTGACCCAGACAAGCTACGTAGGGCGGGCCTTTAGCCCGCCACCGTGCCGGGTTCTAAAGACCCGGCTACACCTGTCAGAAAGGTTCAGTGTGGCTTGCGCTATAATGACGCCTTAGCACTCCCCTCTCGCGAGTGCTAAGGCGTCGATGATGCGACATCCCGAACTTCCCGAAAGAGATAGGCGGATTCTCGCAGCGCTCGTGCAGGCCTACATCCGACAGGGCGAGCCCATCTCGTCCCTGTGGCTGGCGGGGCGCGGGTTCGGTGTGTCCTCGGCCACGCTCCGCAATGTCATGGCGCGGCTCGAGGAACACGGCTACGTGAAGCAGCCGCACACCTCGGCGGGACGTGTGCCGACGGACCTTGGGTATCGCAGCTATGTCGATCAGCTCATGACGGAGCGCCGCGCCGCGCGGCCCGCGCCGGAGATCGAGGAGCGGCTGCGCCGCGCCGGCACGCTCGAGGACGTGCTGTCGCATGCGTCGCAGGAAATTTCGCGCGCGTCGCATCAGATCGGCTTCGCGATTGCGCCGGCGGCCGACGTCACGTTCGAGCACCTCGACTTCGTGCTGCTCGACGCCGGCAAGATTCTCGTGGTGCTCGTCTCCGAGGGCGGCCAGATCTCGCACAAGGTGATCGAGCCGACTGAGCCCTACGCGCGCGAAGAACTGCAGCAGGCCGCCAACTTCTTGAACGCCGAGTTCAAGGGGCACACGCTGAGCGCGATGCGTCAGGGCATCATGCAGCTGCTCTGCGAAGAGAAGACGCTGTACGATCAATTGATGGCACGCGCGCTGCGTCTTGCGAGCACGACCTTCGACGGGCTCGAGCCGCAGCCGTCGATTTACATCCAGGGCACGTCGCTCCTGCTGGAGGAAGCGGGGGCCGACGATCCCGAGACGACGGTCGCGACGATGCGGACGCTCGTGCGGATGATGGAGGAGAAGACGCGCCTCGTGCACTTGATTGACGCGTGCATGGACGGCGCGCGCCTGACGGTGGTGATTGGATCCGAGCATCCCGATCCGGATTTGCAGCGCTTCAGCGTCATCACATCCACCTACACGGATGGGCGCCGCACCGGCGCGGTCGGGGTGATCGGTCCGACGCGCATGCGCTACTCACGCACGATCAACGTCGTCGACAGCCTGTCGCGCGTCGTCAACAAGGTCCTCGACAGAACGTAGAACGCCAT
>JBKPRU010000336.1:0-24977 GCA_046734675.1 Acidobacteriota bacterium
CCCGTCAACCGTCTGCGCGCGACCTGCCGGTATCTGGCGCCGAAGGGCGGTTTGATCTCCGCCGACGGGTGGACGCTGCTCGCGACCATGGCGCGGAACCTGATCCTGAACTGGCTGGTGCTGCTGCCGATCATCGCGGCCGCGTTGTTGCTCCCGCGCATGTATCTCGCGACGGTGGCGATCGTCGAAAGCAACGTGATCGCGCCGCCCGGCCAGTCGTGCCTGCCTGCCGATGCCGCACCGTTCTGGTTCGCGCTCCTCTCGCTGACGATGTACAGCGTGGCGATTGGATATGTCGTCGTCAACTTCGCCGGCCGCGGCGAGAGCTGGGCGCAACGGCGGTTTCTCTCGTTCGTCGTGGCCCCGACCATTGTCGGCACCGTCGGCCTGACGCTCTTCTGGTCGGCGTATCCGTGTGCGCCGGACCCGCGCGCCGCGCTGTTCGTATCGGCGGTGCTGCCCGCGGCGGGGTGGCTCGTGATCGGTGCGTTCGCGCGCCCGGCGCTGCGGACCGCCGTGCTGGCAACGGCCGCCGCGCTGGTGACGGTCGTGTCCGTTGCGTGGTCCGTGGGCCGGACGCCCGAGCATCCGCTGGACGCGGCGATCGCGATTGGCGTCCCGTTCTTCCTCATTGCGGTCGCCGCCGTCAATCAGGCCATCGACAGGCACGCGATGCCGCTGGCGGAGCGCACGGTCCGCATGCGGGCCGGACTCCGAACCGTCACGGCGTCGCTCATCGCGGGACCGATCGTCGGCTTCGGCGCGTTCTGGTTCGCGAGGAAGTACTTCTATTTCGGCGATCCGCTCGGGCAGACGTTCGCGGTGTTCGCGGTGCCCGGCATTCTGGGCCTCATGCTGATCGCCAACACGACCTTCGTCGGGCTCGCGAGCCGCGAACTCACCGACGCGGCACTCGAATGGTGGAACCGGTTCGCGGCGTGGCTGGCGATCGCGGCCGCGCTGTGGATCGCGGCCGGCGTCCTCGTCTTCTACCTGGCCGATGTGATCGAGATGGCGGTGCAGGCGGGAGGCCGCGCCTTGTCGCTCGAACACCGCACCTCGTCCGCGCTCTTCAGCGTCGTTGTGCCGCTGGTCAGTTCGCTTGCCGGCCTGGCCTCACGTTCCGGAGGCGCCACGGCCCGCCCGTCGACGGCGCGTCTCGTGGCGCAGCGACTGGCCTTGCCGATCACGATTGTCGTGCTGTTGTCGACGGTCGCCTGGTTCAACGCGTGGGCGCTCCGCGGGTTCACGCCGCCCGGCGCGCAGCGCACGCACGCTGCGCTCGGCGACGTCGTGACGCTCGCCGCCGGCCTGCTCCTGTTCGGCCTGCTCGTGAGCCGGTTCGTCCCGGTGAACCGGTTCTCGCTCCACGGCATGTACCGGCAGCGGCTGGTGCGGACGTTTCTCGGCGCGTCACACACCGACCGGCGCCCGAACGCGTTCACCGGGTTCGATCCGTCCGACGATCTGCGCGTCCACGAGCTGCGCGACGTGCGGCCGCTGCACGTGATCAATGCGACGCTGAACAACGTGTCGTCGACGAACTACGGGCGCAACGAGCGTCGCGCCTACGCGTTCACGTTCTCGCCGCTGCACGTCGGGAGCTCGGCGCTCGGCTATCGCGACTCGTCGGAGTACGGCTCGGACGGCGGCGCCCTTGCCACGGGGTTGTCGCTCGGGATGGCGATGGCCGTCTCCGGCGCGGCGGCCAGTCCGGCGATGGGGATGTACTCGTCGAAGGCGCGGGCGTTCCTGCTGACGCTCGCGAATGCGCGCCTGGGGCTCTGGTTCGGCAATCCCGCCGATCGCACGACCTGGCAGCGGAGCGATCCGGCGCTCGGCGTCGGGCCGATCGCGCGCGAGCTGCTTGGCCTCGAGACCGACAACAATCCCTACATCTATCTATCCGACGGCGGCCACTTCGAGAATCTCGGGCTGTGGTCGATGGTCGCGAGGCGCTGCGGCGTGATCATCGTGTCGGATGCCGGCTGTGATCCGGAGTACACCTTCGACGATCTGTCGAACGCGGTGCGCCGCATCCGCATCGATCTCGGGATCCCAATCGAGTTCGACGCGCTCGACATCTCCAAGGCGGGCCAGGGACACGCCAACCCGCACGTCGTGCTGGGCACGATTCGCTACAGCGCGGTCGATGGTCCAGACGCGCCGCCCGGGGTCCTCTGCTACATCAAGGCGACGCTGTCGGGCGACGAGTCGATCGACATCCGCAACTTCGCGGCGTCGCACACGGCGTTTCCACACGACACCACCGGGAACCAGTTTTTCGACGAAGATCGCTTCGAAAGCTACCGCGCGCTCGGCTTTCACAGCGTGATGAGTGTCGCGGGCGACCTCAGCAGCGCCGACGCATGGGATCTCTGCGCCGCCCTCGAGCGGCGTAGGGCAGCAAAGGAATCCTTTGCAGCGCCGGGTACGGCCCCCGTATAATCCAAAATTCCCGCAACCTGCCGGCGCAATACCACGTGGAACGCCCGGGCTGCGTTCCGACCGTGGGAAGGAGTGCCGAAATGACGTTCGTCGCGGATGACGCCGCGGGCCTCGAACGGGTCAGTCCGACCGAAGCCGCTGATATCCAAGAAATCACCCGTGGCATGCTCGCGATCCAGCAGCAGGCCGCCGCAGCGGGCCGCCGTCCGCTGGCGCGTGGCACGCATGCGAAGGGCATCTGCGTCCGCGGCGAGTTCGAGGTGCTGGACGTTCGCGCCATCGCGCGCGACGCGCGCCTCGGCGAGCGGCTCGCGAAAGGCATCTTCGCGGTGCCGGGCATCTATCCCGCGACGATTCGCTTCGCGAATGCGGACGGCGGTCATCGTCAGGATCGCTGGCCCGACGTCCGCGCGCTGTCGTTCTCGATCGACGTGCCGCCCGGCGTGGTGCCGGGCAAGACCCGCCTCGACTTCTCGATGAACAGCATGAGCACGTTCCCGATCAACGACGCGCACGCGTTCGCGGTCGCGGTGCGCGTGCTCTCGGCCGAGGGACGGCGCGCGAAGTGGAAGGCGTTCCGTTCGCTCACCCGTCAGGAGATCGGGAGTCTGTTGCGCACGATCCGTCTTGGCGGCAAGCAGCGTCGCGGAACGCCTCGGAAGCCGTATCAGCAGCTGCGCTATTGGAGCACCGTGCCGTTCCTGCACGGCGGGCGCGACGCTGTGAAGTACTCGGCGATCCCGGCCGGCGACAATCCGGCGCGGCCGCTGCAGCCGGGGCCGAACCGGCTGCAGGAAGAGCTCGTGCGTCATGTCAGCGAAGACGCGCAGATGAGCGAGTTCGACGTCGCGCTGCAGTTGCTCGACGCCGATCGGATGACGCATGGCGGACGCACCGAAGATCCATCGTTCTGGGTGGAAAACGCCGACGTCGAATGGGACGAGACCGAGGCGCCGTTTCACGTCGTCGGCCGCCTGCGGCTGCACCCGAAGTCCGTGCTGACACCCGCCGAGACCGAGACGTTCTGGATTGACGTCACGGAGAATTCCACTGCCGACTCGCGGCCGATCGGCAGCATCAACCGCGCCCGGTGGCACGCGGAGTCCGCGAGCCGCGCCGCGCGCCTCGCGCAGCCCGTCGCCGCCAGCGCGTGGACGCCGGCGAATCCGCGGCGCCGCGTCGTCTGGGCCGTGCTTGGCGCCGCGGCGCTGGTGTTCGCGGCGACGCTCGGGTGGGCGCTCGGGCCGGTTGCGAAGGATCTCCCGGAACGACTGCAATCCCCGCCTGTCCCGCTCGGCAGCAACGGACTCACGAGCGAGGAGCGGCAGCAGTACTACCACCTGAGTGAAGGCGGCGAGGCGTATCCGATTGCCTGGCTGCTGGCGCTCGAACAGGCGGTCAAAGGACCGGACGGCAGCGTCACGTATCGTCCGTTTCTCGAGAACGTCGAGCGGTTCGGGTTCGTTCCGGATCCGCCGAGCCGCTACAACCCGTATGGCCTCCCGGTTGGCGTGACCGCCGACTACGGGAAGATCACCGGACAACAGATGATGGGCCTGAACTGCACGGCCTGCCATGTCGGCGAGTTGCACTACAACGGCCGCGCCTTCCGCGTCGACGGCGGCCCGTCGATGGCTTACATCAACCTGTTCATCAAGGCGATCGTCGACGAGACCACGGCCACCGCGGAGAGCTGGGAGCGCCGCCGGCGTTTCCTCGATCGGTGGCGCCGCGTGCGCCTCGTACGGCTGCCCGACGCTCCCGTCGTCCGCGAAGCCGGCATCGGATCGGTCCCCGCATCAGACGACGACGAGACGCTGGACGCGGCGGAGCCTGGCGTCTTCAGGCGCGTGCTCGCGGGCGTTCGGATGGCGTTCGCGAATCGCTCGCTGCTCATGGACAAGCTGCACGGCTTTGCGGCGATGAAGCTCGTCGTTCAGGTGCAGCCGCTCGGCACCGAGGACGGCTACGGCCGCAACGACGCGTTCGGCGTCGGGCGCAACGAGCTGTTCGGCGCGTACAAAGACGCGAACTTCACGCAAGGCATCAACGTGCTCCCGACCGATGCCCCGGTCAGCTTCCCGCATCTGTGGGGCATGGAACACACGTCCTGGTTCCAGTGGGGCGTGAATACGAACTCGGTGATCGAGCGGAACATCGGCCAGGCGCTGGGGGTCGGCGCCACGATGCAGCCTGACAAGGGCTACACGAGCACGGTTCGCCTCGACAACCTGCACGCGATGGAGCGCCTGCAATACAAGCTCACGTCACCCGAGTGGCCCGCGGACTTGTTCGGGCCGATCGATCGAGCGCGCGCTGAGCGCGGACGCAAGATGTTCGATCGCACGTGCGCGCTCTGTCACGAGAACTACAAGAAGGACGGCACGCTCAACGAGTACCAGCTGTTCCCGCTCGACGTGGTGGGTACCGATCCAAGCACCGCGATCAACTTCGAGCGGACGGTGATGACCGCGGAAGGACCGAAGCCCTTTGGAACCGCCGCGTTCGAGATCGTCCGGCGGGTCAAGGACGCGTACTATCAGGAGCATCGCACGCCGCCTGACGTGCAGGCGATGTGGGAGTCGCGCGACACGCGTCCAAAGCAGACGTTCCGCACGCCGCTGCGTGACTACGCGAAATTCCCCGACACGCGCGCGCACGGGGTTTATCGCGCGAAGACACTCAAGGGCATCTGGGCCACCGCACCGTATCTTCACAACGGCTCGGTCCCGACCATCTACGATCTGCTCCTCCCGGCAGAGAAGCGGCCCAAGGCGTTCAGGCTGGGAACGAAGGAATACGATCCCGCGAAGCTTGGATTCGTGGTCGACGGTCCCCGCTTCGTGACGCCGGCGGGAATGCAGCCCTTCACGTTCGACACGCGGCAGCTGGGCAACTGGAACACGGGACACGAGTGGTGGTTCTATCCGGATCTCGACGACGACATCCGTTACGACATCATCGAGTTCCTGAAGACCTTCGACGACGTGAACTATCCGGGGGATTATCGATTCACGCCGCCGGCGCTGCTGCCCGACAACGTGAAAATGAACAAGGCGCTGCCGATCGCGCAGAAGGCAAACGACTGATCTCAGCGGATCTGGTCGAGCGTCGCACGCGCCGCGACGAGGTCCGCGGTGCCGAGGCCTTCCGTGAACCACTCGTACACGGGCTCGAGGATGGCGCGTGCGTCGGCGTGCCGTCCCGATGCGATCAGCAGCCGGGCCCATCCCGTCGCCGCGCGCAGCTCGAAGGCGCGCGCGTGCTGTTTGCGCGCGTAATCGACGGCCGCTGCGAAAGAAGCGTCGGCGCCCGCCTCGTCGCCGCGGACGCGCAGCAGCTCGGCGCGCGCCCGATGCAGTTCCGCGAGATAGCCTTCCTCGCCTGACTGCGCGGTATATGCGAACGCTTCGTCAACCGTCCGCAACCCGTCGTCCACGCGGCCAGCCGCGCGCAGCAGGTCGGCGAGGACGCCGAGGAACGCGCTTCGCACGAGTCCCGCGCCTAGCGCCTGCTGCACCGCGAGGCTGTCGGTGAGCAGGGCGATCCCCTCGTCGAGCCGTCCGGTCGCGGCGAGCGCGGCCGCCTGAAACGAGCGGCTCCACTCGCGCTCCTGTGGCAATCCGAATTCACGGCAGAGCGCGTCCACCTCGTCTCCGAACGCCAGCGCTTCCGGCACTTCGCCGCGGACTAGATGCACGCCCTGCGTGACGAGCAGCGCGAAGACGAGCGTCATCGGCTGCCGCTGCGAGCGCGCCAGCTGCAGGGTCTCGCGCGCCCGCGCATCGGCGCGATCGGGATAGCCGAGCACCCAGAGCGGACGGCTCGACATCGCGCGCGCGATCATCCCGGGGTCGAGCCCGAACATCTGCGTGTAGGCCTGGTGCTGCGCGGGATCGTGCAGCTCGCGTCCGCGGTCCAGCACGCGGCTCGATTCGACCATGTCGCCCGCGAACTCGAGGCACACGCCGAGCAGGTGATGGGCGGCCATCAGGAACGCGGGATTGCCGGTGCGCTCCGCTTCGGCCATCAAGTCGTCGGCGCGGGGGCGGTACTCGCGGAGATTGCCGCGGATCGCATGGAAGAGCGTGATGGCCCACAGCACCGGGAACCGCTGCGGGACGTCGCCGAGCAAGGTGCAGAGCTCGCGCGCGCGCGCGAACACCGGTTCGAGCTGTGGGCTCGCCCAGCCTTTCATCATGCGCAGCGCGAGGCCGCGAATCATCTGGAGACCGAGCTCGTGCTGCAGGCGGTCGGGGCCCTCCGGCAGGCCGCGCAGGACGCCGAGGCCGCGCTCGGCCAGCGACAACGCCTCACGGAACGCGAACAGTCCGACGGCGTGGCGGGCTCCTTCCAGGAAGTAGCGGGCGCTCGCGCTGAAGTCGCGCCCGGCTTCGAAGAGCGCGCCGAGCCGCCCGGCGATGGCTGCTGCGTGGTCGCTGCCATGATGCGCAACGAGCGAGCGGGCGACGCGCGTGCTCAGCGCCGCCCGACGCGTCGGCTGCAGCGTTGCGTACAGCGCATTCTGATAGAGACCGTGCACGAACTGGTACTGAAGCGACACCGAGAGATCGGGGAACTCGTGCTCCTTGATCCGCTTCACGAACACGTGCACCTGCTCGAGCGTGTCGAGCCGCTCCTCGACTTGGGCGGGATCCATCTCGATCGCTTCCGCGATCACCGTCGAGTCGAACTCGTGGCCCTGGATGCTCGCGGCAACGAGCAGCCGGCGGTTGGTCTCGTCGAGGCGCTCGATCTTCCTCGCGATCATGCTGCGGATCGATGCGGGCAGCTCGCGCAGTGCCTCGGCCGCAGTCCGCGTCAGCACCCAGCCGCCGTCCCGCTCGACGATGCTGCCGGAGTCGCGCAGGTAGCGCACGACGTCGGCCATGAAGAGCGGACTGCCCTCGGTCTTCTCGTGGATATGCGCGGCCAGCGACGCGGGAAACCGGTGGTGCGGAAACGTCACCGACAGATAGCGCTCGACGTCGCGGCGGCCGAGAAATCCCAGCGGGATTTCCTGGAGCGCGCTGTGCGCGCGCAGCTCGTCGCGGATGCCAAGAAACGGATGCTGGCCGAGCGTCATGTCGGCCGGTCGGTAGGTCGCGACCACGAGCAGGCGCATGTGGTCGAAGCGGCCTGCGAGGTAGTTCAGCATGTCGATCGTCGACACGTCCGCCCAGTGGAGATCGTCGAGGAAGAGCACGAACGGCCGCACTCGCGAGGCTTCCTGAATCAACGCGCCAAGCTCGCGCTTCATGCGATCCTGCGAGGCCGCCGGCGCCTCCTCGCGCACGCGCGCGATCGACTCCTCGCTGGACGCTGCGTGCGCCACCTGCACGTACCAGGTCGGCGCGAGCGTCTTGATCAGCGTCTGCACCGACGTCCACGACGATCGGTGCAGGAGGCTGTCGAGCGCTTCCAGCACGGGCAAGTACGCTTCCGCGCCGGCGAGTCGCTCCGAGCATCGCCCGCGTACGAGATACGGCCGCTCCGGCAGCAACTCGAGCTCGGCGAGGAAGTCCTCGACGAGGACCGTCTTGCCAATCCCCGGCTCCCCGAGCACGGTGAGGATGGTGCCGTGCCCGTCGCGGACCTGCTCGTACGCGCGCCGCATCTGCTCGCGCTCCGCCTCACGGCCGACGGTGCGTCGATCCACGACAGCGGCGTTCTCGAACGCGCTCGCGCGCGCCGCGCCGCCGGCGAGCAGCGCGAGCTCCGCTTCGACGTCGAGCGCGGACGGACGCAGCTCGGGATCTTTGGCCAGCATGCGGTGCACGAGATCGCCGAACGCCGGCGGAATCGACTGGTTGAGCCGCGACAGCGGCGGCGGTTCGTCGAGCAGGATCGCCGCGAGCACCGAGGGCGTGGTTGAGGCGACGAACGGCCGGCGCGCCGCGGCCATCTCGTACAACGTGATTCCGAAGGCGAAGATGTCGGCCGGCGCACTCGCGGTCGCGCCGCGTGCCTGCTCAGGCGACATGTAGGCGGTCGTGCCGAGCAGGAGGCCCGGTTGGGTGTCGGTCGCGAGGCGGGTCGTCGTCGTCGCGCTCTCGGCCTCGGGGATACGGGCGAGGCCAAAGTCGAGCACCTTCGCGTAGCCGTCGCCCCGGACCATCACGTTCTCGGGCTTGATGTCGCGGTGCACGATCCCGGCGATGTGCGCCGCCGCAAGCGCGCGCGCAATCTGGCGGCCGACGTCGACGAGCGTGGTGAGCGGCAGCGCCTCGGTCATCATCGCCCGCAGCGTCACCCCGTCGATGAACTCCTGCACGATGTAGTGGCGGCCATCGGCGGTCTCGCCGATGTCGTGCACGACCACGATGTTCGGGTGATTGAGCGCGGAGGCCGCGCGCGCTTCGCGCAGGAAGCGGTGAACGGCGCTTTCGGCCTCGCCGCGCGTGTCGCGCATCAGCTTGATCGCGACCGGGCGCTGCAGCCGCGTGTCGACGGCGCGGAAGACTTCTCCCATCCCGCCGCGGCCGATCAGCTCTTCGAGGCGGTAGTGCTGGATTGTGCGATGTGCCATCAGAAAGCGAAGCGCGCGTCGAGGTGTGGTGTTCCCGCGGGGGAAGGACGTCCAGAGCATTATAATCTCGGCTTTTTGGCCAACGTGTCGGAAGCCACCGTAAAGCACACTCACGAGCGTCGTGCGGCCACGCCCGCCTCGCCCGGCGCCCTGATTCGCACCGTCGCGAACGTGGCGGCGGTCGCGTCGGTCCTCGTCGGCAGGACGTTGATTCGCCTCGGCGTGCGGCGTCCCCCCGAAGGTTGGCGTCGCACGGTCGGCATACTGCTAAGGTCGGAGGCGACGAGGTTCGCGTTGTCGGCGTTCGGCCTGCGGATCCCTCCGGGCGCGCCCGGCGAGTCCACCGAGACGAGAATCGCCCGGGCCCTGCGGGCGTTTCTCGCGCAGGAACCCGACGCGCACTTCTCGCTCGAATGGCGCACGCCGGTCACGCTTCGACGCCGAACCACCGTCGTCGACCTGGTCGTGCTGCGATTCGCAGGCGACGGGTCACTCGACCAACTCGTGCCGTTCCTCGACCCGCGCGATCCATCGACGCTCGCGCCTGACCTGCAGGCGCGCGTTCACCGCGCGATCGTCGACGGGTACAACCGCAGGTCGCGTCTTCCGGAACTGCCGCGCGCACGAACCCTGCTGCAGCATGTCCGCCGCGAGACCTCGGCGTCAGCGCGGGGTTACGCGGAGCGGCTGCTCGCGGCAGGCTGCCTCTCGTTTGAACCACGGGAGGCGGCCGACCGCGATCGGCGCTTCTACCCTCCCGCGTTCGTGCAGCGCCGCTCGCTTGGTTTCGGATATCTGTCGTGGGTGGCGCGTCCGGACACCGGAGGCGAGTCGGTCGATCTCTGGGCCAGCGCGCATCATGTCGGCCTCGATGGCGTGCCGCTCCAGGACCTGCTCGAGCGGCTCGAACGGGCGTGGGGCATATCGGAACGGGTGCTGTTCCCGCCTGTCGGCGACACCCGCGCGTTGACCGAACCAGCGGCGTGTCACGTGCCAGGCGAACGCGAGGTCGATCAAGTGGTCGCGTTCGTCGATTTGTCGCCGATCCTCGATCTCCGCGCGCGGCTGAACGCGCGCTACCGCGAAGCGGTCGGCGGGCCCGTGACCTTTGGTGCGCTCTTCGCGTGGCTGCTCGGCCAGGAGCGCGAGTTCGCGGGCCTCCGCATCGCGTCGACTGTCGATGTGGCGGCGTCCGGCGGATACGAGCGCGACGTCGACGTCGTGTCGCTGCGACCTGCCGATTTCGCGGGCGGCGCGGGACCCTGGGACGGGTTCGTCGCGTTCGCGCGCGAGTTCAACCGGCTGGTTGCCGCGGCGCGGACGCGCACGAGCCCGGTACGGGCCGGGATGCAGACGTCGGGATTGCTGCCGGCGTGGGTGCACGCCGCGGTCGTGCGCGCGAATCCCGCAGCTCTCGACGACGCCTTCGGTTCGCTCTGCATCACGATCGTGCGCGACGCGCGCGTCTTCGTCGCCCCGATGACCGACTTCGGTCTCGGGCGCGGGTTCTTCGCAATCGGCAGCGCGAATCTTCCAACCGCCAACGGCGGCCGCGTGGCGGCGGTGTCGATCAAGGGGGAGGCGGGAACGATCGCCGGGTATCCCGCGATCCTGCAGCGGGTGATCGAGAAGAGCGCGCTACGATTGCGAGCCGACGACGACCTCGCGTCGTGAGGCGCCCCGCGCACGCCGGCGGTTCCCCGGCTCCGGCGTGACCCGCGCGAAATGCTCGCGGATCTCTTTCCATGACGCAACACGCGGGTAACGCGTCTCGGTGGCGTTGTGCGGGGCGGAGAACAGGAGCGGCTTCCCCTTGAACCGCGCGAAGTGACGGGCGCGGTCGTCGATCAGGTAGTCCGCGTCGACGATGCTCTTGTCGCCGCAGAAGACGATGTGCGACGGCGGGATGAACGGGAAGTGGCGGCGCAGCCACTTGTACTTCGCGTCGAACGAGCACGGCACGTCCATCGCCGCCGAGGCGATGAACACGTCGTAATGGTCCGTCAGCTCGCGCACGACCGCCTGACAGTCGGGGAACACGGAAAGATCTTCGAAGAATGACGCATCGAGCATGGCCTCTGCCGCCGCGCGATGCGCCGGCGGGATGCACTCCTCGAGATGGCGGCCGCAGATGTCGGCGACCGTGAGGCTGGCGCCATACGCGGCGTTGTAGCGGCGAAGGTGCTCCGAGAGCGCGTCGGCCATGACTTCGTCCATGTCGATCGCGATCCGCGGACGGCGTCCGGCGTTCGCGCCACGCCGGTCGTGCACCAGCTTCATCACCGCCACGGCGGACACGAGTACCAGCACCGCGGTGTTCGCCACCACGACGGAGGTGGCGTGGTTCAGCACGCCGTAGGCAAACCACAGGACCGCGCCCGCCAGCAGCAACGTCAGCATGCCCATCGATAGGTCGCGCCCGCCCTGCCGGCGGACCTTCACCACCTGCGGCACGAACGACAAGGCGCTGCACAGCGCGCCGGCCGTTCCAAGCAGCGCGCTCAAGGTCTGGTCAGTCATCGGTGAGGCTCTCGCACCGTCACAGGATCGCCGGGTCGCGCGATTCTGTCCAATGAAACGTTCGACATCGTCTGATAACCTGTGGTTATGATGCATGTCGATCTCGGGGACCTGCAGGCGCTGCTCGTGCTCGCCGAAACGCTGCACTTCGGCCGCGCCGCCGATCGGCTGCACGTCTCGCAGCCGGCGCTGAGCAAGCGGATTCGGCGCATGGAGGCGCGCATCGGCGGCCCGCTGCTGCTCCGCGGCTACCGCGACGTGCAGTTGACCGAGGCCGGCCGACTGCTCGCCGCCCGCAGCCGGCATCTCCTCGGCGAGGCGTCGGCGACGCTGGCCTTGACCGAGCGCGCGGTACGCGGCGAAGCCGGCCTGCTGCGCATCGGCTTCGGCATCGCCAGCATCATCGGCCTGCTCCCGGAGGTGGTGCAGCGTTTCCGCCGCGCGCACCCCAGCGTCGAGCTGCACTTGCGCGATATGTCGACGCCGGATCAGATCGAGGCGCTCGCGAGCGGTGAGATCGACGTCGGCTTCATCCGCCACCGCGCGGCCGACGATCGGCTGCGCATGCGCCCGGTGCTCGACGAACGGCTCGTCGTCGCACTGGGTCCGAACAGCCGCTGGAGCACACGTGCCGGGCTGCGCTCGGTTGCCTCCGAGCCGTTCATCATCATCTCGCGGGCGCGCTCCGCCAGCTTCTACGATCACGTGCTGAGCGTCTGCGCGGCCGCCGGGTTCGCGCCGCGCATCGTGCAGGAGGCCGACGAACTCTTCACGGTCGTGTCGCTGGTGCGCGCCGGCCTGGGCGTCTCGCTCGTGCCGGGATCCGCTGCGTTGATGCGCTTGTCCGGCGTCCGCTTCCACGAGCTTGAGATGCCGGAGGCGGCGTGGAACATCGCGCTCGCCTGGCATCGCGACTCGGATCGCGAGCCGCTCGTGCGGCATTTCCTCGAAGCCGTCCCTGCCAGTGGTGCGGTGACTCGCGCGGTCGGAAGCCAACGCGAGCCGCGGGGCAAACGGCGTTAGCCGATGACCTGACCCGTAGCACGGTTGTTGCAGCCGCGTGGCCCCTTTCAGCGGGGGTGCCGGGCCCCCGCTGCCTCACAGCTGATTGGATCAGCGAGGAGGCCATCGTGACCAGGCAGATCTTTCCTTCCGCCGCATTGATTCTGACACTCGCGGCCGGCCTTGGGACCTTCTCATCGCATCTGAGCGCGGGCACGAGCGGCCCGACCGTTACGTGGCTGCCAACGCTCGGCGGCTCGTCGAGTCAGGGCTATGAACTATCGAGCACCGGCGCGGTCGTGGTCGGCTACGCCAGCAACGCGAGCAACCAATATCGAGCGTTCCGTTGGACGGTCGGCGGCGCGATGCAGGACCTCGGCGACTTCGGATACGCGTTCGCCGCCGCGTACGGCGCGTCCGGGGACGGCTCGGTCGTAGTGGGAGAGGCGTGGAACGCCAGCTTTGAACAGCGCGCGTTTCGCTGGACGTCTGCAACCGGTCTGCGGGACCTCGGCACGCTGGGAGGTGCCTATGCCGTCGCGGCAGATGTCTCGTCGAACGGCCTCGTGGTTGTCGGTCAGGCTTACACGATCAACAGCAACACGCATGCGTTTCGCTGGACCGCGGCGTCAGGCATGCAAGACCTCGGCACATTCGGAGGGCCGGAGAGCGGCGCGTACGGGACCTCGGCCGACGGATCGGTCGTCGTCGGTTCCGCGAACGATCCGGGCGGACAACCGCACGCATTTCGGTGGACAGCGGCAACCGGCCTGCAGTTCATCGGCACGCTGGGTGGCTTCGCGAGCGAGGCGTTCAGCGTGTCAGCCGATGGCAACGTCATCGTCGGACGATCCACGACCGCTTCCAATGCGCGGCATGCGTTTCGATGGACCGCCGCGGGAGGCATGAAGGATCTCGGCACGCTCGGCGGCGTGGACAGCGCCGCGTATGACGTGTCCGCTGATGGATCCGTCATCGTCGGCGACTCGTCGAACCGCGCGTTCAAATGGACGGCGGCGACCGGCATGAAGGACCTCAGCGCGATCTACGGCGGGTCGCTCGGCAGTGGATCGTTCCTCGTGTACGCGAACGCGGTCTCTGCTGATGGACTGCACGTCACGGGCTGGGGCTACAACGAGCGTAACCGTCGATACGAGGGATACACCACGAAGTGATCGCGCCGCGACGATCGACCGACATCGTTGATCGCCATGTCGGGGTGTAGACTCCGGCCGGTCACCTTGCCGACGGAGACATCCCATGAGCATCGGAAACACCCGGCGTGAGTTCTTCGGCGTCGCTGCCGGCGCACTCGCGACCATGAGTCTGTTGCCAAAGCGCGTGCTCGGGCGCACCGCCGCGGACAAGCCGGCGCTGCTCGGAGGCACGCCGGTCCACGCCGGCAGCTGGCCGTCGTGGCCGGAATGGCGCGAGAGCTGGGAACCGTCGGTGTTGCAGGTGCTGAGGAGCGGCCACTGGTACCGCGGTTCGAGCGGCGACCAGGTGCCGCGTTTCGAGGCCGCCTATGCAGAACTGCTCGGCGCCAAACGCTGCCTGGCGACCGCGAGCGGCACGACCGCGCTGATCGTCGGCATGCACGTCCTCGACGTGGATGCCGGCGACGAGGTGATCGTCTCGCCGTTCACCTTCGTCGCCAGCTACAACGCCATCCTGTTTCACAAGGCGCTGCCGGTGCTCGCCGATACCGATCCCGCGACCATGACGATCGACCCGGCGTCGATCGAGAGTCGGATCACGGAGCGCACCCGGGCGGTCATGCCCGTGCACATCTACGGGATGCCGTGCGACATGGACCCGATCATGGCGGTCGCGAAGAAACACCGTCTGGCGGTGATCGAGGACGCGTGCCAGGCCTGGCTCGCCGAGTACAAAGGGCGGAAGTGCGGGACGATCGGCGACCTCGGGTGCTTCAGCTTTCAGAACTCCAAGCACCTGCCGTCGGGTGAAGGCGGCGCCATCACCGCAAACAGTGACGATCTGATCGATCGGGCTGCGTCCTTTCACGACTGCGGGCGCCCCTACGGACAGTTCAAGGGGCCGCGGCCCAACTTCACGCGCGGCGGCAACTTCCGCATGCAGCATTTCCAGGCAGCGATGCTCCTGCAGCAGTTGGACAAACTTCGCGAGGAGACGGCCCGTCGGCGCGAGAACGCTGCGCGTCTGTCCGCGTTGCTGACCGACATTCCCGGGATCGTCCCGGCGCGCCTGCCCGAGAACAGCCAAGCGGTCTGGCATCTCTACGCCTTCCGGTACGACGCGGAGCAGTTTCAGGGGCTGCCGCGCGAGAAATTCATCGCGGCGATGCGGGCCGAAGGGGTCCCGTGTTCGACGGGCTATCAGGAGCAGTACTTCGACGGTCTGCTCGACGAAGCGATCGCGTCACGCGGATTCACGCGTTTGTTCAGCGCGCAGCGGCTGAAGGAGTACCGCGACAGCTTTCATGCACTGAAGGGCAACCGCCAGGTGTGCGCCACGACCGTGGCGATCACTCAGAACCTGCTGCTCGCCCGGCCCGCGGATATCGATCACGTCGCTGACGCGGTGCGGAAGATCCAGTTGCACGCCGCGGAGCTCTCGAGAACCGCGTGACGCGGACCCGGTGAATCTGCTGGCTGCGTTGTCACGCGAACAACTCATCGCGCGCAGCCGTTGTGATTGCCACCACGCCCGGGTGCTTCAACCGCCGCTCGGCTGAAATCGCGAAGTATCGCTCGCGGACCGCGTTGGTCCTCCCGACCAGGCGCACCTGATAGAAGCGGCTCACGTCTGACGCGATCGCCGCCGGCGCGGGAAACACCAGTCTGGCGCGCTGGCCGAACACCTTCATCAGCGCGGAGTCCTCGAACTCCCCTTCCACGCGCGGCCGGATGCCTTTCTTCTCGAACCAGCCGTCGAGATCGCGACGGAGGGCGGTATTGCTCGTCGGCAGAAGCATCGACACGCCGTTCAAGGACTCGGGAAATCGCCGGCGCAGCCGCGCGGCCAATGAGGCCGGCGCGAAGAACGCGGTGTCGGACTCTCCGAGCGGGTGATTGAACACCTTCACCCGCAGGTGCGGCGGCGCCGGGGCATCGGCGATCACGACGTCGAGCGCGTAGGTGGCGAGCTGCGCGATCAGCTGCTCGGCGTTGTCCTCACGGCAGATCAAGTGGATGGGATCTGCGCCGCGTGTCGCCGGCAGCAGCAGCCGGTAAACCACGAGCTTCGGCACCGCGTTGGCTACGCCAACGGTGAGCTGCAACGGGCGGCCGGCGGGGCGCCCGCGCAGCGTCTCGATCAGTTCCCGCCCGATCGCGAACATCTCGTCCGCATACCGGAAGACCACCCGACCCGTGTCGGTGAGCACGAGCGTGCGTCCCTGCCGCTGCAGCAGACGCTCTCCGACTGCGTGTTCCAGCAGCCGCACCTGTGCGCTGACCGTCGGCTGCGAGAGCCGCAGCTTCGCGGCCGCTCTCGACACGCCACCTTCGCGCACCACCGTCCAGAAGTAGAGGAGGTGATGGTAATTCAGCCACTCGACGCGCCCATCGTCTTCCATAGAGGAAAGCTCACGATAGTGCGCAAACTATCTATTTGTCTATCGATGCCGCGGCGCCTATCGTCGAAGAGGCGTTACTTGGAGGGAGACGAAATCGTGGACGTTCTATTTCCGTTCCAACAGTACTGGTTGTTTTACGTTGGATTCACCGCGTTCGTGCTCTCGTTGCTGGCGCTCGACCTCGGCATCTTCCATCGTCACGCCCACGTCGCCTCGTTTCGTGAATCGCTCATCTGGTCGATCGTCTGGGTGACGGTCGCGCTCGCGTTCAATTACGCCCTCTATCGCTACGCGGTCGATCGTCACGGCGCAGAAGCCGGGGCGCGGCTCGGCCTCGAGTTCCTCGCTGGATATGTGGTCGAGAAGTCGCTGGCCGTCGACAACATCTTTGTCTTCGTGCTGGTCTTCAGCTACTTCCACATCCCGCTGCAGTACCAGCATCGCGTGTTGTTCTACGGCATCGCCGGCGCCCTGGTCTGCCGCGCCGCATTCATCGCCATCGGCGCCGCGCTCATGCAGTACTGGGTGGTTGTCGCGCTGCTCGGCGTGTTCTTGATCGTGACCGGCGTCCGGATGCTCTGGTCATCGGAGCAGAAGATCGAGCCGGAGCGCAACCCGGCGATCCGCCTGCTGCGCCGTCTGCTGCCGGTGACGGAACGGCTCCATGGACAGCGATTTCTGGTGCGGCTGGACGGGCGCTGGCACGCGACGCCTTTGTTCGTGGCGTTGATATTCCTGGAGATGAGCGACGTCATCTTCGCGGTCGACTCCGTCCCGGCGATCTTCGCGATCTCGCGAGAGCCGCTGATCGTGTTCACGTCGAACGTCTTCGCGATTCTCGGCCTCCGCGCCATGTACTTCCTGCTGGCCGGCGCCATCGAGCGCTTCCACCTGCTCAAATATGCACTCGCGTTGATCCTCGTCTTCGTCGGGGCGAAGATGGTGTGGTTGAACGACGCGTTCGGCGGCAAGTTCCCCATTGCATGGTCGCTGGCGATTATCGCGAGCTTGCTCGGCGGCGCGATCGTGGTCTCGTATCTCCGCCGCCCGCTCGACGCGGCGTCGCCGCGCGACGACGAAGCCGCCTCATCGTCTGTGTCCTGACGAACCGCTCGTCAATCCGTCGGTGTCGTGTCCTCGCGTTTTCGGGACGGCGTTGTGCGGTTCCGGACGGCGCGCCACGTTCCGCTGGTCAGCGCCGTGATGAAATGCGGGAAGATGTGGCGGCGCCCAGCGGTACGAGCATTGCCTTGCCGCGAGCGGCGCCGCTGCCATTAGCGACGTCCCAGCAGGAGAAGGGCGATGCGGATGCTCCTCGATCACGCGTGGTCCGACGTTCGGTTTGCCGTCCGCCAGTTCGCGCGACGGCCTGGATTGACAGCGGCGGCGTTGCTGGCGCTCGCCTGCGGCCTCGGCGGGCTGATCACGGTGTTCACACTCGTCGACGCCGTGATCCTGCGTCCGCTGCCCGTTCGTGCCCCGAACGAGCTCGTGTGCCTGCGCTATCCGTCGTTCTCGTTCCCGGTGTTCAAAGAGGTCGAGGCGCGCGCCGCGATGCTCTCGAGCGTGTTCGCGTGGGACACGGCGACGTTGCAGGCCCAGTGGACCAACGAGCCCGAACCGACGCCCGTGCTGCTCGCCAGCGGGCGCATTCACGAGACGCTCGGCCTGACGCCGGCGGCGGGACGCCTGTTCGTCGAGTCTGATGCGGGGCACAGCGCCGCCGACGCTCGGCCGGTTGCGGTGTTGAGCTACAGCGCATGGCGGCGCCGCTTCGGCCTCGATCCAACCGCCATCGGACGCACGATCCGGATCGAGGGGATGCCCTTCACGATCGTCGGCGTGACGCCCCCGACGTTTTACGGCGTCGCCGCCGGCGTGCCGGTCGACGTCACGGTTCCGGTCACGATGCTCCCTCGCCTTCGCGACGATCAGCGCACGGCGCTGACCAGTGCCGGTCAGTCCTGGCTCCACATCATGGGCCGGCTGAGGCCCGGCGTCTCGGTGAGCGCAGCCGACGCGCAATTCCAGACGATCTGGCCGCAGATCCTTCGAGCCACCGCCGACGATGTCAGGCCGGACTTCCGGCCGCGCTATCTCACGTTCACATCCGGCCTCGACTCCGGCGCGTCCGGCGAGTCGCCGGTACGCCGGCAGTTCCGTGAGCCGTTGTGGCTGCTGCTGGGACTGGTCGCACTGCTGCTCGTGGCCGCGTGCGCAACGGTGGCCAACCTTCTGCTCGCGGCGGCGGCAGGACGTCTCCCCGAACTCGCGCTCCGTCTCGCACTCGGCGCGCGACGCCATCGCATCGTTCAACAGCTGCTCGTCGAGGGCCTGCTGCTCGCCGTTGCGGGCGCAGGGCTTGGGTTGCTGTTCTCGTTCTGGGCCGCGGACATGCTCGTGCACCTCCTCTCGACCAGCTACGACATCGTCGTGCTCGACATCGCGCCCGATCGTCGCGTGTTCGCGTTCAGCGCCATCGTCGCGGCGGTGGCGACCGCCGTCTTCACGCTCGCGCCGATCGCACGCGCGTCACGCATCGATCCCGGGCCGATGCTCGACGCGGGCGGTCGGCACACCGGCGGCGTGCATCGCGCGCGCGTCGCGCGGGCGCTGGTCGTGCTGCAGGTCGCGATATCGCTGACGCTGCTTGCGGGATCGGCGCTGTTCGTCCGTAACCTCCGGACGATCCTCGCCACCGACGTCGGCTTCGATCCGGCAAACCTGCTGGTGGTCAGCGTCGACGCGTTGTCGCCCGTCAGCGCGCGCGGCCGCGCTCCCGCGACTGCGCCGGATGTGATGGCGTACTACGCCGAGCTGCTGCGGCGGCTGCGCGAGACGCCGGGTGTTCACTCCGCGAGCCTGTCGTTCAAGCCGCCGATCAGCAACGAAGAGGGATTCTGGTGGGCCCGCATCGCGGCGGAGGGCGCGCCCAAGCCGGCGTGGCGAGAGCGGACGTATCTCAATGCGATCTCACCGGAGTACTTCGCCACGATTGGCGCGCCACTCGTCGCCGGGCGGGACTTCACACCCGCCGATCGCGACGGCAGTCCGCGCGTCGTCATCATCAACGCCTCGCTCGCGCGCGCGCAGTTCGGCAACACGACGCCGCTCGGACGTCATCTCGTCATGTATGACGGCGATGACGAGACGCGGCTCGAGGTGGTCGGCGTGGTGCGCGACGCGGCGTATCAGAAGCTTCAGGAGGCGCGGCTGCGGATCGCGTACTTGCCCTATATGCAGATGCCGGAGTTGGTACGTGACCGGCCGCTCGTCGCCGAAGTACGCCCGGCGGGCCGGACCACCGCGATGGCCGAGTCAATCCGCGCAGTGGTGCGCGGTATCGACGCGTCCGCGCCGATGACGATTCAAAGCGTTGAGACGCGCATCGACGAATCGCTGGTCGGCGAGCGGCTGATCACCGTCATCGCCGTGTTTCTCGGGACGGTGTCGCTGCTGCTGGCGTGCGGCGCGCTCGGCGGATTGATGTCGCACCTCGTCGCGACGCGCACCCGCGAGATCGGCCTGCGGCTCGCGCTCGGCGCCGAGCGGCGCGGCGTCCTCGGTCTCGTCATGCGTCAGGCGCTCGCGGTTGCCGTCCTCGGTACCATCGTCGGCCTGGGCCTGACGCTCGCCGGCGGACGTCTGGTTGCTGGGTTTCTCACCGGCATTCGTCCCGACGATCCGTTGGCGCTCGCCGCCGCGGGCGCGCTTCTGCTCGCGACCACGGCGGTTGCCGGTTATCTGCCGGCGCGTCGTGCATCGCGCGTCGATCCGATGGTTGCGCTCCGAACTGAATGAGACGATCGAATCCGCGACGCTACTTGTCGCCGCAGACATTCCCTTCATAGTCGCCGGTCGTCGTCCCCGCTGCGAGATTCGCGGCGCCGCGCAGGCGGACGTGGCCGCCGACGTTCTTCATGCCCTCGCGTTTCGTCGTCTCGAACTCAAGTGATGGCATGAAGGATTCTACCTGCCGGAACCCTCCCCACCGTCGTCTTCATCGACAGCGTTTGCCGTACGAGGTCCGTCCTGCGCCACGCGTCATAAGAATGACGTGCCGCTTCCAGGAGTGACGCGTCACAGACCCCGGCGTTCTGGAGCGTCGGCCCGAGATTGTCGATGACCTCTGACCAGAGCGCCGCCCTTTCAGCGAAGTCGGCGTCGGAATTGACCGTCGTCTGGTTCTCGTCGGTCGTGCGGATCTCCTTCAGGCCGAGTTGTTCGAACAGCGCGGGGCAGTGGTCCGCCATCTCGTTGTCCCACCCGTTCGACGCTCTCCACGTGAGGAACGTCGAATAGAACGCGACAAACTGCGCCGGCGGCGTTGGCTCCCATTCGTTGCGGGTGTGGTTGTAATCGAGCACGACGAGCACGCCGCCAGGCTTCGCCGCACGTTTCATGCAACCGAGCGCTGCCATCGGGTCTGCGATCCACTGCAACGCGCGCGCGGCGGTGACGATGTCGAACCGTGAGTCGTAGGGGAGACACGTCGCGTCACCTTCCTCGAACCGAAGATGGGGGCGCGACGCACAGTGCACGCGTGCGCGGTCGATCAATCTGCGGTCGCGGTCCACGCCGACGACCACACCGTCGGGTCCGACTGCATCGGCGATGTCTTTCGTGATCGCGCCGGTTCCACAGCCGACGTCGAGAACGGAGATTGCCGGTGACAGCAGCGCCGCCAAGCGACGATGGTCGGTCCACAGGTTGCGGCGATCGAGGATGCGCGAATCGGATTGATGTTGTTGCCCCGCCATCGCGCGCTTCTTCTAACGGCGCGGGAGGTCAGGCAGAGCGTCGGCGGGCTTCGTCGCGAGGTCCTGCGGCCGCAGACCGGCGTTGACGCGAATGTCTTCCGTCATGACCTCGCCGCGTTTCACGCCGCTGTGATAGCTGACGCGGCGCGTCGCGAAGCGGACACCCGAGACCTCACGCCACGCGTCGAAATGCATTTCCGTGGGGACCGGGTGATCGGGATCGGCCAGCGTGACGCCAGCGGACTTCAGCGGCAGGTTCGTCGCAGGGTCGAGCGTGTAATCGATCGCGGCGGTGCCGTGCTCGATTCGCACGACGTGCGCAGCGGGCGATGTCACTCGATAACCGGGCACCTGGTCTGCGAGCCAGACATTGACCTCGAACCCGGAGAGATAGCCGCGGGCGAATTCCAGTTCGCCACCCGCAACCGGGACGGCGGTTCCGACGGTCTTGAACGGGTCGGGGCTTTTCAGATCGGGAAGCATCTCCCAGCCGGATCCGGAATCGCCGTCGAAGAACAGCACGTAGGTCCCGCGTGGTCCGCGCTGGTCGAGACGAATGACGTTCGGCGTTCTGATCCACCGAGTTCGCTTGCGCACTTCGCCGAGCGCCCCGCCGTTCGAGTCCCACGCCGCCGCGCGGAGGGTCTCTTCGAAGTCGCGGACCGCGGCGATGTGCTTCGCGCCGCCGAGCGCATCTTGCAATCGGTGCAGCAACTGCACCGCGTCTGCCTCGGACGGTCGCGGCGAAGCCTGCGGGCGCAGAGTTGCCGAGGTGAACGCGGGGAGCGCGCTGGCGAGGACGAGGCTGACGACGAACGGTCTGAGGCTCCCCATCACGCCTCGTTTATACGCGAATGCCGGCCGAGTAGGGTATAATCAGGGTTTCGTTCCCGCCCGACGGACCTTACTGGGAGGTCGTTCAACGGTAGGACACGTGGCTCTGGACCACGTTATCGGGGTTCGAATCCCTGCCTCCCAGCCACGAAATTTGTCCTGTGTTTGCAGTAACTTGCAGCACAGGGTGATTTCACCTTAGAACTCGCGCGCGTGATCAGCCGCATTTGAGCGTTGCATCTTCTGAATCGTCGTTCTTCGCCCCTCAGAAGAGCGACACGCCGGTCATTTCAGCGAGCCTGGCTGAGAGCTGGTCTTGAAAGACTGAGTCCTCCACTTTCTTGGCTGGGGACTGCGGTCGGCGGTGATGCCAGTATCGGCCGCTGACAGTTGCCGCGAAATCTTCGCTCACGGCCAGCCATGTCTGAGTGAGATACCCCTCTTCGAAATCGTCCGGCGCACTCGGCCCGCCCATCTTCGTCGCAACCCACCCGGGATCGACGGCATTGCTCAGCACCTCGGGCCAGCGTCGTGCGACGGCGAATGCGAGTGTCGTCAGATAGAGCTTGCTGTCTGAGTACGCCTGACTGGAATTCCAGCGCCGCTCGCTCCAATCGATGTCTCGCAGGGAGCTAGAGCCGCTGCGGTGCATCCCGCTACTGAGGTACACCAATCGGCGGGGCCGTTCCATCAGCGCCGTGAGCAGATAGGGCGCGAGGGTGTTGACCGCAATGATGGTGGGGTGGCCCTCGGCGGTTGGCGATCGACCTTTGGTCGAATACGCGCCGGCGTTGTGAATAACGGCATCCATCCGTCCGATGGCGTTTACCTGGTGCGCGACATGTCGCGTGTCAGTCGCGCCGCTCAGGTCGCCCACGACTACGCCAGCGGACCGCGGAGCAAGGTCGTCGAGGGCCGCCGCGCGCTCAGGAGATCGCGCGTGGAGGACGACCTGATGACCCTCTTCGATCAGCGCCTGTGCTGCTGCCCGGCCCAGGCCGTCCGTGCTACCGGTGATAAAGATCCTCGCCACTGCGATGACCGGCTAGCTTCGGCCAGAGCGTCCTTCGTATTGCTCCGGGCTGACATGTTCCAGCCAGTCTACCGGCTTACCATCGAGCTTCTCCTGAATGGCGATGTGAGTCATCGCCGTCGTTGGCGCCGCGCCATGCCAGTGCTTTTCGCCGGGCGAGAACCAGACGACGTCACCAGGCCGAATCTCCTCGATTGGCCCACCCCAACGTTGGGCGCGGCCGACGCCGGATGTCACGATCAGCGTCTGGCCGAGCGGATGGGTGTGCCAAGCGGTCCGCGCACCGGGCTCGAACGTCACACTCGCGCCGGCGGCGCGCGCAGGCACAGGCGCGTCGAACAACGGATCGATGCGGACCGTTCCGGTGAACCACTCCGCGGGACCCTTTGCCGAAGGTTGTGAACCACTGCGCTTGATTTCCATATCACCTCTTGGCGTTGCGGCGGAAACGCGGACGAACGAGAACGTCAGGGTCGCAAGTGCCATCCGCAAGACGGACCGCCGCGAGCACCCAGCTCGCCGTTTCGTGTTTCTGTCTCTCGTCATGACGGACCGCCTTGTTGATCTACTGCTTTCCGTTGCCCCACCACGTCGCTTCGATGGAAGAACTGACAGTTGCCGCGTCATTCGGAAACTAGTCCTTGGAGAACACGACTCGAACACTGCGCGGCCCGAGCGCCCGTGGCAGGTCAGAAGGGTCGTCCACCCGACCGAGGCGGGTATACGAGTACGACGACTGAAAGGTCAGGTAGAAGACCACCAGAGTGTCCGCGCCATACAGCATGAGATCGCCATTCCGGATCGTTCCTGGTCGACTCACATTCGCGGGTAGCGGTTTCCGCAAGTCGGCGTGCTTCTCATTGCCATTCAGCTCGCTCATGTCCAGCGTCAGCGGCAGTTGCGCGGCGAACGCACGGGCGGCGGCGTTGTCGGTCAACGTGATGGCGAAGCGACGCTTGCCGACGGTCATCCACATGCGTGATTCCTCCGAGCGTGACGGCGGATCCTGACCGACTTCGCCCCCGCTGCCGTGCACGAGCAGCGCGAGCAGCACAACGCGCAGCTTCCGCCAGACCCGTGGTCTCTGAGTGCCGCCGAAAGTGCTCATACGTCCTGGCCGATCTGCGCCATCTGCCTCGTATCCATGCGGCCGCCATAGATCTCGATCCGGGCGAAGGCGGTCTCGATCTCGCGAAGGTCCGCTGGCGTGAGTTGGACCTTCACCGCGTCCACATCCTCGCGGAGGTGATCCATGTTCGTCGTGCCGGGGATCGGCACGATCCAGGGCTTTTGAGCCATCAACCACGCCAACGCGATCTGCGCGGGCGTCGCGCCCTTCTTGGCACCGAACGTCCTCAGGAACTCGATGATCGGCTGGTTGTTCTGCATGACCATGGGCGAAAAGCGCGGGAACGTCGCTCGCATATCGTTCTTCGGGTCGAAGGTGGACTGTGCCTTCACGTCCATCGTGCCGGGCAGAAACCCTTGTCTCAGCGGTCCCCAAGGAACGAAGCCGATGCCAAGCTCCTCGCACGCTTGAAGCACCCCGTTGTGCTCCACGCTTCTTTCGGTGAGCGAGTATTCGGTCTGGATGGCGGCAACAGGCTGAACCGCATGCGCGCGACGAATGGTCCTCGCGCTCGGCTCCGAAAGCCCGAAGTGCAACACCTTCCCGGCCTTGATCAGATCCTTGACGGTGCCCGCCACGTCTTCGATCGGCACGGTGAGATCGGACACGGTGTTGATAGTAGAGATCGATGCGATCGGTCCTGAGGCGCTTCAGCGATTCCTCGACGACGCGCCTGATGCGCTCGGGCCGGCTGTCCAATCCGTTCGTGCCATCGATCTTGAAGCCGAACTTGGTGGCGATGGCGACCTTGTCGCGGACCGGTGCGAGGGCGTCGCCCACCAGTTCCTCGTTGATATAGGGACCGTAGACTTCCGCCGTGTCGAAGAAGGTGACGCCCCGTTCGTGCGCCTCGCGAATCTGACGGATGCCCTGGGCCCGATCGACGCCCGGCCCGTAGTGGCCGCCGCTGAGCGTCATGTTGCCGAAGCCAAGCTCCGACACCTCCAACCCTCCGAGTTTCCGCGTTTTCATTCCGTACGCCTCCCGCTTGCTGCTTTGCGTTGATTGAGCTGCCGCCGGGCCCGCCCACGGTGCCGTACTGATAGGCAGCGCGGCGACGAGACCCGCGCCCGTCAGTTTCAGGAAACTGCGGCGGTCGACGTCTCCGCCGACCGGCGAGTCCCCAGTGTGTTGAGTGCGAGGGTTCTTGTGCATGTCAAATC
>JBKPRU010000337.1:0-7295 GCA_046734675.1 Acidobacteriota bacterium
GCCGCAAGGTCCGCGGCCGGGCGGGCCGCTGCCCATGCGTCCGCAGGCGCCGATGGGCGGTCCGCGTCCGCTGCCCTCGCAGCCGGTGCGGCCGAACCAGCCGCCGCGGCCGCCGATGCCGGGCTATCGTCCGCCGCCACCGCGTCCCGCCGGCCCGCGTCCCTCCGGGCCGCGCCGCGATCAGCAGGGCGGACGTCCACAGGTTGCGCCGGCCGCGTCGGCACCGCCGCCTCCGATTACTCGCACCATCACGTTGGCTGAAGGCATGACTGTTTCGGATCTCGCGGCAAAGCTGGACGTCAAGGCGAAGGACGTCCTCAAGAAGTTGATGGACAAGCGCATGATGATGACCATCAACAGCACGGTCGACACCGAGACCGCGTCGATGATCGCGCGCGAGTTCGGCGCCGACGTGAAGATGCAGTCGTTCGAAGAGGAACTGCTGCAGGTCGAGTCCGAGGAAACGCGGCCCGAGGATCTCGTCACGCGCGGTCCGGTCGTGACCGTCATGGGCCACGTCGACCACGGCAAGACGACGCTGCTCGACGCGATCCGCGAAACGCGCGTCGCCGAGCGCGAAGCCGGCGGCATCACGCAGCACATCGGCGCGTATGCCGTGCAGTTCGGCGATCGCAACGTGGTCTTCCTCGACACGCCGGGCCACGAGGCGTTCACGATGATGCGCGCGCGCGGTGCGCGGGTCACCGACGTCGTCGTGCTCGTCGTCGCGGCAGACGACGGCGTGATGCCGCAGACGAAGGAAGCCATCGATCACGCGCGCGCGGCCGGCGTCCCGATCGTGGTCGCGATCAACAAGATCGACAAGCCGAACGCGAACCAGGATCGCGTGAAGAAGGAACTCTCGGACCTCGGCCTGGTGCCGGAGGACTGGGGCGGTCAGACCGTCACGGTCCCGGTGTCGGCGAAGAAGCGCGAGAACATCCCGTCGTTGCTCGAGATGATCCTGCTCGTCACGGAATTGAGCGAGCTGAAGGCGAATCCCAAGCGCAACGCGTCGGGCACGGTACTCGAAGCGAAGCTGGACAAGGGGCGCGGCCCGGTCGCGACCATCCTTGTGCAGGACGGCACGCTGCGCGTCGGTGACACGCTGATTGCCGGCACGATTGTCGGCAAGGTGCGCGCACTCATCGATGACCGCGGCAAATCCATCAAGACCGCGCCGCCGGCCACCCCAGTGGAAGTACTGGGTCTGGGCGGGCTGCCGCAGCCGGGTGACGCCTTCCAGGCGCTTTCGGATGCGGCGAAAGCACGCCAGATCGCGCAATACCGCCAGATGCAGGCCAAGGACAAGGCGCTCGGCGCCAAGGGCGGCCGCCTCACGCTGGAGTCGCTGCAGCAGCAGATCTCCGAGGGCGGCATGAAGGAACTGCCGATCATCATCAAGGCAGACGTGCAGGGCTCGGCCGAAGTGCTGGCCGACACGCTGACGAAGCTGAGCGACGAGCGCGTGAAGATGCGGATCATCCACAGCGGCGTCGGCGCCATCAACGAGTCGGACGTGCTGCTCGCGGCGGCATCGAACGCGATCGTCATCGGGTTCAACGTGCGGCCGGATCGCAACGCCAGCGACGTCGCCGAGCGCGACAAGGTCGACATCCGCCTCCACTCGGTCATCTACAACGTCGTCGACGAGATGAAGAAGGCGATGACGGGGCTGCTCGAGCCGACCCTGCGCGAGGTGCGCATCGGCAGCGCCGAAGTGCGCGAGACGTTCAAGGTGCCGAAGTTCGGGACGATCGCGGGCTGCATGGTCACCGACGGCCGGATCACGCGCTCGGGCGAAACCCAGGCACGCCTGCTCCGCGACAACGTGGTCGTGCACGAAGGCAGGATCGGCTCGCTGCGCCGCTTCAAGGACGACGTGTCCGAGGTGAAAGCGGGCTTCGAGTGCGGCATCGGCTTCGAGAAGTACAACGACATCAAGGTCGGTGACATCATCGAAGCCTTCGTCGTCGAGCGCGTCGCCGCGACGGTGTGACGCCGGCATGGCTTCATCGCGCCCGGATCGCGTCGGCGATCAGATTCGCTCCGAGTTGGCGCAGCTCATCGCGCGCGAGGTCCACGATCCGGGCATCGGCTTCCTGACGCTGACGCGCGTCACGGTCACACCCGACCTGCAGCTGGCGCGCGTCTACTACACGTCGCTCGGCGACGAGAAGGCGCAGCGCGAGACGGCGCGCGCGCTGCGGCGGGCAGGCCCCTTTCTGCGGCGGCAGCTCGGCCAGCGAATCCGGCTGCGCCGCGTCCCCGAACTCGAGTTCTTCTACGACGAGTCGATTGCGCAGAACGATCGCATCGAGCAGATCCTGCAGGAGTTGAAGGCGGAGCGGCATGAACCGGTCGGAGACGATGACGCCGGCGACAGCTAGGCCGGTGATCGACGAGATTTGCGATGCGATCCACGCGCGGCGGCGGTTCCTGATCACGTCACACGCGCGTCCCGACGGCGACTCGATCGGATCGCAGATGGCGATGGCCTACGCGCTGCTGGCGCTCGGCAAAGAGGTGCGGATGGTCAACGCCGACCCCGCGCCCGAGCACTACCTGGAGTTCCCCGGCGTCGATCACATCGAGATCGCCCGTGAGGTGGTCGAGACCGACGCGGACGCGCTGATCGTGATGGAGTCGGGCGACCTCGCGCGAACCGGCATCCGCGGCCTCGAAGGGCGCTTCACGATCAACATCGATCATCACCAGGGCAACACCAGCTACGGACATCTGAACTGGCTGGACGAGTCCGCGGCGGCGTGCGGCGAGCTGGTGTTCGAGCTGATTCGGAAGCTCGGCATCCCGTTGACCGTCGAGATCGCCACTCACGTGTATCTCGCGATCCTGACCGACACCGGATCGTTTCATCACTCGAACATCACGCCGCGCACTTTCGACATCTGCCGGCAGACCGTCGAAGCGGGCGTGAATCCCGCGGCGATGGCGCGTCGCGTGTTCGACAGCAACAGCTTCGGCAAGCTGAAGCTGATTGGCGCGCTGCTCGACGAGATGGATCTGCTTGCCGATGGCCGGCTCGCGGTGCTGTATCTCAACGACGACATCCTGAACGCGACCGGCACGACCTACAACGACACCGAGGGGCTGATCAATCTCCCGCTCACCGCGCGCGAGATCCAGGCGGTCGCCTTCTTCAAGGTGGGCGCCGACGGCGACATCCGCCTCAGCCTGCGATCGAAGTACGACGTCGACGTGCGCGCCGTCGCGAGCCGCCACGGCGGCGGCGGCCACAAGAACGCGGCCGGCTTCACCGTCAAAGGCCCGCTCGATGCCGTGCGCACGCAGATCCTCAATGAAGTGATCGAGGCGATCGAGCTCGGGATGCAGTCGCGTCCCGAGTGAGCTGGTGGCTGGAGGCTGGTAGCTGGAAGCTGGAGGCTGGAAGCTGGCAGCTGACATCGACGGCGGTCTCATCATCGACAAGCCGTCCGGCCCGACCTCGCACGACGTGGTTGCCGTCGCGCGGCGCGCGCTCGGCGAGCGGCGCATCGGCCACACCGGGACGCTCGATCCGCTCGCAACCGGCGTGCTCGTGCTGCTCGTCGGCCGCGCGACCCGCCTGTCGCAGTTCCTGGTCGGCGACGACAAGGAGTACCTCGCGGACGTGCGGCTCGGCGTCTCGACGCCGACGTATGACGCCGCATCGCTGAGGGACTCGAGGTGTGAGGGGCGAGGGGCGAAGGGCGACAAGACAGAAGCGGAAGGCGCGGAGCGGGCGGTGGACGGTCGGGCGATCGACGTAGTCCTCAGCCGCTTCCGAGGAACGTTCCTGCAAACTCCCCCGCCACATTCTGCGAAGAAGATCCGCGGAGTGCGTGCGTATCAAAGCGCACGGAAGAACGAGACCGTCGATCTGCAGCCCGTCGAAGTGACGGTGCACGAGCTCGAGATTATTGCCACCGGCCTCGCAACGGCCCCCGAACCGACTCGCACCTCGCACCTCGCCCATCGCACCTCGGACCCCGACACGCTGCTCCGCCTCCGCATCGTCTGCTCGTCAGGCTTCTACGTGCGCTCGCTCGCGCACGACCTCGGCCAGGTGCTCGGCTGCGGCGCCCACCTCGAGGCGCTGCGGCGGACGCGCGCCGGAGAGTTCCGCATCGGCCAGGCGGTCTCGCTCGACACGCTCGCGAACGATCCCGAGCGCGCCCGCGCCGCGCTGCTGCCCATGAACGCGCTGGTGGCGGCGTATGCACCGGTCACGCTGTTGGCGGAGGGCGCGCGGCGGGCGGCCCACGGCAATGCCGTGATGCCGGAACACGTCGCGGGGCGGCCGGCAGCGCTGCCCCACGACGCCCGGGTACGCCTGCTGGACGCCTCGGGCGCGCTCGTCGCGATCGCGGAAGCACGCGCCGATCTCGCTTTGCACCCCGTCACAGTGTTGGTGTAAAATGTTGATTCGTCTCTAAATAGAGCCACGCGAAAGGTGGCGCAACGGCGGCCTGGTGCGGCGATGACCCGCCGAGGGTTCTGGGCCGTGCGTGTGGAGGACATGTGCTGAGCAAGGACCGCAAAACAGAAGTCATCGGGAGCTATCGCACGCACGACGGCGACACCGGTTCCCCCGAAGTGCAGGTCGCGCTCCTCAGCGAGCGTATCAATTACCTCACCGACCATTTCAAGGCGCACGCGAAGGATCACCACTCGCGCCGCGGGCTGCTGAAGCTCGTCGGTCAGCGCCGCCGCTTGCTGGATTACCTGAAGCGCAAGGACACGGACCGCTACGCGGAACTCATCAAGCGCCTTGGCATCCGCAAGTAAACGGCTTCGGGCGTCAGGCCCCCGGCATCAGGCATGTTGCGGTGCGACGTGCCACCCGGCGGTCTGAGCCACTCAGGCCCGAAGCCTGAAGCCCGGAGTCAGAAGCCCACACAGGAAAGCTGGCGCAGCTCATTTCAGAAAGATTCACCATGCACACACGCGACATCACGGTTGGCGGACGAACCATCTCGATCGAGACGGGACGCCTCGCCAAGCAGGCGGACGGGTCTGTCCTGGTCCGCTCCGGCGACACCGTCGTCCTGGTCACGGCCTGCGCGGCCGCGAACCCGCGGGAAGGCATCGATTTCCTGCCGCTGACGGTGGACTACCGCGAATACACCTACGCGTCCGGCCGCATCCCGGGCGGCTTCTTCAAGCGCGAAGGCAAGCCGAGCGAAAAGGAAGTGCTCACGAGCCGCCTGATCGATCGGCCGATCCGGCCGCTGTTCCCGGCGGGCTGGCGCCGCGAGACGCAGATCATCTCGCTGCTGCTGTCGGCTGACGCCGAGAACGACTCCGACGTGCTGGCGATCACCGGCGCGTCCGCGGCGCTGGCACTCTCGTCGATTCCCTTCACGAAGACCATTGCCGGCGTGCGCGTAGGCCTCATCGGCAGCGACTACATCATCAACCCGACGTTCGAGCAGCGGAAGCAGTCCCGCCTTGACCTCATCGTCGCCGGCACGAACGACGCGATCGTGATGGTCGAGGCCGGCGCGCGTGAGGTCTCGGAGGAAGAAGTCGTGCGCGCGTTCGAACAGGCGCACGCCGCCATCAAGGAGATCGTTGCCGGCATCGACGCGCTGGCGAAGGCCGCGGGGCAGAAGAAGGTCGAGGTCGCGAAGAGGGAGATCAGCCGCGAGTTCTACCGCGAGGTCGAAGAGAAGGTCTACATGCCGCTCGCCGACGCGATGCGGATCAAGCAGAAGCTCGAGAACTACGAGACGGTCGACCAGGTGCTCGCCGAGCTCGTCGCCAGCATTCCCGAGGAGGAAGTCGAGCGGCGGACCGAGGCGAAGCAGATTTTCAAGGAGCTGAAGGAAAAGGTGATGCGCGACGAAGCGCTCGAACGCGGCAAGCGCCTCGACGGCCGCCGCTTCGACGAGATTCGTCCGATCAGCATCGAGGTGGGCGTCCTGCCGCGCACGCACGGCTCGGCGGTCTTCCAGCGCGGCGAGACGCAGGCGCTCGTGACCGCAACGCTCGGCACCGCCGAGGATCAGCAGAAGGTCGAGACCGTCGACGGCGAGACGTGGAAGCGCTTCATGCTCCACTACAACTTCCCGCCGTTCTCGGTCGGTGAAGTGCAGTTCCTGCGCGGCCCGGGCCGCCGCGAGATCGGCCACGGCGCCCTCGCGGAGCGCGCGCTCGCGTCGATGATTCCCGCGGAAGACAAGTTCCCCTACACCGTTCGCGTCGTCTCGGACATCCTCGAGTCCAACGGGTCCTCGTCGATGGCGTCGGTGTGCGGCGGCTCGCTTGCCATGATGGACGCGGGCGTGCCGCTGAAGGCGCCGGTCTCGGGCATCGCGATGGGGTTGATCATGGACGAGGACTCGGGCAAGTACGCGATCCTCTCCGACATCGCCGGCGCAGAAGATCACTACGGCGACATGGACTTCAAGGTCGCGGGCTCGGGCGCGGGCATCACGGCGCTGCAGATGGACATCAAGGTCGGCGGCATCACGATGGACATCATGCGCAAGGCGCTCGAGCAGGCGCACGTCGGCCGGATGTTCATCCTGGAGAAGATGCAGGCCACGCTCGCCGGCGCACGCGACAACGTGTCGTCGTACGCGCCGCGCATCGTGACGATCCGGATCCCGGTCGACAAGATCCGCGACGTCATCGGACCGGGCGGCAAGATGATCCGCAGCATCATCGAGCGCACCGGCGTGAAGATCGACGTCGAAGACGATGGCCGCGTGAACGTCGCGTCGGCCGACGAAGCGTCGGCGCAGAAGGCGATCGGCATCATCCAGGAACTGACCGCCACGCCGGAGCTCAATAAGACCTACATGGGCAAGGTGCAGCGGATCACCGACTTCGGCGCGTTCGTCGAGATCATGCCGGGCCTCGACGGTCTCCTTCACGTCTCCGAGATCGCGCACTATCGCGTCAAGGACGTGCGCGACGAGATGAAGGAAGGGGATCAGGTGATGGTGAAGGTCATCAACATCGATCCGTCCGGCAAGATTCGGCTCAGCCGCAAGGCCCTACTCGCGCCGCCCGAAGGTGCCGAAACACCGCAGGGTGGTGGTGGCGAGGGCCACGGGGGCGACCGAGGGGACCGCGGCGACCGCGGGCGCGGCGACCGCCATCGGGGGCCGCGGCACGGCGACCATCATCGCCGCGATCGCGAGCCGGCGCCCAGGGAGTAGTGACCACGGATGGACACGGTCTATGCGGAAATAGCCGGTCCGTGGCCACAATAGACGGGCTGGCGACCTTTTGGCGGCGCGCCGCGTCTAACCTATAGCCCTAGAAGAACCGACGGAAGGTACAGA
>JBKPRU010000338.1:0-16281 GCA_046734675.1 Acidobacteriota bacterium
GCAATCCACTGCGCGATGACGCGGTACTCGGGGGAATCGGCGGCGAACCGCCGCCCGCCGCCGTGCGAGACCGCCTGCGTGGGCTTCAGCAGCATGAGGCTGCGCGCGGGCTCGACGCGATTCACGCGGCGCGCCGTCGCTTGACGCGTCAACGTCAGGTAATCGGCATCCGGATCGTAGCCGCGCAGCGTGAGCTTGAAGCCGTTCTTGCCCGAGGCGGCGCCGTGGCAGGGACCGGAGTTGCAGCCGGCGCGCGTCAGCACCGGGATGACGTGATTACGGAACGACAGCGGGTACGGCGCGAACGCGCGCTCGACCTCGACGATCGTGGTCACCGTGCGGGTGCCGTTGCGCGCCGTGACGATCGCCCGTCCGTCGGCGACCGCGGTGACGACACCGTTCGCGTCGACCGTGGCGACGTTCGCGTTCGACGAGGAGAACGTCGAAGCCGACGTGTGGTTGCCGACCGCGGCGCCACGCGCGTCCAGCGCTTCGACGAGCAGCTGCTGGTGGCTGCCCTGCCCGCGCAGCACGATGCGCTCCGGCAGGATGATCAGCGAGCCGTCCGGATCGGCCGCGCGCGCGTGGAGCGCAATCGCGCCCGCCCACACGAGCGCCGCAAAGACGATGAGCGTGAGCGCGCGTCTCGGCATCTTCATCCGGGTCCATCCGTCTCCATCCGTGGTGGACGTTCGTCGCAAGCCGTGGCTCAGAACAGCTCGCGGATCGGCGGGTGCCCGTAGTCGACGACCGGCACCGGGCGATTGGCGGCGGCGATGAGCGGGGTTTCGACGTCAATCCCGAGCGCCTTGTAGATCGTCGCCGCGACGTCCTGCGGCGGAATCGGCCGGTCCTTCGGATAGCCGCCGATCTCGTCCGACGATCCGATCACCTGGCCGCCCTTGATGCCGCCGCCGCCCATCAGGATCGTCCAGCAGTTGGTCCAGTGATCGCGCCCGCCCGCGGGATTCACCTTCGGCGTGCGACCGAATTCACCCATGGCCAGCACGAGCGTGCTGGTGAGGAGACCGCGGTCGTGCAGATCCTCGAGCAGCGAGCTGTAGGCGTTGTCGAACATCGGTCCGATCAGATCGCGATAACAGCTGATCGGGCTGAACGGCGCCGACCCGTGGATGTCCCAGGTGATCTCGTTGAACACCGTCTCGAACATGTTGACCGTGACGAAGCGCACGCCGCGCTCGACCATCCGCCGGGCGAGCAGGCAGCTCATGCCGAAGCGATTGCGGCCGTAGCGGTTCTTCGTCCCATCGTCCTCTTTCGAGAGATCGAACGCGTCGCGCGCGGTCTGCGACGACATCATTCGGTACGCCGACTCGAAGTTGCTGTCGAGCAGGCGCGCGTCGGGGATCGATTCGAGATGCGAGACGGCGTGGTCGACCAGCTTGCGCATCGATGCGCGTCCGTCGACGCGAATCGGCGGCAGGTAGTCTGGCGACAGCAGGTCCGGCACCTCGAAGTCCGGCGCGGACGGGTCCGCGTTGAGCACGAACGGGTCGTAGGTCTTGCCGAGGAAGCCCGCGTTCTGCCCGTGCGGCAGGTTGCCGCCGGTGTTGCCGATCGGCCGCGGCAGCAGCACGTGCGGCGGCGCGTCCCCCTTCGGTCCTTTCAGCTTGCTGAGGACGCAGCCGATGTGCGGCTGCTCGTTGCCGAACTGGAAGAACCGGCCCGTCTGCATGTACTGGTGGCCGACATCGTGGACGCCGGCGCCCGTGTGATACACGGAGCGGAGCAGCGCGTATTTGTCGGCGTGCTTCGCCATGCGCGGGAAGATTTCGCTGACCTGGATGCCGGCGACGTTGGTCGGGATGGGTTTGTAGGGACCGCGAATCTCAGCCGGCGCGTCCGGCTTCATGTCCCACGTGTCGAGATGGCTGGGGCCGCCAACCAGCATCAGCATGATGCAGTTGACGTCCCGCGACGTGTCGACGCGCCCGGCGGCCTTGAGCGCGGCCCAGTCCTGGAGCGTGAACCCCAGCAGCGCCAGCGAGCCCGCGTGCAGGAAATCGCGGCGCCGCATGCCGTCGCAGAAATGCACGCTCTTTTCTGCGTCGAATCGGAACATGAACCCTCCAGAGGAGCGACGCCGATGGACGCATACAATACCGCAAATGCGCCTATTTTTCGCGATTGCTCTCGCCGTCCTCTCGCTCGCGCCGGAAGCGCGCCTTGTGCTCGTCGACGCGCATCCCACACCCGTGATCACGACCCGCACGCCGGGCGCGGGCCGCAACAAGTACGGGTTCGAGGGAGGCCGCGTCGTGAAGGTCGGGTCGACGTATCACCTCTTCACCTCGGAAATGGTTGGCGATCCGATATGGGTCCGCATGAAGCTGGCGCACTGGCAGAGCGCCGATCGCGTGCGGTGGACGCGGGTGGCGACGGTGTTCGAGTCGAGCGGCGAATTCGCCGGCAAGGATCCGCGCGCCGCGCTGTGGTCGCCGCTTCCCGTCTACGACGAGGGCGACCGCCGATGGAACCTGTTCTACGTCGCGTATCGCGCCGCCCCGAACACGGGGGCTGCGTTTCGGATGAATCATGAGGGCCGGATCTGGCGCGCGGTGTCGAACGTCGCCGGGCCTGACGGCGTGAGCGGACCGTATCGCGATGTCGGGATCGTCCTGGAGCCCGGAGCGGAATCGGAAAAGTGGGAAGGCCTTCAAGGGACGGACTCGTTCTTTCCGTATCGCGTCGGCGACACGTGGTACGCGCTCTATGGCAGCGCGAAGACGGAGAAGCTGCCGATCGAGTACTGGCGCGTCGGCCTGGCGACCTCGACGTCGATCGGCGGACCGTGGCGCCGCGTGCCGAACGTGAATCCGTTGCCGATCGAAACGGTCTTCATCGAAAACCCGATCGTCACGCGCCTCGCCGACGGCCGCTACATCGCCGTCTACGACACGAACAAGGAGGCGGACGCGATCGGCTACAGCATCTCCGCTGACGGCATTCACTGGCCGGCCGGACAGGCGCTCTCGCTGCAGCGTGAGAAGGGCCAGTGGTCGCACGAGATCCGCACGCCGCTCGGGCTCGTCGACGAAGGGGACGGCACGTTCACCGTCTTTTACACCGGGTTCGAACAGCCGCCGGACTGGGACGCGCTGATGGCGGCCAAGCCGGCCAACACGATGGCCATCGGCGTCGCGCGCGTGAAACTGGAGTGAGGGCCTGCATGCGAATCTTTTCTGCGCTGTTGTTCTCCGCAACCGTGGCACTGAGCGCGATCGCCGTCAAGGCGGCCGGACAGCCCGGGCCCGCGGCGTCTCAGACGTCGCGCCGCGCTGCCTCCGACGCTCGAGCCTTCCTCGAAGAGGCCAATCGTGAGCTGCTTCGGCTCGTGGTCAGGGCCAATCGAGCCGGATGGGTTCAGTCGACGTACATCACGCCCGACACGGAAATCCTGTCCGCCGAGGCCAGTGAAGCCGCGATCGAGGCGAACACGCGATATGCCAAAGAGGCCTCGCGCTTCGATGGCGTGCAACTCCCCGCCGAGGATCGCCGGCAGCTCGAGGTTCTGAAGAACACCCTCACGATGTCGGCGCCGCCCGAGAGAAAGGAGGCGGAGGAGCTGGCCCGGCTCGTGGCGGGAATGGAAGGCGCGTACGGCCGCGCGAAGTACTGCCCTGCACCGAATGCGGAGTGCGTCGATATCGAGAAGATCACCGAGATCATGGCCGAGGACCGGGACCCGCGGCGGTTGCGGGAAGTCTGGGAAGGCTGGCACAACGCGGCGGCATCGATGCGCAAGGACTACGGGCGCTTCGTCGAGTTGTCGAACAAGGGCGCGCGCGTCCTCGGCTATGCCGATACCGGCGTCATGTGGCGAAGCCGCTACGACATGCCGCCGGCGGCATTTGCGGCGGACATGGAGCGCGTGTACCAGCAACTCAGGCCCTTGTATCTCTCGCTTCACGCGTATGTGCGGCACAAGCTGCGCGAGAAGTACGGCGAGGCCGTGCCTGAGAAAGGCCCCATTCCCGCGCACCTGCTCGGGAACCTCTGGCAGCAGGACTGGTCCAACGTGTTTCCGCTCGTCGCTCCTCCCGGCAACGAGCAGACGTTCTCGCTGACCGAGATCCTGAAGGAGAGGAAGATCGACCCGCTCGAGATGGTGCGAATCGGCGAGCGTTTCTTCACGTCCCTCGGCTTCGCGCCGCTGCCGAAGACGTTTTGGGAGCGGTCGCTGTTCGTGAAGCCGCGCGACCGGGAGGTCGTCTGCCACGCAAGTGCCTGGGACATCGACGCGGTCGATGACGTTCGCCTGAAGATGTGCATCGACATCACTCAGGAGGATTTCACCACCATTCATCACGAGCTCGGGCACAACTTCTACCAGCGCGCCTACAGCGCGCTGCCCCTGATCCTTCGCGACAGCGCCAACGATGGCTTCCACGAAGCGGTCGGCGACACGCTCGCGTTGTCCGTGACCCCGGAATATCTCGTCAAGATCGGTCTCCTCGACAAAGCGCCGGACGTGTCCGGCGACACTGCCCTGCTGCTGCGGGCGGCGCTCGAGAAGGTTGCGTTCCTGCCCTTCGGGATGCTCGTCGATGCATGGCGCTGGCAGGTGTTCGAGGGAAAGACGCCTCCCGCGCGGTACAACCAGGCGTGGTGGAATCTCAAGCTGCGCTACCAGGGCGTCGCGCCGCCGTCGCCGCGCGGAGAGGAATTCTTCGATCCCGGCGCCAAATATCACGTCCCCGCGAACACGCCTTACGCACGCTATTTCCTCGCCAACATTCTGCAGTTCCAGTTCCACCGCGCGCTGGCCAAGGCGGCCGGCTGCACGACGCCGCTCCACCGATGCTCGATCTACGGCAGCAAGGAAGCGGGCAGAAAGCTGCAGGCCATGCTCGAACTCGGTGCGTCGCGGCCGTGGCCGGACGCGCTCGAAGTCCTCACCGGGGAACGGCAACTGGACGCCAGCGCCATCGCGGAGTACTTCGCTCCTCTCAAAACGTGGCTCGATCAGCAGAATGCCGGAAGGCCAATCGGCTGGTAAGTTCCGATGAGGCATCGAATCGCTGCAATAGCGACACGCCGCCGGCCGGATTATGATCGCCGGATGCAATATCGAACGTTCGGGCGCACGGGGTGGCAGGTCTCCGAGGTCGGCTACGGCATGTGGGGCATGGCCGGGTGGACCGGCTCATTCGACGAGGAATCGGAGCGCTCCCTCGACCGCGCGGTGGAACTGGGCTGCAACTTCTTCGACACCGCGTGGGCCTACGGCGACGGCAAGAGCGAGCAGCTGCTCGGCCGGCTGCTGAAGCGCCATTCCGGCACGCGTCTCTACACCGCGACGAAGATCCCGCCGAAGAACCGCACCTGGCCGGCGCGCGATCACTTCACGCTCGACGAGGTGTTCCCCGCCGACTACATCCGCGAGTACACGGAGAAGAGCCTCCGCAACATGGGGGTGCAGTCGATGGACCTGCAGCAGTTCCACGTCTGGACCGACGCGTGGGCGAACGACGATCGGTGGCAGCGCGCGGTCTCGGCGTTGAAGGAAGAAGGCCTGACGCGCGCCATCGGGATCAGCATCAACCGCTGGCAGCCGGCGAACGTGCTCGCGGCGCTCGCGACCGGGCTGATCGACGCCGTGCAGGTCGTCTACAACGTCTTCGATCAGGCGCCCGAAGACGAGCTCTTCCCGGAATGCCAGCGCCGCAACATCGCGGTGATCGCGCGCGTGCCGTTCGACGAGGGGAGCCTCACCGACACGCTGACGCCCGACAGCACGTGGCCCCAGGGAGACTTCCGCAACATCTACTTCCAGCCGGAGAACCTGCGCAACACGCTCGACCGAGTGGCGAAGCTGCGGCCGCTCGTGCCGAAGGGCAGCTCCATGCCGGAGCTCGCGCTGCGGCACATTCTGCAGCATCCAGCCGTGAGCACCGTCATCCCCGGCATGCGGAAGCTGAAGAACGTGGAGGCCAACATGCGCGCGAGCGATGGGCAGGCGCTCCCGCCGTCGCTGCTGGCCGAGCTGAAAGGCCACCGCTGGGACCGCTGGATCGATATCCCCTGAGCAGTCAGTGCTTTAGCGGTGTGGTATAATAACCCTTTTGTTAGCGTCCCAAGGAGCACCAGTGAAGGAAGGCATTCACCCCAAGTACTTCGACGTCGAGGCCCGCTGCGCGTGCGGCGCGACGTGGAAGACGCGCTCGACCAAGCCGGAGCTGCACCTCGAGATCTGCAACAACTGCCATCCGTTCTTCACGGGCCGGCAGAAGCTGGTCGATACCGAGGGCCGCGTCGAGCGGTTCACCAAGCGCTTCGGCGCGCAGACCTCCGAGACCCGTAAGGCCGCGGCGAAGTCCGCGAAGACCGCCGCCAACAAGAAGACCACCGCTACGCGTTCTTAACCGAGGGGCGTCGCCCCTCGGACTCCCCAACACGCTCTCTCGCGGGGGCCCTCGCCCCGCTCCGTTCGCGTGGCTCACTCGCTCCGCTCGTTCGCATCTTCGACACGTACGTAGGCCGGGTCTTTAGACCCGGTCTGCGACACCAGCCTCAGGAGCACGGCCGGATCGAAGTCCGGCGGCAGCGTGCGCTCGCCTGTAATCCGCTCCAGCGGGACCAGCTCGGTTCGCCACTGATTCCCGTCGCTTCCGAGCGCCACCATTACGGGCTCCAACGACGCGCCCACCGCATCGACCGCTGCGGCGCCTGCGAGCGCGGCAATTCGGCGATCGACGCCGGTCACGTGTGCGCGCGAGCAGCGCTGCAGCACGTCCGGCCGTACGAGACGGCAGCGAAGTCCCAGCCCATCCCGGACCAGCGACGCCAGATACGGCAGCGGGCCGCCGCTGCGCCCGAGAATGATCTGTCCTGATGCGTCGCGCTCGAGCGCCGCGTCGGCGCCACGCTCGGTCAGGAATCGACCGCCCGCATCGCGCACCCCTTCGGCAACCGTCACGATACAGAGGCCGTCGCGGCCGTGCTGCGCGCGCACCGCGTCGAGAAAGGCGCACTCGTCGAACGGCTGTTCGGGCACGAGCACCAAATGCGGCGCGTCATGCGGCCGAGCGCGTGCCGCCAGCGTCGACGCGGCAAGCCAGCCGGCATGCCGCCCCATCGCCTCGATCAACACGACCTGCTCGTAGCCGCGCATCGCCGACTGATCGGCGGCGATGTCTCGCACGGCGTCGATCAGAAACCGCGCGGCGCTCGGAAATCCCGGACAGACGTCGGTGCACGGGATATCGTTGTCGATTGTCTTGGGCACCGCGGCGATCCGGAGCGGCACGTGCAGCTCTCGCGCGCGCGCCGCGACGGCGCGTCCCGCGGCCATCGTTCCGTTGCCGCCGATCAGGAACAGCGTGTCGATCGAGCGCGACGCGAGCATCGCGATCGCCTCGTCGAGCTGGCGATCGTTCAGGCGATCGCGTCCGCCGCCGAGCGCCATGCCGGGCGACGCATCCGCGGCCGCGAGCCACTCGTCATCGATGGACGACAGGTCGATCCAGTCTGACGCGAGGAGCGCATTCGCACCGTGCCGTCCGCCCCACAACGTTGCCGCGGGATGCAGCGCGCGCCATCGCCGCAGGAGGGCAACGAGCGACACGTTGACGACCGCGGTCGGGCCGCCGCACTGAAGCACCAGCCCGTTCATATCGTGATGCGCTAGATGCCCAGCAGCGGCGTGTCGTTCTGGCGCGCCAGCTTGCGATCGAGGCGGGCGAGGCGATGACGGGCGCGGTCGGGGCGGACGCCGACGTCGGGACCGTCGCCCTCGTCCAGCAGACGCAGCGTCAGCTCACGCGCGCCTTCGTAGTCGCGTTCGCGGTGCTCGTGATGGATGGCCAGCGCCTCGGTCGCGAACTGACGCAGCGGCGCGAGCAGCTGGCTGCGGCGGCCGAAGCGTCCCTGCTTCAGATCGAGCAGCCGACGCCACTGGACGGCGGCCTCATCGAAGCGGCGATCGCGACGCAGGCGGACGGCCAGCCGGTAGATCGCTTCCGCGCGGACATCGACGTGGGTGGCGTGGTCGTCCGCGGCCCGCTCGAAGCAGGTCATCGCGCGCTGGATGCATCCGGCCTTCTCGAACACCTTGCCGAGCGCAAGCCCTTCCGCTGCATCACGGCAGCGATCGATCCCTCCCTGCACCAGCCGCACAGCATGCGCCGTGACGGCGGCCAACGACACCAGGTCGATGCGGTTATGCTCGAGCACCGGCTCGAGCGGACGGGCGTCGCCGGTGCGAAGGAACCGGAAGTAGCGCGCCGGGATCTCGAGGCCGGGGACGTCGCCAACCCGCGTCACGTCGCACAGGACGCGCTCGAGCGTCGACAGCCGGCATCCCCCTTCCCCATCGTCCATGGCGGCCGTACGGGTCCGCCAGAGGCGCCGCGCCGGGTGCAGCATGTCGAAGTGGCGAACCGACTCGAGCGGCATCGGCATGCGGTGGAACATCCACCGCGTTTCCATCACCGGCACGTCGAAGGTCTTGCCGTTATAGGAGACGAGCAGCGACGTCGCGTCCAGGCAGTCCGCCACCGCGCTCAACAGCGCCCGCTCAGCGGCGTAGCTGGTCAGCAGGAACTGCCGCACCTGGAACGCGCCCATGTCGAACCAGCCGCAGCCGACGAGAAACGCCACCATGCCCGCGCCCCCGCTCAGCCCGGTGGTTTCGAGGTCGATGAAGAGCGTCCGCTCACCGCTGCCGTCAGGCGACGGCAGCCCAGGATCGAGCAGTTGCAGGCACTGGTCGTCGCACACCTCGCAGTCGCCGATACGCGACTGCCCGTGATAGCGGTCCGACTCGTAGCGGCGATCGATGACCAGCGCGCGGCCGAACGCGTTGACGACCACGCGTCCGCCGAGGACGTCCGCCACCCGATCGATGTCGATCGACGCTTCGTAGCGTCCGGTGTCGGGCTCGTAAGTGAGCTCGCGAAGCGGCTGGCCGGCGGGCCTGACAATCGAACGCAGCCGCGAGGTCAGATCCATTACGCGACCGCGGCCTCGAGGAGTCTCGTGAGGATCAATAGCGCGACATCTTTCGCATGCGGTCCCGTGTTCCCTTCGGGTCCGACGCACGACGGACAGCCGGACTCGCACGGGCAGCCGGCGATCAGGTCGTGCGTGCGTTCGAGCAGCAGTCCGTGCATGTCGAACAGCGGACGACTGAAGCCGATGCCGCCGGGATAGTTGTCGTAGATGAACACGTTGGGGTCGACGGCGAGCGCCTCCGGCACTCCACCACCTTTGCCGCCGGTCCGCGTCGCGCGCTCGAGCGACCCGCCGTCGACCGACAGGCCGATGTCGTGGCGATCGCACATCAGCAGCAGCTGCGCGATGTTGCGCATCGCGAACGCAAGGCCGATCACGCCGTCGCGTTTGTCGTCGCCTCCATAGGGAAGCGACGCCATCACTGCGGCCGGGATCGTCATCCAGTACGACGAGGTGTGCATCTGCTGCTCCGGCAGATCGAGCTCGCCCGAGCCGACGTTCTCGTTCGTGTAGAACTTGATCTTCTTGAAGCCGACCACGCGCGACACGACGTGCACTTCCCCGTGCGAGCGCTTCGCGTTCGCGGTTGCCGGTTGTCGGGTGTCGGTTGCCGGAAGCAACGCTTCAAATGACAGCCCGTCCTCCGTCCTCCGTCCTCCGTCATCCTCTCCGAAGGTGTCAAGAATCGTCACCTTCGTGTACGTAATCGCGTCGGTGTAATAGTCACAGTCGACCGCGCGCACGTAGGCCTTGCGCCCGTCGAAGTCGAGGCGCTCCACCTGGAACAGCGCGCCTTCGACGAGGTAGATCGCCTTTTCGTGCAGCGTGGCGGGACCGCTGCTGAAATCGGTTTCGCCGATGACGCGCTCCTGGTTCGTGATGTCGACCACGACGAAGTTATCGGACGACACCGATCGCAAGCTCACGGCGTCGGCGGGATACGACTCGTTCGTCCAGTTCCACTGACCATCGGCCTGATGGACGAAGCCCTCCTCCGAGAGCACCGACAGAATCTCCTGCAGGTTCTCGCCGCCGAAGCTGTCGTCGGAGCCGAACGGCAGCTCGAACGCCGCGCACTTCACGTGATCGAGCAGGATGTGGAGGTTGTCCGGGTTGATCAGTGCGTGCTCGGGAGACGCATCGAAGAAGTACGACGGGTTGCGGACGATGTATTGGTCGATGGGCGCGCTGCTCGCGACGAGCACGGCCGCCGATCGCGTCGATCGCCGGCCGGCGCGGCCGGCCCGCTGCCAGGTCGCGGCAATCGTACCGGGATAGCCCGCCATGATCGACACGTCGAGCGCGCCGATGTCGATGCCGAGCTCGAGCGCGTTGGTCGAGACGACCGCACGGACGTGCCCGTCGCGCAGCCCGCGCTCGATCTCGCGACGGCGGTTCGGCAGGTAGCCGCCGCGATAGCCGCGGATGACGTCCGCCGATCCCGGCGGCCCGTGATACGCATCCTTCAAATACGTCGTCAGGATCTCGGTCGCGAGACGGCTCTGCGCGAAGAGGATCAACTGCAGGTTGTGCTTCAGAAACTCGAGCGCAACCCGCCGCGCCTCCGAGAGGTACGAGCGCCGGATGCCGAGCTGCGCGTTCACGACCGGCGGGTTGACGAAGAGGAAGAACTTCTCGCCGCGCGGCGCGCCGCTTCGATCGATGAGCTCGAATGGCCGTCCGGTCAGACCTTCCGCCAGCTCGCGCGGGTTCGCAATCGTTGCCGACGAGCAGATGAAGATCGGATCCGACCCGTAGTGCCGGCAGACGCGCTGCAGCCGCCGCAGGATGTTCGACAGGTGGCTCCCGAACACGCCGCGATACGCGTGCAGCTCGTCGATGACGACGAACTTCAGGTTCTCGAACAGCTTCGCCCAGCGCGGATGGTGCGGCAGAATCCCTGAGTGCAGCATGTCGGGGTTGCTGAGGACGACGTGCGCCTTGCCGCGAATCGCGCGCCGCGCGTCCGACGGCGTGTCGCCGTCGTAGGTGAAGACGCCGATCTCGGGCCCGCCGTGTTGAATCGCCAGCTCGGTCAGCGCGTGCAGCTCCGCGAGCTGATCCTGCGCGAGCGCCTTGGTTGGAAACAGATAGAGCGCGCGCGTCGATGGATCTTTCAGAATCGCGTCGAGCACGGGCGCGTTGTAGCAGAGCGTCTTTCCCGAGGCGGTCGGCGTGACCGTGACGACGTTGCGCCCGGCCAGGACATGGGCGAAGGCTTCGGCCTGGTGCGTGTAAAGCTGTTCGATCCCACGCGCGCCGAGCGCCCGCACCAGCCGGACGTCGGTCTCTTCAGGGAACGGCGCATACGACGCCGCCACCGCGGGCAGCCGCCTCGTCGTGGTGACGATCGGATCCGCCTCGGGTCCGCCAGGCCGAGGCGACAAACCCAGCCGTCCGATCACCTGTTGCAGGAGCTGGTCCTTGTCGCCGGAGACCACCGGCAGGGTGTTAGGCGTCATCGTCGCGGATAACCTGCTGGAGCTGCAGGAATTGGGCATCGATACTAACAGGCGGCTGTGAGGCGATCAAGTGGCGAAAGCACTACGTCCGATGGGGTGCCGCCAGTCGCTCTCGGGCGATGCGCGCCACGAGTCCGCTCAGACCGATGAGGCCGATTAAGTTAGGAAAGACCTGCAGCGCGTTCATGAGATCGCCCCAGGCCCAGACGACGTCGACGCGCGTGACGGCGCCGAACGGAATGAGCAGGCAATAGATCCAGCGGTAAGGGAGCGTGACCTTGCGGCCCAGGATGTATTCGAAGAACTGCTCGCCGTAGTACGCCCATCCGATGAGCGTCGTGTAGCCGAAGAGGAACACGCAGAAGGCGACGATCCAGCCGCCGACGGTGGGCATCACGGCATTGAAGCCCGCCGCGACGGCGGCGCTGCTCGTCATCCCCGACTGCCAGACGCCCGTCAGCAGGATCGTCATCGCGCTGATCGTCGACGTGATGAACGAGACCGTGAACACTTCGATAATGCCGTTCAGGCCTTGCTGCACCGGCTGCGCGCTCTGCGCGGTGCCGTAAGCGACGGCGGCCGTGCCGTAGCCGGCTTCGTTCGCGTAGATGCCGCGCGCGATCCCGTAGCGCATCGCGACCAGCATGCCGAGCGTGCCGCCGGCGGCCGCCTGCATCGAAAACGCCTGCGCGACGATCGCCGAGAGCACGGCGGGGATGCGCGGCGCGTTGAAGAGGATCACGATCGCCCCGCCCGCGAGATAGAGGCCCACCTTCAGCGGCGACAGTCGCTCGGCGGCGCGGCCGATCGGCTTGATCCCGCCGATGATCACCAGCCACGTCAGCACGGCGACGACGATGCCGATCGCGATTTTCGGGACGCCGAACACGGAGTTGATGACGAGCGCGATCGAATTCGGCTGCGTAAACGGCGTCGTCGTCAACGCGGCGACAGCGGCGACGAGCGCGAAGAGCCACGCGAGGAATGGCGACTTCAAACCGTCGCGCAGGTAATACATCGGCCCGGAGAGCACGGTCGCGCCGCGCACCTCGCGATAGCTCAGGCCGAGCGTCGCCTCTGCGAACTTGATCGCCATCGCGAAGAACCCGTAGACCCAGATCCAGAAGAGCGCGCCGGGACCGCCCGACACGATCGCGGTCGCGACGCCGGCGATGTTGCCGGTGCCGATCGACGCCGCGAGCGCGGTCATGAACGCCTGAAAGGGCGTGAGGGCGCCGGCCGCGCCGCTGCTCTGGCGAGTGAACGAGACGCGCCAAGCGTCGGCGAAGCGGCGAAGCTGCACGACGCCGGTGCGGATGGTGAGCCAGACGCCGGCGCCAAGCAGCACGCCGACGACCCAGGGCATGAAGACGGCGTCAGCAACAGACTGGATCATCGAGGAAGGCGGAGGACGGATGACGGAGGACGGCCCGTCACACTGCCGGCGATCATAGATTCGAGCGTCCCTGCACGCCGTCGACGGGGATGGACGCGCCGCTGATCCAGCTGGCGCGCGGCGACGCGAGAAACGCGACCAGACTCCCGACTTCCTCGGGACGGCCAAAGCGGCCGAACGGCAGCTCGCGCTCGATCATCGCGGCAATCGCCTGGGGATCGGCCTGCTGCCGCTTGTGCCACGAGCCGCCGGGAAACATGATCGAGCCGGGCGCGATGCTGTTGACGCGGATGTTGGCGGGCGCGAGCTGCTGGGCGAGCGCCTTCGCGAGGCTGATCTCCGCGGCCTTGACCGCGTTGTAGGTCATGCGGCCGCCCGACTCGCGGCCCCAGATCGACGCGATCATGATGATCGCGCCGCCGCCTCGGTTCTTCATGTGCGGCACGGTGAGGCGCGACGCCCGGATCGCCGGGAACAGCGTCTCGTCGAATGCCGCCTGCCACTCCGCGTCGGACGTGCCGAGTAGATCCGATCCGGCGGCCTTGCCGACGTTGTTGACCAGGATGTCGATGCCGCCGAACGTTTCGATCGTGCGGGCGACGACCATCTCGATGCCCGGAAGCGTCGACACGTCAGCCTGCACGGCCGCTACCATGTTGGGGCGCTTCGCGACCGCTTCCACTTCGATCGCGGCTTCCGCCAGCGTCTCGGCGCCGCGCGCGCAGATGCACACGCGGCAGCCCTCGGCGACGAGCGCACGCGCGCTCGCGAGCCCGAGCCCGCGGCTCGAGCCAGTGACGATGGCTACTCTGTCCGCTAGATGCAGGTCCAACGGGTGCTCGGCTTACTCAATGCGGCCGCCGGTGAGATCGTTCAGGCGCCAGTCGAACTGGTGGAACACGATCTTGAACTCGTTCTTCTGAACGAGCTCCTTTTCGAGCGGCAGCAGGCCCGGCTTGATCAAAGCGAGAATGGCGCGTTCGATCGGTGAGCGCTGCGCGAAGACGGGGTCAGCCTTGTCGGCGTACGCGGCGATGAACTCCTGCTCGCGCCAGCTGATGATCGGCGTCACCGAGATCTCGCCCGAGCCGCGATCGGTGCGGTACATCTGACGATCGCTCACGAACTCCTGCTGGAGGTCGGCGAGCTGCTTCTCCAACCGCTCGCCGGAATACGCCTCGCTGCGCAGGCGGCCGCTGCCGACGGCGCCGCGGCCGAGCGCGAGATAGAGCCGCGGTTCCTTGAACTCGGGAAGGATCGTCTTCTCGATCTGCTCGAGCGTGACGCTGCGTCCGGCGGCGCGGAACGGCGCCTGCTCGTAGCCGGGGATCTGTCTGATGCTGTTGGCCGGATAGCTCGTGCTGCGCGGACGGATTGGATAGTGATTGATGACGGCCTGCAGGATCGCCGCGTTGTAGGCGTTGAGCCAGAACGCCATCTGCTGCGCCTTCGACCAGCCCTGATAGGTCGCCGACGGAACGTTCAGCGACGTGATGTAGCGATCGAGCCGGCCGCGCTCCCCTTTCAGCGCGCGGTAGTAGACGAGGCCGTCGCGCACGTGGATGTCGAGGATCTGATCGAGCGGACGGTGCAGAAGCTCGATGCCGGGCGCCGGGGTGTACTGCGCGCGCAGGCCGGGCGACGCACCAAGCGCTGCCAGCGCGAGAGCAAGGGCGAAGTTGCGCATGTCCGTACAAGATTACATAGGCGCGACGAGAAAGTCATGGAGGGCTTGCGAGAACTGGTGCGGCCGCTCGACGTTCGCGAGGTGTCCGGCGCCGGGGATCACCGCGAGCCGCGCGCGCGGCAGCCGCGTCTGCATGCGCTCGGCTTCCGCGAGCGGCGTCACCTCGTCCTCTTCGCCGACGACGACGAGCGTGGGAATCGACATGCGCGCGAGGTCCGCGGTGGAATCCGGGCGCGCCATCATCGCGGCGAGGGCCGCGTCGATCGCCGTCGCGGGCACGGCCTCGATCGTCCGTCGTACGAACGCGACGACCTCGGCGTCCGCTTCTCGCGACAGCAGCTTCGGCAGCATCTCGTCGGCGATTGCCGCCGCACCCTCGCGCGCCACGAGCTGGCGCATGCGCGCGCGATTCGCCTTCGCGTCGTCGCTGTCCGCCTGCGCGCGGGTATCGGCGAGGATCACGCCGCTGAAGCGCTCGGGCGCGAGCCGGAACAGCGCGAACGTCACGTATCCGCCCATCGAGATGCCACCGATGATCGCCCGATCGATTTCGAGCCGGTCGAGCAGGCGCACGATCGCGCGCGCGTACTCGTCGAGCCCTGTCCCGTCGCTTCCGCCTGCTCTGTAGCTTCCGCCTTCAGGCGGAACAGATACGCGCACCGTCGTCAGATCCGGCGCGATGAACCGCCATCCGTCCGGGACCTCCGCCAGCTGCGGGCGCCACATGTCCGCGTTCAGCGGAAAGGCGTGGAGCAGGATGACCGGCCAGCCCGCGCCGCCCTCCAGGTAACGCATGCCGTCGACGACGTGTTCGTCCACGGATCTACGGTTGACGGCCGCCGCGCCCGCCGCCGCGCGGGACGATTTTGATCTCGAACAGCCGCGGCCACCACTTACCGGTGACGAAGAGGCGATCGCCGGCCGGGTCGTACGCGATCCCGTTCAGGACGTCGGCGCCGCCGCGGTCCATCGGCGACAGCAGGCCCGAGAGATCGATCCAACCGGTGACGCGCCCGTCCTTCGGCGAGATTCGCGCGATCCGCTGCGTCTGCCAGACGTTCGCGAGGATCTCACCGCGGACGTATTCGAGCTCGTTCAGCTGATCGATCGGCCCGGTGTGATCGCGGACGCGCAGGCGTCCGGTCTCCTGCAGCGTCGCCGGATCCAGAAATCGCAGCGACGAAGAGCCGTCGCTCATGATCAGACGGCTGTCGTCGTGCGTGAGACCCCACCCTTCGCCACGGTAATTGAACGTTTTCGTCTGCTGAAACGTGTTGAGGTCATAGACGAACCCGATCTGGGTCTGCCACGTCAGCTGATAAATCGACCCCTTCCACTCGGTGATGCCCTCGCCGAAGTACTCGCGCGGGAGCGAGTGCATCTGCAGGACTTCGCCCGTTTCCAGCTTCACCTTGCGGATGGCCGACTCGCCGTTCATGCCCGTGCCTTCGTACAGCACGCCGTCGCGGAAGATGAGCCCCTGCGTGAACGCGCGTCGGTCGTGCGGGTACGACCGGACGACCTTGTAGGTGAAGGTGGGCGGGGCGCCACCCGCACGTTGAAGCGGATTGAACCCGATGGTACCCATGAGGAGGACGGAGACCAGCGCGAGCCGCGCAACCGTCATTTTTTCTGCCGTTGCGCGGTGAAGGTCCCGTCCGCCATCCCGCCGTAGCTCATTTCTCCCTTCATCGAGTCGCCGTCAACGGTGCCCTCATACGACACCGCAATGGCGTTCCCCTCGATCGCCATCTCGAAGT
>JBKPRU010000339.1:0-10907 GCA_046734675.1 Acidobacteriota bacterium
CGGACCGGCCAATTCAAGAGCGGTCTGCGGACCGGGTTCCCCGTCGCCCCGTCCATCGGTCTGTCGGTGCAGTTCTGATTTATGAGGAGGCTGCACATGCACGTGACCCCATTCAGTGCCGCGACGATCCCTCGTGTTCGCGACCGCGCCCCCCTTGCACGCGCAGGGCATCGAAGTCTTTGGCGGATATTCGGTCAATGCCGACTACGTCCAGAATCGTCCCGCGATCCTCGTCGTCGACCAGTCCGTGGGGTCCTGCGCCTGTTGCTGTTCATGCTTCTACCGGCGGGCGGGCTTCGTCGGGTATCCGCCGCTGGCGATCGTGCGCGCCGTCGATGCCGCAAGTGTGCCTGCTGGTCTCGCCGCCGCTGGCTATCTCGCGCTGGCCGTACTAGTGTTCAATCGAGGGGTGGGCCGCTACACGTCCGGAAGCCGATTTCGACGTTCGGACGATCTGGCAGATCGCTGGACTGGTGCCGCTGAGGGCGATGCCGTGACCACACCGTTGTTGATGGAAGTGATCGCCGCTCATGGAGGCATCGAACGATGGACGGCGGTTCGGCGCCTGTCGCTGCGGATTCACATGCGAGCACGGATCCTGATGCTCCGACTGCAATCCCCGCGCATGCGCTGGTTCGATGTCAGCGTCGACACGCGGCGCGTTTACCTTGCCCTTGAACCGTTTCCCGGCAAAGGCCTGATCGGTCATTTCGACGGGCGGCACGTGCGAATCGAACGCCGCGATGACGCGCGAACGGTGGCGGAGCGTGAAGTGATGTGGTCCGCGGATGGCACGGTCACCCGGCGCGTCGCGTGGGACGATCTCGACCTGCTCTATTTCCTGGGATATGCGCTCTGGAATTACGCGGTCACGCCGTTCGTGTTCTTGTGGAGCGGGTTCGAATGCCGCGAAGGCGCACCGCTCCGAGACCGCAGCGGCGCGATGCTGCGGCAGCTGCACGTGACCTATCCTGCCGGCTTCCCAACACACTGCCGCGAGCAACGCTTCTACTTCGACGCGGCGGGTCTCCTACGCCGAATCGAGTATTCGGCGGACGTGTTGGGCGGATGGGCGCGGGCCGTCCACGAATGTGACGGTCACCGCACGTTCGACGGCCTGATCGTTCCCACGCACCGCGTCGTATTTCCACGCACACCCTCAGGTCGCGCGCTCAGAGGATTCAGCCTCGTCGAGGGCTGGGTTGATGACGCGGCTATCATCTGAAATCTCCAACGGGCGTCCTGATGTCCCGATCGTGCTGCTCACGCGTTCGGGAAGAGCCCACCGGTCCAGGACAGGCGCCAGCAGACACGGCCGGGTGCCGTTGATCGCTATCTGGCTCGCAACGGCACCGGCGGAGCTGAATCGCGCTATCTTCGCGGAAGCGTGAAACACGCGTGCGTGGCGGCTGGCTGCCCTGGCCGCATCCCGCATGACTTCAGACGGCTGCAGTCAGAAATCTGGAACTGACGCTCTTCACCCCGGGTTCACGGGATATGTGACACACCTCTGACACAGTGGTCGTTCACACTCCCGCAGGGTCGACACGTAGCGCGAAGTACAGAGCTTCGTTTTTGTCCGGCGGACTGGTCGAAGCGAGTTCCTGTCATCGCCGTTGTGAAGGATCCGCCAGGAGGGCAGAGCCGCTCGCCCTGCCGAGTCCTCACGGACGGACGCGGATGATCGTTTTTCCCTTGATCCGCTGGGTCGGGTTGAAGGCGACGACAGCATCGTCGAGCGTCGAGACGTTGCCGATATTTGTCCGTAGCCGTCCGTCCCGCACCCGCCGGATGATCTCACTCAGTTGGCCACGATCGGATTCGACAACGAAGTCGACTGCCAGGCCATCGGCGGGCCGCGCCTCGGGCGGCCCGACGATGGACACCAGTGTTCCTCCGGGTCGAATCAGGCTTGCGGACCGCTTCCCGATGTCGCCGCCGATGACATCGAACACCACATCGACTCCGCCGACGTCTTCGAGGACGTCGTTCTCGAGGTCGACGAACTCCTGTGCGCCGAAGTCGAGCGCCTTCTGACGGTCGGCGGCGCGTCCGGTGCCGATGGTGTAGGCGCCGAACTCACGTGCGAGCTGCGTCACCATCGACCCGACTGCGCCGGCCCCGCCGTGCACGAGGACGCTCTGCCCCGCCTGAAGGCGGCCATGCACGAACAGTCCCTGCCACGCAGTCAGCCCCGAGATCGGCAGGCTCGCGCCTACCGTGAAGTCCACGTCGCCCGGAAGCGGCGCAAGATTGCGTGCCTCGATCGCCACAAACTCGGCCAGGGTGCCGTCGCGATACCAGTCCGTAAGGCCGAACACCCGCTGTCCCACCGATAGACCCGTCGTGCCATAGCCCAGGCCCGTGACCACTCCGGCGAGTTCGTGCCCGGGGATCGACGGTGTTCGGTCACGGCCGAGGCGATCGGTCCACGTCGACGGCCACGTCAGCTCAGTCGGGACGAATCCCGACGCATGAACCTCGACGACGACGTCGTTTATCGCTGCCTGCGGCTCGGGCCGCTGCAACAGCGTCATACCACTCGATCCCGCAGCCTGGTCCGTCACCACGATCGCCTTCATCGCCCGCCTCGTGTTCTATCCTCTATTGAGATCGCTCGTTCGATTTTTGGCTGGGTGGTGGTTTCCGTTCTCATGACATCCTCCTACCGATGCTCGGCGGCGAGCTGGCGCTCACCGGGCCATGTCTCTTCAGGTGCCTCGCCGTGACGGCGCGCAAGGATGCCGACGAGCACCAATGAGACGACGATTTGCACGAAGATGAACGTCACGAGGAGGAGAGGGCGGCCAGCCAGGTACCGCTCGGGGCCAGGAATGTTGGCTGAAAAGATCGATAGGTTCGCCAGGTTGCCGAACATGATGAGCGCGAGCAGGCCGGGCCTGCCTCGATAGACGTACCAACCGAACATGCCGTAAACGAGTTCAACGAGGAACGCGACCATCGGGGCCGCCGCGTACAACGGTGCGGTCCGGTCGAATCGTTTGCGGTTCGCGCTTTTTCTCAGCTGAGCTGTAACCACTCCTTCTCTGTAACCACTCCTTCTCTTCAACCTGCAGAACGACGCGCGGATGGAGTTGCGCAAAAGACAGGTGCGGCCGGCAACGAGTGAGGATCCGCTTATGTGTACCCGGCACGTCGTCATTGCGTGCGTTCAGATGTGAGCGTCGCGGCATTTCACTTGCTCGCGCGACCTTTCGACGAACCGGCGCGTGCTGGCGTAATCGTGTTGCAGCACCGATAGGAATGAACGAGCGGCATCGATCAGTCACGTTCGATCGACCACCGCTAGTCATCTCCGACGCCGACATCGTTTCCACATTCGGCTGACAAGCGCGGCACGGTCGATCGTGACGTCACGACTCAGTGAGCGTCAACGAGAGTCCGGAATAACTGTCGATCAAGGAGCTCGCACGATCATGATTGCAACGCATGTCCAGGCATTCGTCCGGCGCGCCTGCGACGCCGCTTTCCTGTTTTTCGTCGCTGCCGTCACCGTATCGGCGCAGACGACGATTACGCTCTCCGACGGGAGCGCAACGACCATCCGCGGAGGCTCCTATGCGTCAAGGAACCTGAGCAGCTCGAGCGTTCTCGAGACCCGTGCCAGCCAGTACGACGAGTGGAACCGCAGGATTCTGCTCGAGTTCGACACCAACACCACGACGACGCCCGACACACCGATCGCGTCCGCGTATCTCACGCTCACAGTTGCCGGCGGTAATGGCGAGCCTCGCCAGCTCTCGGCCTACCACCTCACGGCTTCATACGACCAGGCGACGGTCACATGGAACGGCCCGCGGACGGGTGAGATGTGGTCGCAACTGGGTGGCGATCGTGGTGCGCGGTACGACCTCCAGACCATAACTGCTGAGGCCGACTCGAGGGTCACGTTCGATGTCACCGCGCTGGTGCAGGCGGTCGTGCGCGGCGACTTCGGCGCGTCGCGGTACACCCGTCTCCTTCTCGTTGACGAGGGCGAGGGAGAGCTGACCCGGCTGACTTACAAGCAGATTTGGTCGGGCGCCGCGCCCGACCCGGCGCAGCGACCGACGCTCACAGTGACGACCGGTACGGCGGCCCCGGCTCCGGCCCCGGACCCACCGCCGGCTCCGGACCCACCGCCGACGCCGGACCCGCCGGTCAGCTCCATGCGCGTGCTCCAGTGGAACACGCACCATGGTGGCTTTGGCAGCGACGACAAGTACGATCCCGATCGCCTCGCGACCTGGATAGTCCGGATGATGCCCGACGTCGTGCTGCTAAACGAGATCGAGAAGTTCACCGGGTGGGGCAACCAGAATCAGCCCGAGGTGTACAGGGATCTGCTGGAAGCCAAGACGGGGAAAACTTGGTACTACCTCTTCGCGCAGGAGTTCGGGCAGTGGAGCGCGAACGGCAAGGGCAATCTCATTCTCTCGACCGTGCCGTTCGCCACGACCGACCGCTACGAGCTGGTACACAACGGCGATCGCAGCGTTGCCGAAGCGACGCTCACGTGGAACGGCCGACCGATCACCTTCCTCCTGACGCACCTCGATCCCGAATCACCATCGCTGCGCCTGACGCAGGCCACGGAAGTGACGACGTGGGCAGCGGCCAAGTCGGAAGACAAGATCCTGACGGGCGATATGAACGCGTGGCCCGATCAGACGTCGATTGCGCATCTAAACGAACACTTCTACGACTCGTGGACCGTCGCCCGTTCGCAGGGAACCGCCCTGGCCTTCTCCGGCAATTACGGTGAAACGAAGAACGGGCGCATTGACTACATCTTCTATTCGAAGGGATCCCAAAACATCTCGGTGAAGTCGTCGCAGGTCTACGACACGCGTGATGCCAACGGCGTGATGCCGAGCGATCACCGCCCCGTCGTCACGACCTTCGAAGTGCGCTGAGGTCGACCCAGAGCGCTTGCAGCAACTACGCGCGCGACAATTGCTCGGGCGGGATCGATGGCCGCCCGAGGTTCACGTACAGCGCGCTGACCCAGGCGACAACCGCTCGAGTGCGCGGTCCGTGATGCCGCGCACTGCGCGCAAGAGATGGTCGGGCGGCACGCCGCATCGCCTCAAAGTCTCTGACGCGAACAAGCTGTCTGGGGATTCGTGGGACTGCAGTTGGACTGAAGTCCTTTGTAGGCTTGCTGCGCTCTTGCACCTTACGATTCCACTGGCACTCGCCCCGGCGCATGAGACGATGTGGAGATGAACGAACCTGCGCGAGAGCCGATTCCCCTTCCCGTCGTGCCGTCGGAATCGTCCCTGATCGGCTGGACCCAAGTGATCTATGGTCTTCACGCATTCAGTCTGCTGACCGGCATCATTGGCGCGGCAACCGTCGTGGGCGCGTTCCTGACCGGCTGGCCGTCGATCATTGCGGTCATTCTGAATTACGTGAAGCGCGGCGACGTTCGCGGCACGTGGCTCGAGTCCCACTTCCGCTGGCAGATTCGCACGTTCTGGTTTGGTCTGCTGTGGGTATCGCTGTGCGTGCTCTTCGTTCTTGTCACGCTCGGCATTGGCCTGCTGATCGCCTGGGTGCCGATCCTGTTGACCGGACTCTGGTTCATCTACCGCATCGTCAAGGGCTGGGTGGCGCTGAGTAGCCGGCGGCCCATGTACGTCTAAAACCTATCCCGCAACACAAGCGGTCGCCAGCCGATCGCTGATCTCGCCGCGCGATCTGGTTCCTGGCGAAGCGAACGATCCGGTGCTCGCGGGCGCGAGTTTGACGAGCGCGCTTGACAAAGAGAAACGAGGTCCGCTCTCAGCGGAACAGGCGCGGCGCAAAGTCTTGCAGGTTACGCCGCCAGGTCTGCCACTCGTGATCCGTCCCCTGCGACTCCGAGTACACGTGCACGATCCCGGCGTCGGTGAGCGCCTTGTGGAAGCCGCGGATGCCGTCGCGCATGCGCTCCGGCTCCGCCGTGCCGACGCCCAGCCAGAGCAGCCGCACCTTCTTGGCAAACGCCTTCGGATCAGCGAACGCGCCGTTGAAGTCGGTCTTGGGATCGAGCGCACGGCCGCCCAGCGCCCCGGCCCCACTGAATCCGCCGATGTGCGAGAACAGATCGAGGCGATTGAGCGAGATTTGGAAAGTCTGGAATCCGCCCATGGAGAGACCCGCCATCGCGCGGTGATCGCGGTCGGCGACGGTCCGGAAGGTGGAGTCAATGTACGGGATCAGCGCATCGGTCATGTCGGCCTGAAACGCTGACGCCATGTCCTGCATCGTGCGCTGGCGCGCTTCCGGCGTCCCCGGAGCAGGGCTGCCGGCCGGACTCGCGACCGGCTCGCCGGCGCGTCGCGCGTAGCCATAGGCCATCACCACGATCATCGGCTTCGCCTTGCCCTCGGCAATCAGGTTGTCGAGGATGAAGTTCGCGCGCCCCTGCCGGATCCAGCCGGTTTCATCCTCGCCGCCGCCGTGCTGCAGGTAGAGCACCGGATAGCGCGTTTTGGTCTGAGTGTCGTAGTCGGGAGGCAGGTAAACCAGCGCGTGGCGCCACGTTCCCGTCGGCTTGGATGAGTACCACACCTCACGGACCTGTCCGTGCGGGACGTCCTTGATCGCATAGTAGTCGGCGCCGGGCTCCGGCACCTCGACGGCGCTCGCGTGCTTGCCGCCGCCGAAGAACGCGTGGCTGCCGGGGTCGGCGAACTCCGCGCCATCGACGATGACCGTGTAGTAGTGCAGGCCGGGAACCAACGGCGGCGTGATCACGGTCCAGAACCCGTCCGTCTGTTTCTCCATATCGATCTTCGGCCCGCTCCAGAAGTTGACCCGTGCCTTCCCGGCATCGGGCGCCTTGATGCGGATTTCGACACGACCAGTGGGATCGACGCGGGGATACTCGGCGCTCCACACGTTGGTCTCGGCAGGCTTCCATTCACTCGCTGTTTGCGCGGAACAGATCGACGCCACTGATAGCAGCACCAACACGAATCCCAACTGCTTCATCATCTGCACCTCGTGCGCACGCTTCCAGCGCGGCGCGGATCATGACATGGATCGAGTCCGCGTGCATGCGGAGCGTAAGAGCGGACGTCATCAGCGCGCCGAGGGCCACGGTCGATGCGCTTCGCCGCTTCCCCATCGCGGTGGTGCCTTTGAATAGGATGATGACCGCGCGTCGAAGACCTTCTTGCGACACCCACGACGACGCGGTTAGATCGACCTCGCGAGGATGTCCAGCCCTCTTGCGGCGGTCCGCTTGTCGATGATCACCGCGCCAATGGGCGCCAGCCCGCCACTCATCGCTTTCGCGACGCACAACATGTCGGGATCGAGGTCGAAGTGCTCGCACGCGAAGAGGCGGCCGGTCCGGCCGAACCCGCACGCCACTTCATCGGGCGAACGGCGCACTGGCTTCCAGCACGGATCTAATTTGAGAACGCATGACCGCAGTTAGAAACGGAGCCGCCCGACGAGCTGAATCTGTCGCGCCGAGGTGGCGGCCATGGTAACGGAACCGAACTGAGGGGTATTCACGAAGCGCTCAGGCGTCCCATAGTTCGTCGTGTTGAACACGTTGAAGAGCTCAATCCGGAACTCGAACGCAGCGCCGCGGCTGATCGGGAACGTGCGCTGGAGCGCCACGTCGACTTTCTGCAGTCCCGGCCCATAGACGCTGTTGCGTCCCGCGTTGCCGAAGGTGAACGCCGGCGGGGTCACGAACGCGTCGGTGTTGAACCAGCGCTCTGCGGTTCGCTCCGACGCGGGCAGATACGGCGACACGCCAGGCACAGCGTTCGCGCGCACCGGGTGCACGTTCAACAGAGCGCCGGCGTTCGCGGTGTCGCCGAACACGCTGATTGTGAACGGAAATCCGCTCTGCGCTTGAAGGATCCCGGCGATCTGCCAGCCGCCGAAGAGCACCCGCGCGGTCTTTTTCCAGGCGGAGGAGGCCAGGGTCGCCGACGCCTGATATGGCAGTTGATAGATCACGCTTGCGACGAACCGGTGGCGGATATCGCATCCCGCAGGCCCCCACTCTGCCGCGACATCGAAGCTATCTTGGGGCACCTCAGGCTCCATCGCCGGTGATCGGAACGACGGCGAGTCGCTGTCGCTATGCGAGTAGGTGTAGTTGGCGAGAAACGTCATCCCCTTCGCGAGCCGCTGGCGTGCGACAACGTACTGCGCGTTGTAAGAGGACCGGCCGGTGTTCTCGAGCTGATTGATCGGCCCGACGGGAAACGTCATGCTCGCGATCGGTATGGTGTTCGGCAGGATGGTGCCCGGCACGAAGCTGATCGTCTGTACGGGCCGGCGCGGACGGAGCGGCAGTGGGCTGGGCGCGGCGTTGTTCACAAGCCGGGATCGATCGAGGTTTCTGCCCCATGCGCCAATGTAGCCGGCTTCGACCACCAGGCTGTCTCCCAGCTGACGTTGAATATTCGCGCTGCTCTGCTGAATCAGCGGCGTACGACCAGAGGGATCGATTGCCGTAAACGCCACGAGCGTCTTGCCGAGCACAGGCGGATCGAAGCTGAAGCCCTGCATCGCCGGCACGATCGCGCCGCTTTGCACTATCTCGGGGAAGACGAGTGGCACGTTGTGCACCTGGTTGCACCACAGATTCATCTCCGGGTACTCATAGAACACGCCATAGCCGCCGCGCAGGACCCACCGACCGCCGCGCGGGTTGTAACTGATGCCGAGACGCGGCGCGAAATTGTTCTTGTCGGCGTACACCAGCCCCTTGGGATAACCCTGCTGTCCGCCGACGAACGCCTGCGGCTGCCCGTCGGCTCCCCAGGCGAGGTTGGTGAGAATCTTCCGCACGTCGTGGAGCGAGGTCTGGAATTCATAGCGCAGGCCGACGTTCAGCGTCAGATCGCGTCGCACGCGCCAATCGTCCTGCAGGAAGCCGTCGACGCCGGTCTGCCGCATGTTCATTGACGGCAATCCCGCCTGCCGCTGCGCGAGCGCGGGCATGCCCAGCAGGAAGCTCGCGAGCGCCTGGCCAGTGCCGTCGTTGAGACCTGACGCGCTCGTCAGCGCGGGCGTGAACTGGAAGTAGCCGCGGTTCTGAAAGAACCCAAGCATGTCCCAGCGGAACCGCCGGACATTTCCGCCAAAACTGATTGAATGTGATCCTGCGACGAACGCCATGCGGTCGCCCGCCTGCAACTGGATGTTGTCGTACTTGCACGGCGTGCACAGCAGCGAATCGCCAAACGGCTGGAATCCCTGGACGTTAAACTGCGGCAATCCGTAGGCGTCGGCGCCGCCGAACCCAACGCCACGGATCCCGAGCAGTGAAATCAGATCGTCGCCGTTGGCCTTCTCGCCGAGCCGGTGCAACTGCATACGCGTGGCGCCAAAGCGAGCCTCGGTCAGCCACCGCGAGGATAGCGGCTTGATCCACGTCACCGTGACGTTTTCGACGCGGTTGTCGTGGAAGGCGCCAAAGCCCGGCAGGTTCTCGGGCGTGTAGCCGTCCTCCTGGCTCACACTGTAACGGCCGAACAGCGTCGCGCCTCCGCTCCACGCGTGATCGACGCGGGCGCTGACGAGATCACCGGTCAGACGCTCGGCGCGTGTGTCGAGATAGTTGTTGACCTGACCGTCCATGTTGGGGAGCACGACGAATTCCTGGAGGACACGCATCGCTGTCTGATCGATGCGATCGAGCGGGATCTGGTTGCCGGGAAACTGGTCGCGAATGAACTGGGGATTTGCCGGTGTCACCGGCCGCGTCGCATCGAAAGCCGGATTCGGCCGGACGGTGGCGGGATCATAGATCGGTGTTGCGCGGGAAAAATCGCCCGTCCGCCACTGCGGGATCGGCACCGTCATCATCATCGACTGCCCCTGCGTGCTCCGCAGCCCCTCGTAGCTGCTGAAGAAGAACGTGTGCCGTGTGCCGGGGATGCGGCCAGACAGCGTGCCGCCGAACTGATTGCGCGCGAAGTGTGGAAGTTCGTCGGGGTTGTTGAAGGGGCGCGCGTCGAACACGCTGTTGCGGAGGTGGTCGTAGAGCGTGCCGCGCAGCGACGACGAACCGGACTTGGTAATGACATTGATCTGGCCGGTGCCGGCGCCACCCAGTTCCGCCGTGTAGGTGCCCGTCTCGATCTTGAACTCTTTGATGGCGTCGGGAGGCAAGCTGATGATGTAGGTGTTGAACGATGGATCCGTGTTCGTGGTGCCGTCCAACAGATACGCGTTCGCTGCCGGGCGTCCGCCGGTGACGCTGACCGCCGAATTTTGACCGGGCCGCCAGTACAACGCCGTCGTATTGCCGGTTTGCGCGCCGTGAGACGTGTGCACGCCGGGCACCAGCAGCGAGAGCTCGAGAAACTGGCGGCCGTTCAACGGCAGTTCCTGGACCTGGCGTTCCTCGATGACCTGCCCAATCCCCGCCGTCGTAGACTGCAGCAGTGGCATCTCTGCTGAAACCGTCGCTACTTCGGCAATCGTGCTCGGCGATCCAACGACGTCCAGCCGTAGCCGCTGGTTTACCTCCAAGGACACGTTCTGTGTGGGAAACATGAAGCCAGGAAACGCTACCGTAAGACGGTAGCCGCCGGGCAACAGACCGGAGAACTCATACTGTCCGTCGTTCCGCGTGCCGACCGTCCGCTCCCATCCACGACCACTGTCCTGAAGGGTGACAAGGGCGGCGGGAATGGGAAGGTGCTGAATGTCTACGACGGCTCCGGCGAGCGTTGCGGTGTTGCCCTGCGCCGATGTCGACAACGGCCAAAGGAACGCGACGAGACCGACGGCTGAAGCGACGGAGCGGTTAATGCGCATAGCCACTGCTTTGCAACAAGTTTTATCACCACGAGTTCACGTCACCGCGCGCCTTTGCTGCTTGCTTCACCGACGCTCGTCAACATTCCGGACGAGTTCCTTGCGCGCCTAAGGCCCTATAC
>JBKPRU010000340.1:0-7161 GCA_046734675.1 Acidobacteriota bacterium
TCGGTCCGCGCCGGATCGTTCAGGAGGAAGTGTGTGATGAGGCACGGCGTCGGGAGCGGCCGCTCCTCCGGCGCATTCAGGTAGTGCAGCGCCCGATCGATGAGATCGACCGCGGTGCTACCCGTGATCTCCGCGTCCGTCTGAATATTCGTGACCAGCAGCTTGATCGCCTGGAGATTGGCGGCAATCGCATCCGCCAGGCCCGGCGTCAGGTACGACGGGAAGAGGCTCGAATGCTGCGTGCCAGGCGCATAAATGATCACATCGGCCGAGGAGATCTTCTCGGCGAGACGCGGATTCAGCGTCAGCGCCGGCCGCCGCGCCTCGAGAGCGCGGCGCGCGGCATCGGGCGGCGACGCCTCGATCTCCCGGGCCTCATCGTCGGTCAGCGGACGATCGATCAGGAAGATGCATTCAATGGTGTTGCGGCGACGCGCGTCGACGATCGCTTCCTCGGTGCGCAGCAGCCGCCCGGCCGCGTCGAGCGCGACGAGATGCGCGTTGCCGCCATCGGTCACGTTTTCGACGAGTCCGGCCGGCAGCCCGAGCAGCGCGCAGTAGTCGTCGACCGCGCGATTGAAGTCGCGCCGTGCGCGAAGATACGCGCCGGCAAACAGCAGGTTCCCGACGCTGCAGTCGCCAAACGCAAACGGCGCCGCCGTCCGGCTGTACTCGTAGAGAAACGCGTTGATCCAGTCGACCAGTCGCCGGTCGCGGGAGGGGTGCGAAAGGAGCTTGGTGAGATGTTCGATCGCGGCCGAAGATGTGATGTCCGGGGCGAGCCGCGACTCGACGATCGCCAGTAGCTCCGGCGAGCACGTGCGGAGCTCGGTCGCCAGCCGCGCCGCGTTCTTGCGGAAATCGGACGGGCCGAGGCTCTCGCCGAGAAAGCGCCGCACCTCTCCGGTCGAGGCCCCATCGTCGTAGCCGTTGATCGCAATCGTCAGCGACACACCCGGCCGCGACACGAGCTGGCCCGTCAGCGCCCCCGATCCGCGGCCGCCGGAAAAGAGAACGACCGCGCAGTTCCGGCGCGCGGAGGACGGGTCAGGGTGGAAGGTGGTGGACACTCGGTCGTGCGGGTCTGGCGAACCAGAGATGTGAGGCAATTTGTCTGCCGCGGTATCCGGCGCAAATTGCTCAAGGATTCGTGCGAATCGCTCTTGAACTCCGGCTGATGAGGTGAGGCGCGCTTGCAATCTGTGGCGAATTTGCTGGCCGCGTGTCAGAATTGAAAATTCAGTTTTCACAGGAGCGCATGCCCTCAGTCACCATCGTCGGCGCTGGCGTCGCTGGACTTACCATCGGCTATCAACTCGCGCAGCGCGGCTACCAGGTCGCCATCCTCGAGCGCAATGCGATCGTCGGCGGCCTCGGCCGCACGTTCCACTACGGCGACTTCCATTTCGACGTCGGCCCGCACCGCTTTCACACCGAGAATCCGCGGGTCAATGCGTTCATCCGGAGCATCCTGCAGGAAGAAGCGATCGAGATCCCGCGGAAGAGCGGCGCCCGCATGTTCGGCCGCTTCCACGAGTGGCCGCTGCGGCCGAGCATCCTGCTCGCGATGCCGATCAAGCTGATGATCACGGGCGCAAAGGACCTGATTTTCCGCGAGCACCTGCCCGGCGAATCGTTCGAGGCGGACGTCGTCAACAAGTACGGCCGCACGCTCTACGACATCTTCTTCGAGCCGTATACGCGCAAGTTCCTGTTCTACTCGCCGTCGGAGCTGCATCGCGACTGGGCGCGCGCCGGCGTCAATCGCGCGGTCATCGACAAGCGCGCGCAGGCCGACTCGCTCTGGTCGCTGCTCAAGACGACGATGCTGCCGAAGCCGGTGGAGACGATGTTTCTCTACCCGCCCACCGGTGTGGGCCGCTTCTCCGACAAACTCGCCGACGGCATCCGCAGCCTGGGCGGACGCATCGTCCTCGGCGAGGAGGTCACGCAGATCGAAACGAATGGCCGCCGCATCGCCGCCGTCCACACCGCGAGCGAACGGTTCGCGTGCGACAACGTCGTGTGGACGGGGCCCTTGACGACGCTGAACTCGCTGCTCAGCGTCACTGGCGTCGACCTCGAATACTTGTCGACGATCTTCTACAACTTCGAGATCGGGAAGCCGCCGCGGCTCGACTATCAGTGGACTTACTTCGGCGGCGACGAGATCTTTTCGCGCGTCACCGCACCAGAAGCGTTCCTGCCGTCAACCGTGCCGGCGGGCAAGAGCGGGCTCTGCGTCGAGGTGACCTGCCGTCAGGGCGATGAGCGCTGGCAGAACCCCAACGCGCTGACGAGCGCGATCGTCTCCGACCTCGTACGCACCAGGATGATCGGGGACGCATCGGATGTCGAGCGCCTTCACATCGAGCGCGTGCCCTTCACGTATCCGATCTACAAGTTGAATTACTTCGCCGAACTGACGCGCAACCTGCGCGACCTCGCGCAGTACCCGAACCTGCTGCTCGCGGGCCGCTGCGGCCGGTTCTGGTACAACAACATGGATCACTCCATCGGCCAGGGCCTCACGATGGCCGACAAGATCCTGCGCGGCCAGGTGTTGAGCGAGATCGATAGCGCCGATCGCGAGTTCTGGGCGATGAAGGACGAGGATCAGGCTCCCGCCCGCGAAGAAGAGATCGCGGAGCCGCTCGAGGAAGCCAATCCCGCGCATTGATCGCCGGCCTACACAACGGCCTCTAAAGAGGCGCCCTGCCGTCGGCCTGTTACTAAAGACCCGGCCTTCACCCAACACCACGTAGGGGGGATCTTCAGACCCGCCGTGTTTGACCACACCACGTAGGGCGGGTCTTCAGACCCGCCGACACGCGTCGTTACTGCAAGGCGCTCCCGAGCGAATCGGGACGCGGGCGGTTCCCCAGCCAGACATTCCGGTAAATGGTGCCGGGAATCGTCGCCGCCTCGCTGCCGCTCCGGCCCACCGGCGCGCCGAGATATGCGTAGTGCGGATTCGGCGCGTAGCTCCCGCGCGGCGTCGGCATCCCGACGTTGTAGAGAATCGCCCCGTCGAGGCCGCCGGACCGGACCGTCACGCGGAACTCACTGCCCCAGACTGCCTTCCAGTTGTAGACGGTGCCGGGATCGAGGGGGAACACCGATGCGAAGCGCGTCGCCGTGTCGGGCTCGTAGCGGACGCCGAGATCGGTCGCCGATCCATAGAGCGCGCGGAATGTGATCGCATTGGGCGGCACGCCGGAGACGCCGCGATACTGGATGTCGACGCGGTACTTGTTCGTGATGAAGTCGTCCTGCCCTTCCTGCATGCCGAACACCTTGGCCTTGTCTCCCGGTCCGTTGGCGCGCAGGCCTTCGATGTCCATCGAGAACTCGCCGCTGGTGATCGTCTGCGGCAGCAGATACTTCACGTAGCTGCGGCCGTCGTTCAGCTGCAGACCCTTGCCCGGGATGAAGGTACCCGACCCGACGACCTGCCCGACCGTCTCGCCGTGAATCAGCGGATCGTAGAGCTCGCCGGCGCGCATGAAGCCCACGAGGCGCGACTTGAACTTCCCCATCTCCGACCACGGGCCGGTCGACGCGCCCTGCACGGCCCGCGCCCGCCAGTAGAACACCGTCGTCGGCTGCAGGTCCGCGTCAGGCGTCCAGCTCGTTTTGCCGTTTGCGCCTTCGGGCACGCCGGTCTTGCCGACCGTCGCGGCGAAGCCGGTGACGTTCGACGTCGTCGCATTCGTGAAACCGGTCGTGTCGGAGATCTGGAACTCGTAGGTCCGCGTGCCGGTCTGATCGGCGGTGGCATTCCTGATCGACAGCGTCGGACGTAGCGTATCGAGCTGCTCGTTAGCCGACGGCGCGTCGAGCGCAGGGGCTGACAGATTCGCCGCGGTCGGCGTCGGCGTGGTCGGCGATTTATCTTTGCCGCCGCACGCGACGACGAGTAGCGCGGCCGCCGCCGCGACGCTTGCGCTGCTCCAGATCTTCACAATCATGCACTCCTTCGGTTCCGGGGACGACGACGAGACTCGACGACGATGATCTGCCGCTGCGAGAGGATGGTGTCGCTCGAGCGGCGCGCGGCGCGCAGGATGTCGGCGACCCCCTGAAAGACCTGGCGGTCCGCCGGCGCAAGCGTTCGCGCCTCGAGCGCGTCGGCGATCGTCAATTCCAGCTGCGCGATCGTCATGGAGCGGTCGAATGAGATGATGGCGCGGCCGTCCGGCAGGTGCAGCAGCGACGCGCCGGTCTGACGCTCGAGCGAGCGGCTCGGCGTGACGACGATGACCGCCTGCCCGCCGAAGGCCGACAACTCCGCTGGCGGACGCGGCCGCTTGCCAACGTCACGCTCGGCGACGCGAACGATGGCGCGGCCGAGGTCGGTGTCGACGCGGCCGAGCGCCTCGATCACGTGCTCGGGCAGCGTCACCGTGACCGGTCGCGAAGGGACGGTAAACTTTCTGGGCCGTCCCCGCCGCGGGGCCAGGCTCAGGGTCCGTTTTGCCATTCGGGGGATTTCTATTAGATTAATCGCTGCTCGGGCATTTTTCAATTGAAAAGTCTTGCCGACAGGACGCGCTCCGTCGATTCCCCGCGCGTCGCACACGCGTGCGCCGTGGCTGTCGAACGGAGACATTCCCCGTGGCGGCGATCCCGTCGTCACGTCTCAGTTGATGGAAGACATTCAGAAGGCGTTCGCCAGCGGCCGCTATCGAGCCATCGTGCTGGACAAGGACAAGGAGGAGCGGTGGATGCAGCCCGGACTCGACCGGGCGTATCGCCTGGTCGGACCGGTCCTACCGGCAGACGGGCTGTGGACCCGGACGGGCTGCCACACGAAACCGCGTTGGCTGTACGAACCGCGTGACCCGAACGGGAAATCGGCCAGTCGCTAACGGGATGCGTCAGCGTGCGCGAATGACAATCGGCGAGACACGTAGTCGCGCAGCGCTGCCGATTGCCCCTGGACGCGCAGGTCGCCAATCGTCGCTTGTGACGCCTGTGAGACCGAGGATTCGATTTCCACCGTCAACAGGTGGGCGTGAATGTGGTCGAACGGCTGCAGGATTCCCCGCGTCCGCGATGTCACGTCGATCGTCGCCTCGCCCACGCGCCGCGACGAGGCGTCGTACAACGAGAACGTGACGGTCATCGGATCGCGTGAGGAAATCGCGGCAACATAGAGCGCGTCGACCTGTTCATCGCGCCCTGCGAAGGGAATTCTGAGATAGAGACGCCGACGGACCGGCAGCATCGCGGTGCCTTCACGGAGGAACGCCAGGGTCGCCGCGGACTCACCGACCGGGTTACCGTCGATCTCGACGTGCCGGAGCCGCGACGTGTGGGCGAGGTTCTCCTGGAACGCGTCCGGGTCGGATCGGTAGCGATCGGCAGGCTTGTCCGAACGCACGTAGACGGCGTTCGCTCCTGACGCATCGATGCCGTACAGCCTGAAGAAGCCGTTGAGAATCTCGGCCGGCACGCGGTCGCGGTTTGCGTGCATCAGCAGATCGGTGCGGCTGGCGATGACGCGGACATCGCGATACAGCAGGTACGCGTGGGCGGCGCGCAGGACCGGCGCATCGGTCAGCGGCGAGTAGCGGCCCACTTCCGTGAAATACATGTCGCTCGCGGGAAGCTCCGCGACGAATCTCGAGCAGATGCCCAGGTCGTCGATGTTGTCGACGTCGAGAAGGTATGGCAGCAGCCCTGCCTGGTTGAAGGCGAACGTCTCGTGCGGATCGCGCAGCGCGCCGCGCGCAAGCGTCAACAGATCGCCATACGGCTGCAGCCACACGCGCGTCCCGGCAGATCGGTCGGTCCACCAGAGTGGTCGCCGTTCGAGCGTCGTGTAGTCGTGCGCGAACACTCGCGCCGCCGATGCGCTCCACACGACCACAAGGACCGCGACGGCCCACGCGCCTGCGCCGCGGACGCGCGACACGCTCGTGCCGATCACGATTGCGGCAAGTGGAAGCACCGGCACCAGAAAGCGCCAACCAAACATCCAGTCGCCGACGAGCCCGACATACGCCGCCATGCAGACCGCGGCGATCACTAACGGCCGCCCGAGCGGCCGCGACCACGCCGCAACGGCGGCAACGGCAAGCGCGGGTACCATCGCGATGCCGTACAAATCCATGAACCCGGCCAAATAGCTGCGATCCGGACTCTTCACGACAATGCCGTGGTGCGGCGCGAGTTTGTAAAGAACCTTCGCTTCGAGCGGCGCGGGTAACAAGGAGGCGAAGAATGCCAGGCGGGCCGCGTGATACGCAACCGCAATGGCGACGAGGGGAAGAATGACTCCTGTCGCGAGCTGACGGCGGCGGTCACGATCCGCGGTGGCGATCGCGGCCAGCAGGAGCGCCGTGACGTGGACGAACCCGTCGATGCGAATCAGCATCGCGATCGTTGCGAGCCACAGCGCCGACGTGCGGAGACGCCGCGAGTCGCCGGGTTCGTCGAACAGCACGAACGCGAGCGCGATCAGCACGAGTGCGAACGCGACCGCTTCGAGCGACGAGCAGCTCCAGAGCGCCAGCGGCCCTGCAAGCGCGAGGAAGGCCAAGCCCGCGGTGAGCCCTGCCGGCGAGGCGCGCGCCCGCCGCAACGCGCGTGCGGTCGTCAGAACAATCGTGATGCCGAACAGAAAGCTGAGGACCTTCCCCGCTTCGAGAGGCGCGAGCTTCGACAGGCCAAGCAGCCGCGTGACCCGGATCAGCCCCGCGTCCGCGATCACTTGCAGGAAATCCGAATACCCTTCGACCCGCCCCTCGATGCTGTTGTAGGTCAGCCCGCGGCCTTCGTCGATGTTCTGGGCGTAGACGAGTGGGATCGCTTCGTCGTCGACGAAGAAGTACAGGAATGAAAGCGCGAAGGCCGAGAAGACGAGCACGGCGGCCGCCGTGATCCACACCCCGGCCCCGGGGAGGCGGCGAAGGGGCATCTCAGGCCGATCATATATACTGATTGTTCCCGATGCGGTGCAGAACTGTCGTCCTGGCGCTGGCAACAGCGGTAGCGCTAGCTGCGTGCGGCGGCCCGTCGATGCGCCCGACGCCGCCGCCTGGCAACGATCCGGGCGGAACGGGTACCGGCACCGGCAACCCGCCGCCTCCACCGCCGCCGCCCCCGACGTTGAACATCACGCACATCCTCGCGTTCGGGGACAGCATGACCGAG
>JBKPRU010000341.1:0-14510 GCA_046734675.1 Acidobacteriota bacterium
ATCCGGAGGCGGTGCCCTTCCGATCCCTTACCGGTCATCGACCCCTGTTGACGCTGCTCGCGCGCGCCACCGCGCGCGGTTGCCTGCCGCCAAGCCTGATTTTTTCGGGTCCGGACGGCGTCGGGAAGCGCATGGCCGCGATGGCGCTCGCGCAGGCATTGAACTGCGAGCGCCCGATTGCCTGGCCCGCGACCGACGGGCACGGTGAATTCGGCGGCGCAGCGCCGGATTCCTCGGGAACAGACGGTTGCGGCGAGTGCAACGCGTGCCGCCGGATCGCGCGCGGCGTCCATGCCGACGTCCTGATGGTCGAGCCGGAGGACTCCGGCTCCATCAAGGTCGATCAGGTACGCGACGCGATCGATCGCGCGGGCTACCGTCCGTTCGAAGGGCGCCGGCGCGTGGTGATCGTCGACGAGGCGGACGCGCTCGTCGAGCCGGCACAGAACGCGCTGCTCAAGACGCTCGAAGAGCCGCCGGCCGCGTCGGTGTTCGTGCTCGTGACGGCGCGTCCCGATCTGCTGCTGCCGACCGTCCGCTCGCGATGCCAGCGCCTGCGGTTCGGTCCGCTCGCGCCCGGGGATGTCGCCGACGTGCTGATCCGCGAACATGGGATGCCGGCTGCCGACGCCCACGCCGCGGCCGCCGCGTCGGACGGCAGCATCGGCCAGGCGCTCGTGGGTGGAGGCGAGGACGTCGCAGCCGCTCGCGAGGCGGCGGCGCGGCTGCTGCAGAGCGCGGCTTCGAGTACGGATCCGCGCCGTCGGCTCGATGGTGCGAAGGTGCTGTCGGGCGGCGGCGCCAGCGATCGCGACGAGCTCGCGCGCCGGCTGCGGGCGATGTCGTCGCTCCTCCGAGATCTCGCCATTCTGCTGGTCCGCGGCGACGATCGCGCGCTCGCGAATGCCGATCTGAAGTCCGAGCTGCAGACGCTGGCCCGGTCGTACGACGGCGATCGCACACTGCGCGCGTTCGCGGCCGTCGATCGCGCGCTGCTGGCGCTCGATCGTAACGCGAGCCCGAAGATCGTCGCCGACTGGATCGCGCTGCAGGTCTAACGAGCCGGGGTGGGCGCCCCGTTTTGGATAAAGGGCAGACATGAGCGAGGGACCCGTACGTCCGTTCGTGAGCGTGAAGTTCTCGCCGGCGGGGCGCACGTACTCGTTCCTCCTGCCCGACCTCGCGTTCGACGCTGAGGCTTCCGACCCCGCCGCTGCACCGGCGCCGCCGCCCCAGCCGGGCGACGCGCTCGTCGTCGACACCCCCGACGGCCGCGCGATGGCGACGATGATGCGTGTGCCGGCCGCGCTGGCGGAGCGGCGGCACCCCGCCGCCGACTCGCCGAACGTGGTCGTGCGCCGCGCCACGCACGACGATCTCGTTCAGAAACTGAAACAGGAGCAGCGCGAACAGGAAGCCCGCCGCGTCGCGCAGCTGAAAATCCGCGAGCGCGGCCTGTCGATGAAGCTGACCCGCGTCGAGTACATGCTCGACGGGTCGCGCATCATCTTCTATTACACGTCCGACTCGCGCGTCGACTTCCGCGAGCTGGTGCGCGACCTCGCCGCGCACTTCCGCACCCGTATCGAGATGCGCCAGATCGGCGTGCGCGACGAAGCGAAGATGCTCGGCGGCTACGGCCCGTGCGGCCGTCCGCTCTGCTGCACGACGTGGCTCAAGACCTTCGAGCCGGTCTCAATCAAGATGGCGAAGCAGCAGCAGCTCAGTCTCAATCCCTCGAAGCTGTCGGGGATGTGCGGCCGGCTCAAATGCTGCCTCCGTTACGAGCTGCCGAACGGCAACGGCGTCAAGCACGCGGGCTGCGCGGACAACGGCCACTGCTCGAACCCGACGGGTTGCGGCAGCTGCGCCACGGGTGGCGGGTGTGGATCGTGTTCGCACCACCCGTGAAGGCCACAGAAGAACACAGAACAACACAGAAACACACACAAGGTTCGGTGGATCAATGCTGCGTTCTATTGTGTTCTGCTGTGTGTTTCTGTGGCCTTCCAGCAGCGCCGCGCATCTGGAATGAAGCCCCGGATCGCAATCACCGTCGGCGACCCCAGTGGCATCGGGCCGGAGATCGCGATCAAAGCGGCGGCGGACTCCGTGGTGCTCGAGGCATGCGAGCCGGTGATCTACGGGCCGTACACGTCGGAGGAGCTCGCGCCGTTCACGCCGGGCGCGCTCTCGGCCGACGCGGGGCGTGCGGCGTATGACGCGATCCTGGCCGCGGTCCGCGATGCGCAGGCCGGGACCGTCGACGCGGTCGCGACCGCGCCGGTGAACAAGGAAGCCTTCGCGCTGGCCGGCCTCCCGTGGAAGGGGCACACCGATCTGCTCGCGCATCTCACCGGCGCGCCGCGCGTCGCGATGATGTTCCATGCCGAGGAGCTGCGGGTCGTGCTCGCGACGATTCACGTCGCGCTCAGGGACGTGGCGCGGCTGCTCACCCGTGAACTGCTGGAGTCGATCATCGAGCTCACCGCTCGCGAGCTGCCGCGCTTCGGGTTCGCGGCGCCGACGCTGGCCGTCACCGGACTGAACCCGCACGCGGGGGAGCACGGCGTGATTGGCGACGAGGAGGACACGACGCTGCGGCCGGCGATCGAGGCATGCCGTGGCCGCGGCATCGACGTGAGCGGACCGTGGCCTGCGGACACCGTCTTCGTTCGCGCGTCGCAGGGCGCCTACGACGCGGTGATCGCGTGCTATCACGACCAGGGTCTGATTCCCGTGAAGCTGCTCGCGTTCGGCCGCGCCGTGAACGTGACGCTGGGGCTGCCGATCATCCGCACCTCGGTCGATCACGGCACCGCGTTCGACATCGCGGGGCAGGGCGTCGCCGAGCACGGCAGCCTGGTCGAGGCCGTGTTGCTGGCGGCGAAACTCGTTCGAGCGAAGCGCGTCGCTGTCCGGCCGTAAGTCGTAAGCCACCCTGAGCCGTAAGCCCTGAGCCCTGAGCCTTTTTCTCGCCTCGTCCTCGCCGCACTGACGGCGTTCTACGTCGTGCTCGGCCTGTTGATCCTCACACCCGACGCGGTGTATTCCGGCGATATCGGTGTGAAGTTCGTGCAGGCGCGCGCGCTTGCCGCGCAGCGGTTCACCTCGCTCGACATGTCATATCCCGGCGAGTTCCTCGATCCCGATCGGCGCTTCTTCGCGCTGCGTCCGCCGTTCGTGATGCGCGCCGGCACTGAGACGCAGGCGATCTTTCCGCCCGCGTCGGCCCTCGTTCACGCCGTCGCAGTCGCGTTCGGCGGCGTGCAGGGCATGGTGGCCGTCACGATCGTTGCGGCGTTCGTGACCCTCTACTCGACGGCGAAGATGGCAGAGCCGTCGCTTCGACCGGCTGTCCTGATCGCGCTCGGTCTCGCGAGCCCTTTGTGGTTCTTCGCAATCAGTGGTTGGGAACACGCGCCCGCCCTCGCGGGCGGCGCGGCCGCGCTCGCGTGCGCGATGGCCTTGCCGGCGCGATCGGCCGGTCTTGTCGCCGGGTTCTGCCTCGGGCTCGGCGCGACGCAGCGTGACGAGGTGCTGCTGCTGACGCCTGGATTGATCGCCATCCTGTGGTTGCGCACGCGCGCGTGGCAGCCAATCGCGATGGCGATTGTCGCGATCGCGCTCGTCGTCGTCGCCACCGCCGCGATGGACACCTTGTGGTTCGGCCGGCCGCCCGCCGCGCACCTCCGTCACGCCGTCCATTTTCTGCAGGGATCGTGGATGGCGGCGGACCCGGGCACCGATCTGCCGTCGCTGCGGCCGTTCACGATGCGCCAGCGCTATGAGACGGTCATCCAGTACTGGCTGCTTGGCTACGGCAACGATCGCGTGATTGCCGCCTACGCGGCCGGACTCGTTGCCGCGCTCGGGTTGTGGTGGACGAGGCGATCGACGGCGGGTTTGCTCGTCTGGCTCATCGCCATCGTGGCGCTCGCCGCGATCGATCTGCGCGAGGTCGTGACCGCGCCGAAATGGCTCGCCGGCATGCAACGCGTGTCCCCCTACCTGGTCTTCGCGCTGCTGCCGTCCGCAGCCGGTGCGCGCTGGTCGTGGATGCGGACCGCCGCGCTGGTGACGGCCGTCACCTACATCGTGCTGGCCTATGCGGGCGTCGATACGACGGGCGGCAAGTCGCTCGGTCCTCGTCTGCTGCTGCCGCTCTTCCCGATCCTGACCGTCGCCGCGATATCGTCGATCCGCGACTACCTGCGCGCGCCGGTCAGGATCGACCGGTGGATCGGCGCCGTCGGCGCGATCCTCGTGGCCATGACGCTGGTCATCCACGCCGCCGGCACCATCCCCGCCTACGTCGCGCGTAATCGCGATGACGGAGCGGCCATCCACGCGGTGGCGGCCGCGCCGGAACGGATCGTCGTCTCCGACGACATGTTCACGGCGCAGTTGCTCATGCCGTTGTACTTTCGCAAGATCATCCTGCTGGCCGATCGCCCCGATCTGGCATCGGCGCTGGGGGCGAAGATGGCAGCCGACCGCGTGGGCGGCGTGCTGCTGGTCGGGCGCGGCGATCCGCGCGTGCGGCTGGATCCGCTGCGGCTGATCGCTGCGGAGCAGAAGGGGCGATTTGTGATCCAGCATTGGCAGCGTTGACGCGGATCGGCGGGTCTAAAGACCCGCCCTACGTGCCGTCGGGAGTCCAGGCCGGACGGTAGGGCGCCTCTTTAGAGGCGCCGTCAAGCCGGCGCGCCCTACCGCGCCATACGTGCCGTCACGGAGCGAGCGAGTACAACGAGCGAGCCACGCGAACGGAGCGGGGCCGGGGTCCCCGCGAGTGAGCGTGTAGGGGAGTTCGAGGGGCGAAGCCTCTCGGGTAAAGACGTGAATCGAAACAAATCCGAACGCGAACAGGCGCAGCAGACGATCGCCGACAACCGCAAGGCGCATCACGACTACCACCTCGTCGAGACGTTCGAGGCGGGGATTGCGCTGCTTGGCACCGAGGTCAAGTCGATCCGCGAAGGGGGCGCGAACCTGCGCGACAGCTACGCGCGGGTCGAGGCGGGCGAGGTGTGGATTTACAACGTGCACATCAGCCCGTACCGCAACCGCGGCTACGCCGATCACGAGCCGACGCGCCGCCGCAAGCTGCTGCTGCATCGCAGCGAGATCCGCAAGCTGATTGGCAAGACGACCGAACGTGGCATGACGATCGTGCCGACGCGGATGTATCTCAAGAACGGGCGCGTGAAGATCGCCATCAGCCTCGCGAAGGGCAAGAAGGCGCACGACAAGCGCGAGACGATCAAGCGGCGCGAGACCGAGCGTGAAACGCGCGCCGCGGTGAAGGAGCGGCGCCGCTGACTGTGGTACATTGGCCCTTTTGCGGAGGCAGTTGACGCGTCATGAAGGGGAACCGCGCGGTCCTCACCGCCATCGTCGTGCTCGTGATCATCATCGCCGGCTACCTGCTGTTCCGCCGCGGCGGCGCCGAGCAGATCGATCTGCTCGCGCACTTCGACCAGGCGGAGAAGAACGGCCAGCCGTTTGCGGTCGAAGACGTGACGCTCGGCAACGAGACGAAGCGCGCGATCACCGCGCCCCCGAACGGGCGCGTCCGCTTCCACGTGAAGGTGCCGAACGACGGCTGGCTGAAGGTCTCGCTCGGTCTGAAGCCGGACGCGTGGGAGAAGGAAGGCAACGGCGTCTATTTCTTCGTCGGCATTTCCGACGGCCGCGCCTACGAGAACCTGTTCACGCAGACCGTGAATCCCTACAAGAACACCTCGGAGCGGCGCTGGATCCCCGTCGTCGTCGATCTGTCCGCCTATTCCGGGCAGGATATGGAGATCGCGTTCAACACGCGCGCCAGCGGGCCCGGACAGACACCCGACGACCGCAACGACCTTCCCGTCTGGGGCACGCCGGAAATCGTGACGCGCTGATCGATGCGGGTCCCTCTTCTCGACCTGCAGGCGCAATACGCGCCGCTTCGTGACGATCTGCTCGCGGCGGTCGCCCGCGTGTGCGACAGCCAGCGGTTCATCGGCGGCCCGGAGGTCGACGCGCTCGAGCACGAGCTCGCGACGACGATCGGCGTCCGTCACGCGATTGGCGTGTCGTCCGGCACGGACGCGCTCCTCGTCGCGCTGATGGCGCTCGGCATCGGCCGGGGCGACGAAGTAATCACGTCGACGTTCTCCTTCTTCGCGACTGCCGGCTGCATCGTCCGCCTGGGCGCGACGCCGAAGCTGGTCGACATCGATCCGGTCACGTTCAACCTCGATCCCGCGGCGGTGGCCTTGGCGATCACGCCGAAGACCCGCGCGATCGTTCCCGTGCACCTCTACGGGTTGTGCGCGGACATGGATCCGATCCTGGAGAGCGCGCGGAGTGCCGGCGTGCCCGTGATCGAAGACGCGGCGCAGGCCATCGGCGCACGCTACAAGGGCCGCCAGGCCGGCGCGATGGGGACGATTGGCTGTTTCTCGTTCTTCCCGAGCAAGAATCTGGGCGCGTTCGGCGACGGCGGACTGGTGACGACCAACGACGATACGCTCGCAGAGGAGCTGCGCCTGCTGCGCAATCACGGCGCGGAGCCGAAGTATTACCACTCGCGGGTCGGCGGTAATTTCCGCCTCGACGCGCTGCAGGCGGCGATCCTGCGCGTGAAGCTGCCGCACCTCGCCGGATGGACCGCGATGCGGCGCCGCAACGCGGAGCGATACCGTCGGCTCTTCACCGATGCCGGGCTGAGCGATGCGGTTACGCTGCCGGCATGGCCGTCCGACCACGAGCACATCTTCAACCAGTACGTGATCCGCGTGCGCCGCCGCGACGAGGTCCGCGCGCGCCTCGAGGGAGCCGGCGTCGGCACGGAGATCTACTATCCCGTTCCGTTCCATCTGCAGGAGTGCTTCGCGCCGCTCGGCCATCGGCGCGGCGACTTTCCTCAGGCGGAAGCAGCGGCCAACGAGGTGATGGCGCTGCCGATCTTCGGCGAGCTGACCGAGGAGCAGCAGCACCACGTGGTCAGCGCGATCGCCGCGGCGGTGCGCTAGCGCAATGCGGATCCTGGTCACCGGCGCCGGCGGACAACTTGGCGCCGCGATTGCGTCCATCTATGCGCCGCGCGCCGAGGTGCGTGCCTTCACCCACGCGACGCTCGACATCGCGGACGCTGCCGCGGTCGCACGGACAGTGGCGGCCGAGCGCCCCGAGGTCGTCATCAACTGCGCGGCCTACAACGACGTCGACGGCGCCGAGGATCGCGCGATCGATGCGCTGCGCGCGAATGCGGTGGGGGTGAAAGCGCTGGCGCGCGCCGCGGCGGAGGCGGGTGCGACCTTCGTTCACTACGGTACCGACTTCGTCTTCGACGGCGTGTCGGCGGCGCCTTACACAGAAGACGACCCGCCGCGTCCGCAGAGTGTCTATGCCTCGTCGAAGCTGGTTGGCGAGTGGTTTGCGGCCGATGCGCCCGCGCACTACGTGCTGCGCGTCGAAAGCCTCTTCGGGGGAGAGCGCCGCCGCAGCACCATCGACCGGATCGTCGCGTCGATGCGCGAGCGGACGCCGGCGCGCGTCTTCGTCGATCGCGTCGTGACGCCCAGCTACGTGGCCGACGTCGCCGAGGCGACGTGGCACCTCGTCACCTCCCGGGCGCCGCACGGCGTCTACCACACCGTCAACAGCGGCACGACGACGTGGCACGAGTTGGCGAAGGAGATCGCGCACGTGCTCGCCATCGACGCGGACCTGGTGCCGGTGCGCGTCGCCGATGTCACGCTCCGCGCGAAGCGGCCGCAGTATTGTGCGCTGTCGAACGAGAAGCTGGCGCGGACGGGATTTGCGATGCCGCCGTGGCAGGACGCGTTGCGGCGCTACCTGAACACCACGTAGGCCGGGTCTTTAGACCCGGCGTCACGCGAGACGTTGCGCGACCAAATCCGCGACCATCGCTCCCACGGACAAACACGCCGTCAGGCCCGGCGAATCGATCCCGGCGGCGTGCACCAGGTTCGGCACGTTCCTGTCGCCGCGGATCATGAAGTCGGCGAACTTTTCATCGGGCGGCGCGAGCTTCGGGCGAATGCCGCTGCCGCCGTACATGAGATCGGCAAGATTGATCGACGGCAGCAGCGCCTGCGTCGACTCGACGTAGGCCTCGAGCGGCAGCCGATCGTCTTCGTAATCGTCCTTGCGCTCTTGATAGCGGGCCGTCGGCCCCACGAGCACGTTGCCCGACGGCGTGCGCGTGAGATGCACGCCGAGGCTGTGCCCGCCCGGATGCGGCAGCGGATACACGAGGCCGTTGACGAGATTCTGCTTCGACGGCCGCAGTTCCGCATACTCGCCGCGCACCGGATAGATGTGAAACGACTCGCCGCCGAACGTCGCCGCGATCTCGTCGGCGTAGAGACCGGCGGCGTTGACGATGACGCGGCTCGTGACGCGCTCGTCGCCGAGCCGCACCTCGAAGCCGTGGCCGTTACGATCCCCGCCGTGCACGGGCGTGCCCGAGACGAGCATCACTCCGGCGGCTTCGGCAACGCGCCGAAGTGCCAGGATCAGCGACGAGGCGTCGAGCCGCCCGGTTTCCGGAGACCAGATCGCCGCGACCGCGCGCACGTTCGGCTCGCGCCGCTTTACGAACGCCTCGTCGACGATCTCGAGTCCCGGCACGTCGTTGCCGCGGCCGGTGGCGAGCAGCGCCTCGAGGGTCCCGATCTCGTCCGGCGACGTGGCGACGATCAACTTGCCGCATTTCTCGTGCGGCACGCCGTGCGTCGCGCAGAACGTGTAGAGCCGCTGCGCGCCTTCGACGCAGAGGCGCGCCTTCAGCGAGCGCGCGGGATAGTAGATGCCGGCGTGGATCACGCCGCTATTGTGGGTGCTCGTTTCCATCCCCGGCCGGGGATGGCGTTCGATGAGCGCAACCGAGTGGCCCTGACGCGCGATCGCCGCTGCCGATGCCAGCCCCGTGACGCCTGCGCCGATGACGGCGACGTCGATCTCAGTGGACACGGAGCAATCGTATCAAGTGTCGGCGCGGCGGGTCTAAAGACCCGCCCTACCACTGACTGGTGTAGGCCGGGTCTTCAGACCCGGCTCGCGCAGCACCGTTTATCGCACGACGATCTGCAGCGCCTTCGCCGGCGCGAACGTGCCCGTGGCACCGCTCCATGCGAACACGGCAAGCGTGTAGATGCCGGGCGGCAGCTTGTCGACGACGAGACCGTACCCGCTGTCGCGGAAGCGATCGCCGTAGACCGCCGCGACGTCCGGGCGGCGGCCGCCGTAAGACGCGACGCCGAGGAAGATTGGATCGCCGCCGGTGATCGGATACGCCCACACGTGGACGGTGCCGACGCCCGAGCCCGCGTCCGACTCGAGATCGGCGGCCCATCCCGCGATCGTGAACGGCTGCGGCACGTCGGGCCGTCCCGACGGCGTGTCGATGACGATCTGCATGCCGACGCGGCCGCTCCCTTTGGGATTGAGCACGACGCGCACGTCCTGGCGCGCGCAGTCACGCGCGTCGCTGCCGCAGCGGACGAACACCAGATCGTAGGGCCCGACGAAGCCGACGCCCGGCTGCCACGTGAACGTGCCGGTGGCGGTGTCGAGGTACGATCCGATCGGCAGCGGCAGTAGCGATCCAGCGGCCCGCAGGTATCCGGCGGTCGCGCCGTGCGTGCGCAGCTCGATGCGATCCAGTTCCTCCGACTGAATCGTCACCCGTCCGTCGGCGTTCGCGCCATACGAGCGGAACGGCACGTCGAGCGAGTAGCCGCGCCGCGCTTCGAGCGGCGCGCGATCGAGGCGTGCGGTATCGACCTCGTTCTCGAGCGTCACCGCCATCGTCGCGTTCGCGCTGAGTTGCAATGATGGCGAGCCGTTCGCGACCCAGAAGAAGCGCGAGCCGATGCCCGATGCGCCCCCCTGGTTGTCGATGACGCCCCACGCGATCGTGTGCATGCCGTTGTCAAGGGTGGTCGTGTCGAACGTGAACACGCCCGCCGCGTGGTCGATGCCCGGGTAGGTGCCGACGGGGAAGAGCGCCTGCAGATCGCTGCGTCCCACCCAGCCGGTCGGCGTGCCGACCGGCACGCCGTCGATGACGACCGTCACGGTGCCGCCGCCCGGTACGTCGGAGCGACGCGGCCCGCGCGACAACACCCATCCGAAGTTGTTGTACACGGTCCCGGAGATCGTCGCGCCCGGAGCCGGCGTGTCGATCGCGCCGAAGGGCAGCGTGGCGGTCGCGTTCGCGCACGTGATCGTGCGCGTTCCGAGCAGCGTCGAGTGTCCTTCGGGATCCTCCGCGTACGCGTGCAGCCTGAAGGTGCCGTTGCCGAGACTCGGCAGCATGTTCGTGAGCACCATCAGGCCCCAGCCCGCGCGCGTGTTCTGCGGCCGCAGCGGATAGGCCGCCGCGACGTCGGGCCGCGCGCCATCGACCAGCGTTGCCGTGCCGATGAACACCAGGCCGCCCGGTTCACCCGGCACGGGATCGCGGAAGATGCGTACCGCGCTGATGTCGACGTCATCGATCGCCCAGCCGGTGACGGGAATGGATCCGGTGATGCCCTTCGCGTTGTTCGCCGGCGTATCGATCGTCCCGATTGGCGCCTGCGTGGCATACGGAGTGAGCCGGCCGAGCGTCACGGTGACCGGAGGGATCGTGTTCGACGCGCCGCTCAGCGTGAAACTGATCGTCCCCGTCGTCGCCGATGCGGGAAGCGCCGCCGGCACGAGCGAGACCGTCACGATCGCCGATCCGATGCCCGACGCCGGCGATACCTTCAGCCACGCCACGTTGCTCGACGCGGTCCACGACACCGACGGCGAATTCACCTGCGAGAGGCGCACCGTCTGCGCCGACGTCATCAAGCCGTTGCCGACGTTCGCGAAATTCAGCGTCGTGCGGTTCGCGAGCAGCGCCGGTCCATCAAATGGCGCGGTCGTCGTAACGATGTTCGACGGCGCGCTGACGCCTTGGCCGTTGTAAGCGACGACGCGAAAGGTGTACGAGACGCCGGGCGTCGCGTTGCTCATCGTCCACGTCGTGGTGTTGCCGACGTCGGCGCTGAGTGTGAAGGGGGCGGCCGAGGGGCCGTACTCGACGATGTAGCCGGCGAGATCGGGTTCGGTGTTGGCGTCCCATGCGACCGCGATCTGCGACGCGCGCGCGCCGGTCGCGAGCAGGACGAATGAGAGCACGAGAAGGCCGCGCTTTGCGACAGACGCACACGTACCGGACACCGACCACCTCGCGAACGCGCCGGGGGAACAGGACGCGAGGGGGCAACGCGCGTGCCTCGGCCGTGCGCGCCGCGTTCGCTGGCGCGATGCGCAAAAACCGGCCTGAAATGCGTGGATTGGTGCGGGAGCGACGACCGCTGGCTTCGCGCGAGCCTTACAGATCTGTTGAGGGCCTTACAGCCGTGGCCGTGCGTTCCACGTGGGCCGGGTCTTCAGACCCGGCAACAAGCCGTGGTTCGCGGCGGGTCTAAAGACGCGCCCTACGTGACATCAAGTCCGACCACCGGCAACGACAACCCGCCCACGCCAAGGCTACGCAAGCCGGCAACCGGCAACCGACCGTGCTAGCATCGCGGCGTCATGCCGAGACGTGCGCTCATCACCGGCATCACCGGCCAGGACGGCTCGTATCTCGCGGAGCTGCTGCTCGAAAAAAGCTACGAGGTCCATGCGATCGTGCGCCGCGCCAGCACCACCAACTACTGGCGCATCGAACATCTCCTCGATCGCCTGCGCCTCCATCCCGCCGATCTGCTGGATCAGTTGTCGATCATCCGGGTGATCGAAGAGGTGCGGCCGCACGAGCTCTACAACCTCGCGGCGATGTCGTTCGTGCCGGCGTCGTGGGATCAGCCGTTGCTCACCGGCGAGTTCAACGCGCAGGGGGTCACGCGCGTGCTCGAGGCGGTGCGCCAGGTCGATCCGGCGATCCGCATCTACCAGGCGTCGTCATCGGAGATGTTCGGCAAGGTGCGTGAGGTGCCGCAGACCGAGCTGACGCCGTTCTATCCGCGCAGTCCGTACGGTGTGTCGAAGGTCTTCGCGCACTACATCACGGTCAACTATCGCGAGAGCTACGACCTGTTCGCGGTATCGGGGATCCTGTTCAATCACGAGTCGCCGCGCCGCGGCCTCGAGTTCGTCACCAGGAAGGTGAGCGACGGCGTCGCGCGCATCAAGCTGGGGCTCGCCGAGTCACTGAGCCTCGGCAATCTCGATGCGCAGCGCGACTGGGGATTCGCGGGGGATTACGTGCGGGCGATGTGGCTGATGCTGCAGCAGGACCGCGCCGACGACTACGTGATCGCGACCGGCAACAGCCACTCGGTCCGCGAGCTCGTGGACATCGCATTCGCCCACGTTGGACTCGACTGGCAGAAGTACGTGACGCTCGATCCGAAGTTCCTGCGCCCCGCCGAAGTCGACCACTTGATCGGCGATGCCTCCAAGGCACGCAACGCCCTCGGATGGGAGACGCAGGTCGACTTCCACACGTTGATCAAAATGATGGTGGACGCCGATCTCGATAGGCTCAGGTCTCACGGTTCACGGCTCAAGGCCGTTCGCCCTGAGCCGTCCTGACCGCCTGAAAATCCGCAGGTGTAGGCGGGTCTTTAGACCCGCCTCATAAGCCGGGTCTGAAGACCCGGCCTACGAGTACCTTGAGCCCTGAGCCCTGAGCCGGACACGCGTCAGAACTTGATCGCGCGCCCCGGCAACAGCAGATGCTTGTCGTCGCGGCGCGCGGTGATGTCGACGGTCACCGGAATCCGCTGGCTCGTACCGAACGCCTTCCGGACGAACACGAACTCGTAAATGCCAACGAAGCCGACGCCCGGCTGCCAGAAGAACTCGCCGCTCTTCCGATCGAGGAACGAGCCGGCCGGCAGCGCGTCCAGTTTCGAGCCTTTGATCAGGTAGCCTTCATACTGATCCTCGGGTCCCACGACTGGTGGTCCGACCGTGACACGCAGCAACCCGAGCTCCTCGGTCGACACCCGCGACGCCGACGTGACGGTCGGCGCCTCGGCGATCTCGAGCGGCGCGTTTGGCGCGAAGCCGCTCTGGACGTAGGCGGGCATCGGCACGACCGGCGAAGCATCGAGTGACGCCGCGTCCTGGCCGACGGCCGGCCCGATCGTCGGCGCCGCTTCGCGCGCCTGCGTTCTGACCATGCCGGTCCACTCCGTGACCGCCTGGTCGAGGACCGATGCGGACGCGCCGTTCAACACCGTGAAGAACCGGCTGCCGATGCCCTCCGCGTTTCCGGCGTTGTCGACGACGCCCCACGCGATCGTGTGCACGCCGTTGGCGATCTTCGTCGTATCGAACTGGAAGACGCCGATGGCGCCGTTCGTGTTCATCCGCCCGGGGAACAGGGTCTGGATGTCGCTGCGCGCGTTGTTGTACCTCGGGTGGCCAACCGCCACGCCGTCGATGAACACGTTGATCGTCGATCCGTCGGTCGGGATCGTGTTCGGCATCGGCGTCAGCGCCCAGCCGAAGTTCACGAAGGCCGTGCCCGACGCATTGCCACCCTGCGTGGGCGTATCGATCGAACCGAACGGCTTGGTCGCATGCGCGTTATCGCAGGTGATCGTCCGCCTGCCGAGCAGCACGCTGTGCTTGTCCACGTCGTCGGCATACACCGACAGCTGGTACGAACCGTTCCCGCCATTGGGGAGCATGTTCGTCAGCAACATGTAGCCCCACCCCGCCTTGTAGTCGAACGGCAGCGAATTGAGGGCGTCGACGTCGGGCCGAGCCCCTTCAACCTGGACGGCATTGCCGATGAACACGCCCTTTTCCTGAGAATTCTCTCCAGGCGCCGGATTGCGCCAGATCGTGATTTGCGTGATCCCGACGTCATCGATGGCCCATCCCGTCACCGGAATGGCGCCGACCACACCGCGAACCCCCTCGCCCGGCGTGTCGATGAGCCCGTTCGGGTTGCTGCCAACCACTCCCTTCAACTGCACTGGAATCGTCAGTGGCGAATTCGCCACGCCCGGCGCGGTGACCGTGATCGTGCCATTCAGCACCGTGCCAGGCGGGTAAGTGCCGTTGTTCAGCGTCACGTTGAACGAGCCCGCGCCCGCGCCGGATGTCGGTGCAATCGTCAGCCACGTGGCGGTCGTCGAGACCGACCAGGTGGCGGAGCCGTTCGTAAAGCTGACCGCCGCGGTCTGCGTCGGTGTCTTCAGCACGCCATTGGCGGCCGCGCCGAAGAAGAGGCCGGTGCGATTGATCGAGACCCGCGTGTTCGGGTTCGGCACGTTCCCGCCGCTGTTGCCGTTCGGATTCGGCGGAGGCGTGCCGTTGGGATCCGTCGGACTCGGCCCAGCCGGCGCGCTGCTGGTCGAGACCGTGATGTTCACCGTCTTCCATCCGGCGAGTGTGTTGGTCACGGTGCTCTTCGCGAAGACGACGAACTGATATGTGGTCCCCGGCACCAGATTGCTGACCCTCAGCGAGTACCCCGAGTTGTTGAAGCGCGCGCC
>JBKPRU010000342.1:0-7034 GCA_046734675.1 Acidobacteriota bacterium
AATCTACAGAGGGTAAAACGGCTTCGTAGGCGAGCGATCGGTGTCGGCGCCGTATTTGCGCGATCGCGATGGACCCGGGCTATTGTCGGCCAATTGTTAGCTGTCGTATGGACAACCCCAGCCGACACCGCATCGTCAGGCAGGCGCCGAAGGAGCCGTTTTTCCGCGCGGCTCAGCGGGAGCCGTGATCCGAATGCCAACCGCGCATCTCACCCGCAGCGCACCAGGCGCAGGCGCGAGGACTAAACTGCGCTACACGCTCTCCACCTCCACCCAGATGCTGCCCGCGACGAGGCGCTCGACGGCCAGCTCCGTCTGGTCGCATTCGAAGACGATCCCAGGGAACGTCTGCAGCACGTGAATCGTTGCGCCGGGACTGACGCCGAGCGCGGCGAGCCGCTCGGCGCGCGAGGTCAGGTCGCGCGTGACCCGGAGCACCCGGCCCCACGTGCCGGGACGGAGCACCGAGAGCGGCTGCGCTTCAGAACGTGACATGCAGCACCCCGAGCAGCGCGTTCAGCGCCGCGCCAGTGCCGACGGCGACCAGCGTGACGAACGCGAGAATCGCGAGCCCGACCCTCGGGCCACGCTCCTTGATGATCATCAGCAGGTTGGCGACGCACGGCACGAACAGCGTCATGACCGTGAGCGCGACGACCGCCTGCACGGGGGGCAGCGCGCCGCTGCGGGCGAGCTGGAACAGACCAGCGGCGCCATAGTCGCGGCGCAGGAATCCCATCACGAACACTTCGGCCAGCCTCGGCGGCAGGCCGAGCGCGCCGGTGACGATCGGGCGCGCGGCGGAAGCGATCACGTCCAGCCCGCCGATCCGATCGAGGACGAACAACAGCACAGTGCCGACGAGGAACAGCGGCACCGCTTCGCCGAGATACCAGCGCACGCGCAGCGCGGTTTTGGTCAGCAGGTTCCGCGCTCGCGGCATCCGGATCGGCGGCAGTTCCATGATGAACGGCGAGCGATCGCCCGGGAGCGCAATCGCCGCCAGGAAGCCGACGAGGATCATCTGCGAGAGCACGACCCCGAACAGGGTGAGGAGCGCCCAGAACGAGATGCCGCCGAGGATACCCATGATCGTCGCGAGCTGCGCCGAGCAGGGCACGCCGAGCGCGATCAGCAGGATGGCGATCAGCCGCTCCTTTGGCGTCCCCAGGATCCTCGTCGTCATGGTCGCCATCGTGTCGCAGCCGAGGCCGAGCACCATCGGCAGCACCGCCTTGCCGTTCAAGCCCATCGCGCGGAACAGGCGATCGCTGAAGATCGCGAGCCGGGGGATGTAGCCGCTGTCTTCGAGGAATCCGAAGACGAGGAAGAAGGTCGTCACGACCGGCAGCACGATCGCGATGGCGTAGGTGAGGCCCATCGTGATCAGGCCGTACTCGCCGACGAGAAGGTCGCGCACCAACGCGAACGGAACGTGCGAGACGGCCGCGGTCGCGGCCGGGTTGATCACCTTGCCGAACAGGCCGTCCTCGAGCCACTCGACGAGCGTTTGCGCGCCGAACACGCCGACGATCAGATACGTGAGATAGAGGACGACGGCAAGGATCGGCAGTCCGGTGAGCGGCTCGCGGACGGCGCGCCCGAGCCATTCCTGCACGCGGCCGATCGACATCGGGCCGAGCGTGCGATGTCGCGCCGTGAGCTGCTCGGCCCAGTGGAGGTGATCGATGCCGGCCCGCGAGCCGGCACCGACCAGCGCCGCGTTCGGCAGCGCGGCACGGAGATCCGCGAGACCGCGTCCTTCGGTTGCGACGGCTTCGATGACGGGAATCCCGAGTGCCTCCGCGAGGCCTGCGGTGGCGATCTCGACGCCGCGCGCGCGCGCCTCGTCGAGCATGTTGAGGACGAGGATCATCGGCCGTCGCAGCCCGGCGATCTGCGACGTCAACATCAGCGTGCGGCGCAGGTTCCGCGCGTCGGCGATCTGGACGATCAGCTCCGCTCCGCCGTCGACGAGCAGGCGCCGAGTGATCCGCTCGTCCTCACTGAGCGTCCCCTCGAGCGCGTTCACGCCGGGCGTGTCGATGATTTCACACATCTCGGCGCCAACCATCGCGCGCCCGCGCGTGACCGCCACCGTGGTGCCTGGGTAGTTCGACACCGTCACGTAGCTGCCAGTAAGCCAGCCGAAGATCACGCTCTTGCCGACGTTGGGATTACCGACGAGCGCAACCCGCAGCGGATGCGCCCGGAGGCGAAGGACAGGGGAGGCCATCAGGCCGGAGACCGCATGCGGGCACGCCATCACCGGTCACATGCGCAAGCCCGGTGCCCGCGCGATTTCCGTGTGATTTCGAGCGTTTCAGGACGGGTGACGCGGCGGTGCCGGAATGTCGGCAGCAGAAGGCGCCCGGCCCTCACGCATCGTGGCAGGCGGGAGGCAGCCACGATGGAGGAGGAGGCGTAAGGGCCAGGCGCACATCCTTTCACTCCGTCACCACAGATACGTCATGCGGATGAATCCGGTGTGCGCCTCGTAGGGACGGTAGGCGTACCCGGAGTAGAGGCCCGACGGAAGGGCCAGCGGATTGATCAGCGCCGGATCGAGCGCGAAGTCCTGCGTCTTGTAGCGGTCGTACCAGTAGGCGCCGCCGAGCGCCACGTTGGGACGGACGAAGTACTGCACGTCGGCTTTCGCCACGTCGATCCGGTTCTTCGGCTGAATGGCGTACTGCACCGGCACCGGGATGGTCGCATTCGCGGTCACGCCATACAGGTAGTTGGTCGCGCCATCACTGAGGTCATAGGACAGGCGGATGTCCGTCCTGCGGATCGCTTTGATGAGATCGAGGCTCACCGTATAGGTGTTCACCTTGTCGTTCGTATCGACCGACCAGTCGCGCCGCGGATCGTCGAACTGCTTCGGCACGCTCGTGTCCGTCGACGCGGGGTTGGCCGTCCGTGACCACTGGAACGCCGAGTATTTCTCGAGGGCGTAGTTGAAGCCGACGTTGACCACGTCGTTCGGGATCAGATCGAACCCGACGCTGTAGCCGCGGTTCTTGTTGTCGCGCAGCCCGAAGTAGCTCTCCGGGTACTTGTCGTGACCGTCGAACAGCGAGGCGTTGATGTCGAAGAAGGAGACCGGCGTGACGGTGAAGAGCGCCGTCGTGCGGTTGCGGTCGCGCGGTGCGATGTCGAAGTGGCGGAGCGCCGGCTGCTCGTTGATGTCGACGAGCAGTTCTTCGTCGAGGCCGTGGCCTTTGCGCACCGAGTACTCGTACTTGAGACGCGCCGTCACGTACTGGTTCCCGGTGCTGTCGATCGACGCCCGGAAGACGTCTTCGGTCGTCCTCTCGTAGATGCGCCAGGTGCGGTCCGCGCCTTCACGCGTGTAGCCGGCGCTCAGCCCGAGGTAGCGATACGGCGCATACGACGCGTCCAGGTCGAGTGTCTGCCGCTTGAAGTTGGCGGGCTCCGTCTCGACGAGCGTTCCGATGCTGAAGTCCCCCTGCACGGTCGTGTTCTCGAATACCGGCGTCTTGTTGGCGTAGTCGTAGAAGCGATACTTCGCGTTCAGCCAGAGCGCCTCGACGGGACGCGCGTTGAAGCCGTAGACCATCGAGGTGATCTGCGCCTTGGCTTCCGCGCCGCTGCGTTCGAGTGCCGGCGACGCGAGCGCGGTGTTCGACGTGTTCGGCAGCAGCGTCTGGTTCTGGTTCCAGGTGCCGTAGCTGATCGCCGCCGTGGCTTTCGAGCGGCCGGGCAGCTTGATCGAGCCGTTCACGTTCATCATGTTCGTGTTGTTGGTCGGCCAGAGCGCGGTGCGGCCGATCGCCGGTCCGGCCGTCGCGCTGTCCGTATAGCGCAGCGGATTGTCCCACTGGAACGTCGGCACACCCTGGTCGAACCACGACGCATCGTAGCCGACCGAGAGCAGGCCCTTGCGGTTCGCCCACTCGAGTTTCGTGCTCACGTCGGTGGTGCGATCGTCGACCGGGAGTCCCATGTCGAGCACGACCATGTTGCCCGGCGAGTTGCCGAAGTTGTAGGCGCCGAGGTTCGCGCCGTCCCGCAGCTGGTTTCTGACCTTGACGACGACGTCAAGGTCGCGGGCCGCGGAGTAGGTCAGTCCTACGGTCGCGACGTCGCGGCGGCTTTTCACGTCGAAGCCCTGGGCGAAGCCGTTCATTGCCTGCGTCTGCGTCAGCGTGCCGTTCTGGATGCCCTGCTGGACGCTGTCAGACACCGACAGCACGCCGTGTCCGGTCTCGCTATACAGCGATCGGCCGTTGACCTGGAACAGCGGGATCGCCGTCCACTCGAAGGCCGCCTTCACTTTGCCAATTGCCTCGAACCCGGCGAAGTAGTGCTGATCGCGATAGCCGACGTTGTCGGCCTCGGCGCGGAAGACGCGCGTCGCCGATTCGCTCTCGAAGCGGAAGTTGTCGATGTAGCCGCCGTCCTGGACGTCGCGGAGGCGGTTGAAGCGCGCCCGATCGCCCGTCAGGTCCTCGGCGCGGTAGCCGAAGTCAATCGATCCGAACCTCGGTGTCGTGGCCGCCGACGCGGAGGGTGCCGGCGTCGGCGTGACGGTGGTGTCCTGGGCCTGCGCGGTCGCGGAGGCCACCAGGAGCGCCGCAATCAGCATCGTGATCTGTGTGCGCATGATGTCCTCCCGTTACCGCAGGAAGAAGTTGCCGGATGGGTGATTCGAGCCGTGAACCTGCGAGTGGCAGTTCACGCAGCTTCGGCTGACGACGCGGTTGCTCTTGTTGTTGACCTGCGTCTGGTCATAGACCGTTGCCGGGTGGCGGCTCGCGATGTGACAGCGCTGACAGAGCATTGGGAGCTTCGCGACGAGCATCCGCTCGTTGTTGGTGCCATGCGGGTCGTGGCAGGTCACGCAGTTCTCGCGCCCGACCGCGTGCTCCCACAGGAACGGCCCCCGCTTTTCGGCGTGGCAGGTGACGCACGACTCGGTGATCGAGTTGCCCGTCTTCAGCATCTTGACGTTCTGCGACCCGTGCGGGTTGTGGCAGGACGAGCACTCCATCTTGTTTTGGTTCAGGGTCCCGACCGGCATGTGCGACGAGCGGTGCACCTTGTTGACCTCGGTGCGATGGCACTGCACGCACGTTTCTTCCTGCGTTGCCGTCTTCAAGTGCGCCTTCTCGGATTTCGGCGCGTGCACGCTGTGGCAGGTCACGCACGACACGTTGCGGGCCTGGTGCTTGCTGCCCGCAAAGTTGTCGTGCTCGCCGCGGGTGTGGCAGGTCAGGCATGCGTCGCTCGCCTGACGCGGCGTCAGCGTCTTCGGGTTGACGATCTTCGTCTTGTCGCCGCCCCCGTCGACGTGCGCCTGACCGGGGCCGTGGCAGCTTTCGCAGCCTTGCGCGGCCGCGGGCGTCCGCGGGTTCTTCGCACGCGCATGCGGGCTGCCGTGATAGCCCTTCTTCTGATCCTCGTGGCACGTCAGGCAGGTGTCCTCACCAACGAACCCCGTCGCCGGAGGTGCCGGCGATGCGGTTGCGGCTGTGGCGTCCGCCGGACGCGCGGTTGGCGAGCCGTTCTGACGCGGTCCGGACGTCGCCGACACCGTGACCATCATCACGAACAGCCAGAGCCCCACCGCTCCGGCAATCGTGGTGAACGCGCCAGGGGTTCGCGTGAAGCGACCCATGTAACCTCCTTCGACTCTCAACGGATGATTCCGGGGCCTGATTAGGCAAAGCGTGTGCCCCGGCGGACCACCCGCCGCAATCGCGGGTCGGTCCCGGCAATCGCAGGTTTTCAGCGGATTTCCGGCAATTCGGCGCTGCGCGCGTGAAGCGATCGGCGGGTTCCCGTCGGTCGCGCGCGGCGCGCGCATCAGCGGCTGCGGAGGATTCCGCAGGTGATGGGGAATTTCGCGGGCGCTGGTCGGCGAGGGACGTGGAGTGGTTGTGCGGTAGGGCGCACCTTCAGGTGCGCCTTGACGACGGCGCCTCTAAAGAGGCGCCCTACCGTCAGGCGCCTGCGGCTTTCGGTGCGTCAAGATCGCCGTCGATCGGTCCGTATGATCGTCAGCGCGAGCCACGCGCCGCCCAAGGCGGCGATCAGGAAGAACACCATCGCGAGGCCGGGATAACCGAGGATGCGGAACGAGGTCTCGACGCGCATCAGCATCGCCGCGCCGACGATCATCGCGGCGAGCAGCAGGCCGAGCGTGATCCGGTTGGCGACCTTCTGCAGCCCTTCGATCACCGCCCCTTCGTCGATCATCTCAACCTTGACCTTCAGGTCCTGATTGACGAGCGCGTCGAGCAGGCGATTGACGCGCGCCGGCAGCCGCTCGGCGAACGTCTTCGCTTCGACCAGCGACGCGAATGCTGACGAAGACGTCATGCTGCGGCGCATCCGCTCCATCATCAGCTCGTTCGCGTTCCGGCGCAGCGACTCCTGCACGTCGAAATCCGGGGCCAGCGTGCGGCCGACTTCGTCGAGGTTGAGCAGCGTCTTGCCGAGGAGCGTCAGCTCGTTGGGCAGTCGCACGCCGTGGTTCACCGATGCGTGCGCGACCTGCAGCATCAGTTGCCCCGCCGGCACCTCGCCGATCTTCACGCCGCGGCTCTCGGTGATGACTTCGGCGATGTGACGGCGGAACGCCGGCTCGTCGAAGCCGTCGAGGCGCTCGCCGATCTCGATCGCAAGATCCGCGGCGTGCTCGGTCCGCCCATCCGCCACCGCGAGCAGGAATTGCAGCAGCCGCTCCTGGATGTCGGGCGAGAGCCGGCTCACCATGCCGAGATCGAGGAGCGCGATCCGGTTGTCCTCGGTCAGCAGCACATTGCCCGGGTGCGGATCCGCATGGAACACGCCGTCGATGATCACCTGGTGCAGGTAGGCGCGAAAGAGTTCTTCCGCGAGATCGGCGGTGCCCGCTTCCGCGAGCACGACCGGATTGATCGCGGTGATTTTCTGGCCCGACAGGTACTCCATCGTCAGGACGCGCGACGTCGTGTAGTCGGCGATTGGCAGCGGTACCGCGATCCGGCGGAAGCGGGCCAGGTTCGTGTGGAGCGTGACGAGAT
>JBKPRU010000343.1:0-12143 GCA_046734675.1 Acidobacteriota bacterium
GCCGAGGAAGGTGGCGGGGTCCGGCTTCGCGCGTTCCTGCATCACGCGCAGCACGACCTCCGCGCCCGCGGCGCTTGCGAGCCCGGCCAGTTCGTCCAGCGAGTGTTCGGGATCGAATGGGCGCGGGGAGTCGTTGAACAGACCGACGAGCGCCGCGCGTTCCCGCATCACCCGAGCGATTTTATCACGCGGTCCCACGCGACGGCCCCGTCGCGCAGCAGCCGCGGACGGTCGTCTTCAATCGCAACGATCGTCGACGGGGCGCCCCCGCGCACGCGTCCCGCATCGATCACGGCGTCGACGTGCGGAAGCATCGCGACAACCTCGTCGCCGTCGACGGCGGGCCGCTCGCCGGATCGGTTCGCGCTCGTCGCGGTGATGCAGTAGCCGCATGCACGCGCCAACCCGCGCGCTACATCGTCGTTCGGGACGCGAATGCCCACCGTCGTGCCGCCGGCCAGCGTCTCACGCGCGAGGACCGGCCGCGCCGGTACGACAATCGTCAACGGTCCCGGCCACCACGTCGCGGCCAGCCGCGCCGCCGTCGACGCGAAGTCGCCCGCCGCCTGCGCCTGCTCGACGTCAGCGGCAATGAGCGTCAGCGCAGACGACTCGGGACGCCCTTTGAGCTCGAAGAGACGCCGCACCGCGCGGCTGTTGCGCGGATCAACGGCCAGGCCGTAGAGCGTGTCGGTGGGATACGCGACCACCAGCCCGTCGCGTATCAGTTGCGCGGCGCGCCGGACCCCGTCCGAATCTGCGGCAAGAACGATCGGCATAGTGATCGAGCGCGCCTCACGCTCCGGCGGGTCTAAAGACCCGCCCTACATCGGACACAAAAGAAGAGACTGTCGTGGGCCGGGTGTTCAGACCCGGCAGACACGCTCACATCGTCTCCGAAAGCACAGGCTCCTCGGTCGGTGCCGCGTCCGCTTCCGTTGGGGCGGCACCACCGTCGGCACCGGATCCACTCATGCGATGCACCGCGACGCCGAGCACGACGAGGGCCCCGACGTCGAGCGCGAACACGGCGCGAATCGACACGGCGCCGAGCAAGCCGCAGACGACGGGACTGAGCGCCAGGCCGACGAGCGACGCGGTGGTCAGCAGGCCGAAGCCGGCGCCGCGCGCGCTGGCGGGAATCACGGAACCGGCGGCGGTGTAGGCCGCGGTCATGCCGGCGCCAATCGCGACGCCAAACAGCGGCGTCGCGGCGAACAGCAGACGAACATCCCGAGCGACGACATAGATCACAGCGCCCAGGGTGGCGACCGCGCAGGCGCGCGCGATCACCGACGTCGCCGACAGACGCTTCATCAGCGCCGCGCAATAATGATGTCCGAGCGCGCCGGCGCCCGCCCCGATCGAAAACAGCGTTCCCGACATGAGCGGGATGTGCGCCGCCGTGATGCCGAGCTCGCCGACGTAGAGCGGCAGGATCGGCCCGAAGCTTCGGTCGACGAACTGCAGCCCGAAGATCACGGCCATCATCAGCAGGAAATTCTCGAACGCGAGCACGTTGCGGAACGTCACGCTCGCGCCCCTGTCGTCCCGTGCCTCCGGGGCCGCGTGATGTTCCTGCTCCTGATACATCACCAGGACCACAACCGCAGCGACGAGGTAGCAGGCCGACGCGACCAGAAACGCGCGCCGCAGGCCGACGATCGCGGCGATCGTGCCGCCGAATACCGGCCCCAGCGCCGGGCCGAGGCGTTGCGCGGTCTGCACGGTGCCGATTGCCTGCGCCATCCTGCCCTTCGGCGCCGAATCGGCCGCCATCGTCAACGTCAATGCGCCGTAGCCGGCGAACAGACCCTGGATCGCGCGCAGCGCGAAGACGTGCCACGCACGCGTCACGAAGGCCATCGCGCCCATGACGATGATGAAACTGACCAGCGATCGTTCGACCATGATCTTGCGGCCGAAGCGATCGGCGAGGCGTCCCCACAACGGCGCGAGAATCGCGGTCAGCGCTGGCGTGACGCCGAGGCACAGGCCCGACCACATCGCGATCTCGCCGACCTCCGTCACCCCCAGTTGATGAAAGTACAGCGGGAGGAACGGCATCACGAGCGTGAAGCCCATGAAGCCGATGAATGAGGCCGACGTCACGGCGAAGAGGTTACGGCGGTAGTTCGTCACAGAAACGCGAACGAGCGATAGCGAGTGAGCCACGCGAGCGGACCGGAGCCTGGGGCCCCCGCGAGCGAGCGTGTAGGGGGTCCGGCGGGGCGAAGCCCCCCGGACTCTCAGAAGCGCACGCGGACCATTCGGGACTGCTCGACGTGAATCGTGTCGATGAAGCGGACGCGCGGTGGGTCGCTCTGCATGACCAGCGAGCTGGTGCGCGTGCCGTCGCCGAAGAATCGGACCCCGCGCATCAGCGTGCCGTCAGTGACGCCGGTCGCGGCGAAGATGATCCCTTTCCCCGACGCCAGATCCTTCGAGGTATAGATCCGCCCCGGTTCGGCGCCCATGGCGCGACAGCGCTCCTCGTCCTCCGGCTTGCGGATGACGAGGCGTCCGAAGATCTCCCCGTTCAGGCATCGCATGGCGGCAGCCGTCAGCACACCTTCCGGCGCACCGCCGGTACCCATCACCGCGTGCACGCCGCTGCCGATCACCGCCGCGGCGATCCCTGCCGAGAGATCGCCGTCGGAAATCAGGCGGATGCGCGCGCCGGTCGCGCGGATCTGGTCGATGAGCTGCTGATGACGCGACCGTTCCAGCACGACGACGACGAGGTCCTCGACTTCGCGCTCGAGGCAGCGCGCGATGGTGCGGAGGTTTTCGGCGACGGGCGCGTCGAGGCTCACGGCGTGCTTGGCGTTGGGGCCGACGACCAGCTTCTCCATGTAGAGATCCGGCGCATGCAGCAGCCCTCCGCGGCTCGAGGCTGCGAGCACCGCGATCGCGTTTGGGGCGCCGGTCGAGCAGAGGTTCGTACCTTCCAGCGGATCGACGGCAATGTCGACGGAAGGAAACTCGATGCCGAACGGCAGCTTCTGCTTCGCCGCCAGCCCCACCTTCTCGCCGATGTAGAGCATCGGCGCCTCGTCGCGCTCGCCTTCGCCGATGACGATCGTGCCGTCGATCGGCACGGTATCGAGGCACGCGCGCATGGCCTCGACGGCCGCCGCGTCGGACTTCCGACCGTCGCCCTGCCCCATCGTGTGTGCGCAGGCGATGGCCGCCTGCTCGACGACCCGCAGGAATTCGAGCGAGAGATCAGAGTCCATTGTCTCCACCCTAAGGCCCGACCTTCAGGTCGGGCGTGATCTGAACCGATCTGATCGGTCAGTGCCCCGAGTACGCGGGGAGTTCGCACCGGGTGGGTTTGTCCTGGCGGTAGCCGAGCACGTAATCCGCCTGCATGACCTTGTGGATCTCGCGCGTCCCCTCGTAGATCACCGCCCCCTTGCAGTTGCGATAGAAGCGTCCGGCCGGGTACTCGTCGGAATAGCCGTTGGCGCCGTGCACCTGCACGCAGTCGCCGGCAGCGCGTTCGGAAGCAACCGTCGAAAACCATTTCGCGAGGCCGGTCTCGCGCGTGTTGCGACGGCCGCCGTTCTTCAGGAATCCGGCGCGCATCCACAGCAGGCGCGACGCCTGGTAGTCGGATTCCATCTGCGCGATCATTTCCTTCACGAGCTGGTGCTGCCCGATCTCGACGCCGAACGTGCGCCGCTCCTTCGCGTACTTGACGCTCGCGTCGCGGCACGCGCGGATCAGCCCGGTCGCCCCCGCGGCGACGGTGTAGCGCCCCTGGTCGAGCGCGAACATCGCGATTTTGAAGCCCTCGCCAGGACGACCGACGAGATTCGCCTCGGGCACCTCGACCTCGTCCATCTTGAAGTAGCCGGTGTTGCCGGCGAGGATGCCCCACTTCTCTTTCAGTGTGCCGCTCGAAAATCCCTTGAACGCGCGTTCGATGATGAAGGCGCTGATGCCCGAGGGGTCGCGCTGCTTCTTCTTCTCGGCGTCGCTCCACGCGAACACGAGGAAGTTGTCGGCGAGGTCGGCAAGCGAGATCCACATCTTCTCGCCGGTGATGAAGTATCGGTCGCCCTTCTTCACCGCCGTCGTCTGGATGCCGCGGACGTCGCTGCCCGCCGCCGGTTCGGTCAGACCGTAGGTGGCGATCTTCTTCCCCTGCGCCTGCGGCACCAGATAGCGCTGCTTCTGATCCTCGTTCCCCCACGTCAGCAGGGTCAGGCAGTTCAGGCCGGCGTGCACGGACATGATCACGCGCAGCGACGTGTCGACATATTCGAGTTCCTCGCTGGCGATGCCGAGGCTGATGTAATCCATGCCGGCGCCGCCGTACTCCTGCGGCACCGAGCACCCGAGCAGTCCCATGTCCGCCATGTGCGTCAGGAAGGCGCGATCGAACCGGTGCTCGCGATCGAGATCCTTGATGCGCGGCGCTACCTCGCGCGCACCCCACTCACGCACGGTCTGCTCGAGGATGCGGTGCTCCTCGGTGAGATCGAAATCAAGCATGAAGCCGTCCTCTGGAATGAAGAAAACAGCCCATTGTAGCTAATTGCGGCGTCTTCTACGCGTCACGGCCGACGGCTCGTCACGAAGACCACGAAGCTACGAAGGCCACCAAGGAAAACACTCAATTTGTTTTCTTCTTCGTAATCTTCGTTTCTTCGTGAACTTCGTGATGAGCCGTAGGCTGTGAGCGAGGCTGTCGCCCCGATTTATGTTCGTCGGACGCTGATGCGAGTCCCTCGTCCGACGCCAAGGCGTTCGGCTGCGCTCGCAGAGGGAGCGGCAAGTTCGAGGTGATCGGTGCTGCCGAAGAGCGCGCCGACGCCGCCGGGGGGCAGTTCGGCATAGGTGGCGACGAGGCGTTCGATGCGGTGATCGCCCGCTTCGATCGTGATTGCGGCCCCCTGCGCGAGACGCTCCACCGGCTTGCGATCGATGTTGGTGACCAGGTTCCCGAAGCGGTCGACGAGCAGGACGACGCCGACGATCTCGTCGGCAGTGACCTCCGGCACGGGGATGTCGATCCTGTGAATGTCGGCAACGGGACGGCCCAGTGCCGAGAGCTGGATGCCCTTGGCCAGCCAGGCGGCAGCGGGAGCAAACCGATCGCGCCCTTCGAACGTGCGGCTGACCGTGGGGCGCGCGTAGCGGCGCTCGGTCAGCTCCACCATCTTCTTCGCCGGCGCCTCGCGGAGCGCCGCCGTCAGCACGCCGTTGTCCGGCGCGACGAACTTGTAGTCGGAGGTCTCGACGGCAATGCCGCGGCGCGCCGACCCGACGCCCGGATCGACGACGGCGACGAAGATCGTCCCGGTCGGGAAATATTTGAAGGCCGCCGCGAGCTCCAGGGCGCCGGTCAGCACGTCGTGCGGCGGCACGTCGTGCGTGATGTCGAGCAGCGCCGCATCGGGACAGATCCCGATCGCCACTGCCTTCATGGTTCCCGCGTAATGATCGCGCGTGCCGAAATCCGTCAGAAACGCGAGGACGGGGCGCACGTTACGCCCGCTTGCGGAGCAGGATCTCGCGGGTGTTGCTCTTGAGGAGGAACGATTCGGCGACCGTCAGTCCCTCGAACATCCGGATGATGTCGCGGTTCTGCAGGACGACTTTGGGCCCGCCGCCGCCGGTGTGCTGACGATGGCGCAGCGACGACTCTTCGACGATCTCGAACTTCGTGAACGACGCGTGCGGCACCGCCGACGAGCAGAAGAACCCCATGACCGCGCCGCCGGGCCGCAGCACGCGGACGACTTCCTTCGCGAGCGCCTGCGCGGCCGTCTTGTCGAGGAAGTCGAAGATGTCCCAGCACAGGATGCCGTCCACCGATGCGTCGGCTTGCGGAAACCGTTTGGTCAACGCCTCCGGGAGCGCCTCGCGCGTACCGGCGCGCAGATGGCGATCGAGATCCGCGGCGAGATCCTCGATGTGCAGCTTGCAGCCAAGGTTCTCCCCGAAGAACGCGACGTTGGGGCCGATGACCGGCCCGAAGTCGATGAGCACCGGCGATTCGGTACTCGACAGCGCGTTGATGAATTTCGGCAGCGCCTTGGACGGCACGATGGGCTCCGGGCCCCGGGCCGTCGCCGCATCGGCCGCACCGGTACCCTGATCGGGCCGCTTGCCGCCGAACTTCAGCAGATCGGAAATCGACACAGATGCAAGCGTCAGGCGTCAGGAGGCAGGGCTCGACAGGTCCTCCTGTCTTCTGCCCCCCGTCCGTCTGTGATTCTGGTGCGTTACCGGGATCCCGCGCCGGCGGGTGTCGGCGTGGGCTGTGCCTGGTGCGCGGCCGCGGGCTTCGGCTCGGGCTTGCCTTCAGATCCCTTGCTGCCGCTGCCGCCAGTGCGCTGCATGTCGATGCTGCCGCGGAAGTGCGCCCCTTCGGCAATCGCCACGCGCGGCGCCGCGATGTCGCCGTCCACCGATCCGTTGTCGCGGATGTCGACCTTTTCGGTGGCAGTCACGTTGCCGGTGATTTCGCCGAGGATCACGACCCCCTTTGCAAACACCTGCGCCTTGATACGGGCGTTGGGGCCAATCGTGAGGATGTTCTGGCGAAGCTCGATCTTGCCCTCGACCTGACCCTCGATCGTGAGGTCCTCGCTGCCGCTGAGTTCCCCTTTGATCACGACGGATTTGCCGATGTTCACGGTCGTCCTCTCCAATCCTCTCTGAGGTTCATTGACGGTCCGCACCGGTTCAGCCGATGGCGGCGTGACTGGTGTATGCGCGCCGCTCTGACCCGTCGTCGGGCCAGCGGCAGGCGGTGTCGGCTTCACCGCGTCATCCCGTTTCCACATGTCGTACTCTCCACAGGTCCGAAAAGATCGGAGTTGCTCGCAGGGTGTTCAATATTCGGTCGCGTGGCAGCAAGTCGGGCCAGTATTGCACCCCCCGCTCGGCTGTGTCTAGTCCTTTTATTGCTGAGGGTTACGGCCGATGGTACAATTGGTGACTGCTCACGGCCGATTTTGAATCGCCCGTCGCCAATCGTCAATCGCCGATCGTCGAAGCCCAATCGGCAATCGGTTAATCGGCACTTCAATCGGCAACCTTCAATCGGCAGACGGCAATTCGCGATGCGCTACTACTTCGATCACAACGCAACGACGCCGCCCGATCCCGAGGTGGTCGACGCGATGCGCCGTGCGCTGACCGACGAATTCGGCAATCCGTCAAGTGTGCATCACTTCGGCCAACGCGCCAAGGCGGTGCTCGACGAGGCGAGGTCAGCGGTTGCGGATCTGATCGGTGCCGAGGCGGCTGAGATCGTCCTGACGAGCGGCGGAACGGAGGCCGACAACATGGCGCTCCGCGGCGCGGCTGAAGCGCTCGAGCCGGGCGGACGCCGTCGTCTCATCACGGCGACGTTCGAGCACGAGGCGGTGCTGAACACCGTGAAGGCGCTCTCGCGCCGCGGCTGGACCGTGACGTTGCTGCCGGTGAGCGCCGAAGGCCTGGTGTCGCCCGAGTCGCTGAAATCCGTCATCGACGATCACACGGCCGTCGTCTCGGTGATGCACGCCAACAACGAGATCGGCACGATTCAGCCGATCGAGGCGCTCGCGGCGATCGCGCACGCCCACGGCGCGCTCTTCCACACCGACGCGGTGCAGTCGATCGGCAAGATTCCGGTGAACGTCCGCACGCTCGGCGTGGACCTGCTGTCGCTCTCCGCGCACAAGTTCAACGGCCCGAAAGGATCGGGCGCACTGTGGATCAAGCGCGGCACGCGGCTCGTCGCAACCATGACCGGGGGAAAGCACGAGCGCAACCGTCGCGGCGGCACTGAGAACGTGCCAGGCCACGCCGGGCTCGGCGTGGCCGCGCGCCTCGCGCGCAAGAAAATGACGGCCGACGCCGCACGGATCGCGGCGCTCCGCGATCGCCTCGAGCGCGCGATCCTCGAAGGCGTGCCCGGCACGCAGTTGAACGGCGCGCCGACGCCGCGCGTTCCGAACACGACCAACATCAGCTTCGACGGCGTCGAAGCGGAGTCGCTGCTCATCGCGCTCGACCTCGAAGGGTTTGCCGTGTCGACGGGATCCGCATGTTCGTCGGGCACGCTCGAGCCGTCGCACGTCCTGCGCGCCATGGGACTCCCCTCGCACCGCACGCAGAACTCGATCCGCTTCAGCCTCGGCGCGGGCAACGACGAGGCGCAGGTGGACGCGCTCGTCGCCAAGCTCCCCGCCGTGGTCGAAAAGCTACGCACGCTGGTCAGAAGGTAATGCGCATCGTCGTCGCGATGTCCGGCGGGGTCGACTCGTCGGTGGCGGCCGCGCTGCTCGCGCGTGAGGGCCACGACGTGATCGGCCTGTCCATGCAGCTGTATGACCAGCAGCAGGGAGAGATCCGCTTCGGGAGCTGCTGCACGCTCGACGATCTCTACGACGCGCGCCGCGTCGCGCGCACCATCGGCATCCCGCATTACATCGTCAACTTCGAGCGCCGGTTCGAGGAGCACGTCGTCTCGGATTTCGTGCGCGAGTACGCCGCCGGGCGCACGCCCATTCCCTGCGTGCACTGCAACGGCGATCTGAAGTTCGCGTCGCTGGTGGAGCGTGGCGAGGGCTTCGGCGCGGAGGCAGTGGCGACAGGACACTACGCGCAAATCGACCAGGATCCAGCGAGCGGACGATACCGCCTGAAGCGCGGCGTCGATCCGGCGAAGGATCAGTCGTACTTTCTCTTCACGCTCACGCAGCCGCAGCTGGCGCGCGCACGCTTCCCCGTCGGTGCGCTCGACAAGCCGGCAGTCCGCGAGGAGGCGCGGCGGCTCGGACTGAGCGTCGCCGACAAGCACGACAGCCAGGAGATCTGCTTCGTTGCCGCCGGCGAGCACGCCGACTTCGTCCAGAAGCGCGCCGGCCTTCCGCCCGGCGTCGTCCGCGACCAGGACGGCCGCGTGCTCGGCCGCCACGACGGCGTGCATCGCTTCACGATCGGCCAGCGCAAGGGGCTTGGCCTCTCGTCGACGATCCCGCTCTACGTCGTGGGCATCGACGCGGAGTCGGCGACCGTGACCGTCGGCCCTCGCGATGCGCTCGAGCGCACGACGCTGACCGCGTCGCGCGTGAACTGGATCGATGGCGAGGCGCCTTCAGCGGCGATTCGCGCGGACGTGCGCATTCGCTACAGGCACCATGAGGCGCCCGCGACGATCACACCGCTCGGCGACAATCGCGTGCAGGTGGTGTTCGATGAACCCCAGAGCGCGATCACGCCGGGGCAGGCGGTTGTGTTTTATGAGGGCGCGTGCGTGTTGGGTGGAGGGTGGATCGACTGAGCACGGGCGTGTCGGTGAGGAGGACGGATACGGAGGCTCGAACCGCGCCGCTTACCCAATGGCGCGGTTCTCAAAGGTCGCCTCTCCCATGTGCTGCGGCAATCCTTCCAGATACTTCTCCGCGTCAATCGCCGCCATGCATCCCGATCCCGCCGCGGTGATCGCCTGCCGATACACATGGTCCTGCACGTCGCCGCACGCGAACACGCCCGGCACGCTCGTGTGCGACCCGGACTGCGTGACGATGTAGCCGTTTGCGTCCGTCTCGAGCTGTCCCGCGAACAGCTTGGTGTTTGGCGTGTGGCCGATCGCGACGAACACGCCGTCGACCGGGATTTCCTTGCGCTCGCCGGTGAGGTGATTGCGCAGCACCATCCCAGTCACTTCACCCTTCCCCAGGTCCTTGATCTCGTCGACCTCGGCGTTCCACTCGAAGGAGATCTTGGGGTTGGCGAACGCCTTGTCCTGCATGATCTTCGACGCGCGCAGCGTGTCGCGCCGGTGCACGACCGTGACGTGCGACGCGAAGCGCGTCAGGAAGATGGCCTCCTCCATCGCGGAGTCTCCGCCACCCACCACCGCGATCGGCTTGCCACGGAAGAAATAGCCATCGCACGTCGCGCAGGTCGACACGCCATGGCCGATGAGCGCGCGCTCGGACGACAGCCCGAGGAGCCGCGCCGACGCGCCGGTCGCGATGATCAGCGAGCGCGTGGAATAGGTGGCCTCAGAGGTGGTGACGACGTGCGGGCGCGCGAGCAGGTCGACGGAGGTGACCTGGCCGCGGATGATTTCGGCGCCGAAGCGCTCCGCCTGCGCCCGCATCTCGGCCATCAGCTCCGGTCCCATGATGCCGTCGCGATGGCCGGGCCAGTTCTCGACCAGCGTCGTGAGCATCAGCTGGCCGCCCGCCTCGAGCCCTTCGATGACGAGCGGCTTCAGGTTGGCCCGTGCTGTATAGAGAGCGGCGGTCAGGCCGGCGGGGCCTGACCCGATGATCACCACATTGCGCGGGGACATGCCATTAAACGACGACGTGCTTGTCGATGACCTTCTTCAGCGAATCCTTGTCGGTCAGGCCGACAACCTGCTCGACAACCTGACCGCCCTTGAACAACAGCAGCGTCGGGATGCCGCGCACGCTGAACCGGTTCGGCGTATAGGGGTTCTCGTCGACGTTCATCTTCGCCACGACCATCCGGCCGTCGTAGTCCGTCGCCAGCTCGTCGACCGTGGGCGCCAGCCGACGGCACGGGCCGCACCAGTCCGCCCAGAAATCAACGAGGACGATCTTGCCGCCGTTGATCGTCTGTTCGAAGTTGCCGTCGGTCAGCGTCTGTACCTTGTCGGATGCCATGTGAGTCCTCTCGGTTCTCCGTTCCTCTGTACACTTTGACATACTCCCGAGCCGAAACGTCCCAGGAATGGTCCTGCTGCATGGCGCTGCGCTGAAGCGATTTCCAGCGGCGGCCATTGCGGAAGGCGTCCAGTCCGCGACGAATGGCATCGAGGAGCGCGTCAACCGTGAAGTCACGGAATACAAAGCCGGTTCCCGTCTTCGGCGACTCGTCTGCGTCCTGCACGGTATCGGCCAGCCCGCCGGTGGCGCGGACGATCGGCAGCGTGCCGTAACGCATCGCGTACATCTGGTTGAGTCCGCATGGCTCGTATCGAGACGGGATCAACAAGAGATCGGATCCCGCGTGGATGAGGTGCGCGAGCCGCTCATCGTAGCCGATGCGCGCCGCGACCCGATCCGGGTGGGTGCGGGCGAGGTTCGTCCAGAACTCCTCGTAATGGCCGTTGCCGCCGTCGCCGAGGAGGATCCAGTTGGCGTCGAGCGCCATGAGCGGACCGGCCGCGTCGGCGAGCAGGTCGAATCCTTTCTGGTACGTGAGGCGCGACAGAATCCCGATCGTCGGGCGCGCGAGCGATGCCGCGTCGACGGTGAGGCCCACCGCCTCCATCAGCGCGCGCTTCGCGTCGATCTTCCCTTTCGCCGCGGCCGCCGTGAAGGGCGACGGCAGGTAGCGATCGCGTTCGGGATTCCACGCAGCTGCGTCTATGCCGTTGAGGATGCCGGTGAACTGGTCGGCGCGGCTCCCGACAATTCCTTCGAACCCGAACGAGAACGGGTAATCGGCTGTCAGCAGTTCGCGCGCGTAGGTCGGGCTGACCGTGGTCACGTGATCGGCGAAGCGAATGCCCGCCTTCAGCATGCTGGCGCGGCCGTAGAACTCGAGACCGTCGGCGGTGTAGAGCTCACTCGGCACGTCGATCCAGTGCAGTTCGTCCGGTGGGAACAACCCCTGGAACGCGGTGTTGTGAATCGTGAAGACGGACGGCACGCCGCCCAGGACTGGATCGTCCGCGAGCACGGTTTTGAGGTACACGGGCACGAGCCCCGTCTGCCAATCGTGCGCGTGGACGACGGAGGGGCGTTCGCCGGAGATGCGCGCGTATTCGAGTGCGCCGCGCGACAACACGGCAAACCGAAAGGCGTTGTCGTGATACTCGCCGTTCGCGTCGCCATACATGCCGTCGCGATCGTAGAGATCCGGCGCATCGATGAACACGACCGTCACGGCGCCGGGCGCCGTCGTCGCACGGCCGGACGAGGCTTTCACCGGCGCACTCACGACCTTCGGATCGACCGTGGCGATCTTTGCGGCGGATGCGGGCGGCTTCTTGCCACGGGCCGGCTTCTTCGCCGGCGCGGGCGGCTGATCGGAGGAGATCGCCCGCTCGCTCTCTTTGGCACTCGCGACTCGCGACTTGGGAGTCGCGACTCGGGACTTGGGACTGGCGACTCGCGACTTGGGACCTGGGACCAGGGACCCAGGAGTCGCGA
>JBKPRU010000344.1:0-9237 GCA_046734675.1 Acidobacteriota bacterium
GGTGTGGGACGCGCAGTACGCCAATCTCGATTTGGTGGCGTTGACCGACTTTCTCCAGACGCAAGGGTTGCGATTGTCGGGCCGGATCAGCGGACACAACCGCCTCGAGTGGCCGCTCGGCAAGTTCAGTGAGAAGCACGGCAGCGGCGAGATCGCCGCGGCGCCGCCGCCCGGCCTGCGTCCGATGACGCGGCAGCCGCCAACGGACCTGATCGCGCGCGTCGATCCATTGCTGCCCGAGCAGGGGCCGTTCAACCCGCATTTGTGGATTGGCTACGTGCCGGTGGCGGGCCGCATCAGTTATGGGCTCGATCCCGACTGGATCACGATTGGCGACGGGAGCTGGGCGGCGACGGAGAAGACGTACGTCGAGTTCTCCGGACGGACGGCGTGGCTGCAGCGCTCGCGGATCCCGTTCCACGTCACGAGCGTGGACTGGCAGGAAAGCGATCGGCTGCTGGCCGGAATCATGACCGCCTTCGGCGCGCCGACCGGCGGCATCCCGATCGGCGGTCGCGGCCAGTTCGACGGCGTGATGCTCGAGTCCTTCTCGAAGCCGCGGATCGAGGGGCACTTCGAAGGCGAGCGCATGCGCGCCTGGGACGTGGTGTGGGGACACGGCGTCGCGGACCTCGTGATCCAGAACAGCTACGTGCAGATCTCGAAGAGCGTGATCGAACACGAGGGCTCGCAGATCGCGGCCGAAGGCACGTTCTCGCTCGGCTACCCGCGCAAGGACAACGGCGAGGAGCTGAACGCGGTGGTGCGCCTGACGAAGCGGCCGTTGAAGGACCTGCGCCACGCGTTCGAGCTGGACGACTATCCGGTCGACGGCCTCGCGAGCGGCGAGTATCACATCTGGGGCAAGTACCAGACGCCCGACGGATTCGGCCGCCTGCAGATCGATCAAGGCGTCGCATACGGAGAATCCTTCGACGTCGCGACCGCCAATCTGCGCTTCGAGGGCACCGGTGTCCGCCTCGATGGTATCGACGTGAAGAAAAGTAGCGGCGGCGTGAACGGCGCCGCCTGGGTGGGGTGGGACGGCAATTACTCGTTCGATGCGAGCGGCGCGAAGATTCCCGTCGAATCACTCGCGACGCTCTCGTTTCCCCGCGCGCCGCTCTCGGGGCTGCTCCAGTTCACCGCGACGGGTGCGGGCACGTTCGATTCGCCGCGCTACGACGTCAAACTGAGCCTCGCGGACCTGTTCGCCGGCGACGAAGGGATCGGCCAGGTCACCGGGCGCCTGTCGATGCGCGGCGAGATGCTGACGATCGAGATGGAAGCCGCGTCGCCGCGCCTGTCGGTCTCCGGGTCGGGACGCATCGCGCTCACGCCGGAGATGGATACCGAGATGACGTTCCGCGTCTCCGACACGTCGCTCGATCCCTACATCCGCTTCTTCCAGCCGTCGCTGTCCCCGTTTGCGACCGCCGTCGCTGACGGCACCATCCGCGTCGTCGGCGAGCTGGCCGACATCGATCACCTGCTGGTGGAAGCCAGCGTCGAGCAGCTGCGGCTCAAGTTGTTCGACTATCCGGCGCACAACGACGGGCCGATCAAGATTGCGCTCAATCAGCATCGTATCGACGTGCAGCGGTTCCGCCTCGCCGGCGAAGGGACCGCGCTCGAACTCGCGGGTGAGGTCTCGCTCCACGACGGCAGCATCGCGCTGAACGCGTCGGGCGACACCAATCTCGGGATCCTGCAGGGGTTCGCGCGCGACGTGCGCAGCTCCGGCTCCGCGTCGCTCAACGCCGAGATCCGCGGCGACCTGGAGAAGCCGCTCTTTTCCGGGAACGCGACGATCAAGGATGGGCGGTTCCGCTACTCGACGCTTCCGCACAGCCTCCAGGCCATCAACGGCCGTCTGCAGTTCGACGCCCAGGGGTTCCGCATCATCGACGCGACCGCGGAGCTCGGCGGCGGACGGGTGCAGTTCGGCGGCCGCATCGGCATGAAAGGCTTCGCGCTCGCCGACGTGAACGTCACCGCGACCGGCGAGCAGATGAACCTGCGGTATCCGGAAGGATTCCGCTCGGTGGTCGATGCGCAGCTGGCGCTTCGCGGCGACCTCGCGTCGCCGCTGCTGACCGGCCGCGTGGTGATCGTCAACGGCGTTTACACGAAGCGCTTCGAACCAAACGTCGACGTGTTCAACTTCTCCGGCACAGCACCGGCGCTTCCGACTCCCGCGGTCACGTCGACGTTTCCGCTGCGGTTCGACGTGCAGGTGTCCGCGCCCTCGACGCTCCGGGTCGAGAACAACCTCGCCCGGCTGGTCTGCCGCGCCGACCTCACGCTCTCCGGCACCTACGATCGTCCGCAGCTGTTCGGCCGCGCCGAGATCGAACGCGGCGACATCCTGTTCGAGGGCAACCGCTACGTCGTCACGCGCGGCACCATCGACTTCCTGAATCCGACGCGAATCGAGCCGTTCTTCGACATCGAAGCGGAAACCCGCGTGCGCTCAGCGGCGACGACGACCGGGGCGGGCACGAGCGAGACCTATCGCGTGACGTTTGCCGCCAGCGGCACGCTCGGCGGCCACATGAACCTGCAGCTCAACTCCGACCCGCCGCTGGCGACCGTCGACATCCTCGCGCTGCTCTTCGGGCAGTCGCCGAACGTCGGCAACGCGGAATTGAATGCGCTCCGCCCGTCGATGGTGACGCAGTCGGAAGAGGCGCTGCTTCGGCAGGCGTTTGTGCGGCTGGCCGCCGGGCCAATCGCCGCGCCGGTGAGCCGCGTCCTCGAGCAGACATTCGGCATCAGCACCGTGCAGATCGCGCCGAGCCTCGGCACCGAGAACGATCCGCTGACGCCGACGGCGCGGCTCATCATCGGCAAGCGCCTGTCGGATCGCGCGTACCTGACCTTCTCGCGCGCACTCGGCACCACGAACCGCGAGCAGATCATCATCCTCGAATACGATCAGAGCCAGAACCTCGGCTGGGTCCTCACCCAGAACGGCGACCGCAATTTCTCCGTCGACTTCAGGGTCCGCCGCCAGATCTTCTGATGCGCGCCGTCGCCTTCGCGCTGCTCCTCATCGTTGCGCCTTTCTCTCGCGCCGTCTGGGCGCAGACGGGTGCTGCCGCGTCCGCGAACGTGACCGCGGCGGGCTACGTGGGACGGCCGGTCAGCGATGTCGCGATCACCATCGAAGGACGCCCCGCGCTCGAACCGCCGCTGTTCGCGCTGGTCGCGACGCGCCAGGGACGTGCGTTGTCGATGGCGGACGTGCGCGACACGATCTCGCACTTTGCGAGCCTCGGCCGCTTCGAAGACGTGCAGGTCGACGCCCAAGGTCTGCCGGACGGCAGGGTCCGCCTGACCTACGCGCTCGAACCCATTCACGCCGTGACCGACGTCAAGCTGCACGGCGATCTGCAGCTCTCGGAAGGGCTGCTGCGCGAACGCATGGAAGAGCGCTTCGGGCCGACGCCGCCGATCGGCCGCGCCGCCGACGTCGCCGCAACGCTGGAAGATCTCTACCGCGATCACGGCTACCTCGAGGCGGACGTGCGTCCCGCGCCGCCAATCGTGCGTCACGATCCGGATCGCACGACGCTCGTCTTCGACGTGAACGCGGGCGTGCGCACGCAGATCGCGCGCAGTAGCGTTGCGGGAAATCCACTGGAGCCGGCGGCCCAGCTTCTGACGCGTCTCGAACTGACGCCCGGCCACGCGTATTCGCCCGCCGACATCCGCACGAAGCTCGACGATCTCCTGCAGCGGCTCCGGCGCCAGCGCTACTACGAGGCGAGCGCTGGTGTGGAATCGGCAACGATCAGCGCGGATCGGCGCAGCGCGGATCTGACGATCGCGGTCCGTCCAGGCCCGCTGGTGTCGGTGCGGTTCGAGGGGGATCCGATCCCGAAAGACCGTCTCGATCAGCTGGTGCCGATCGCACGTGAAGGATCGGTGAACGAGGATCTGCTGGAGGATGCGAGGAACCGCATCGCCGGGTACCTTGCACAGCAGGGATACTGGCGCGCGGAGGTCACGCACACCGAGCAGCCGAGCCCCGGCACGCTGACCATCGTCTTTCACGTCCGCCGCGGCGCCCAGTACCACGTCGCGCCGGAAGGCGTCGAATTGACGGGGAACGCGTCGTTGCCGGTCGAGACGTTCCGGGCGGCGCTGCGGACGCTCGAAGCCGGCGAACCGTTTGTCGCCTCGAAGCTCGACGCGATCGTCGGCGCAATCACCCGCGAGTACCAGATTCGCGGCTTCGCGACCGTGAAGGCGCAGTCGGCGGTCACGGAGCTCGGCCCGGGCGTCGTGCGCCCCGTCATCGTGATCACCGAAGGGCCGCACGTGCTGGTGGGCACCGTCTCGGTCTCCGGCAACTCGGGGTTGAGGACGGAGCAGCTGCTCGCGAATGTCACCTCGAAGACCGGCGAGCCGTTTTACGGACCGAAGGTGGCCACGGATCGGGAGGCGCTGCTCGCACTCTACGCGAACGCTGGGTACTCGGCCGCGCAGGTGGCCGTCACGCCGAGCCTGACCGCCGACGGCGTACGCGCCGACCTGCCGTTCGTCGTCGTCGAAGGCCCGCAGACCGTTGTCGACCACATCATCATCGTCGGCAACACGCGCACCGACGAATCGGTGATCCGCCGCGAGCTGCTGCTGGTGGAGGGGAAGCCGCTCGGGCTCGAGGATCTCCTCGAGAGCCAGCGGCGGCTCAGTGGACTGGGCCTCTTCCGCCGTGTGCGCATCACGCCGGTGTCTCACGGCGATACCGGCGATCACGACGTCATCATCACGGTGGAGGAGGCGCTCCGCACGACGATCGGCTACGGCGGCGGAGCCGAGATCAACCGGCTGCTGGAAGCGGACCCGATCACCGGCGAGGCGCGTGAGGACGTCGAGTTCGCGCCGCGCGGCTTCTTCGAGATCGGGCGCCGCAACATTGGCGGTCGCAACCGGACCGCGAGCCTTTACACGCGCCTCAGTCTCAGGCCGAACCGGGATCCGACCAATCCGAAAACATTCGGGTTCGCCGAGTATCGCGTCATCGGCACCTACCGGCAGCCCCGTCCGTTCCGCGGCGCCGGCGACTTCACGGCCACGGCCGCCGTCGAACAGGGCGTGCGATCGAGCTTCAATTTCAGCCGCAAGGGCGTCAACGTGGAGTTCGGTCGGCGGCTGTCGAACGTGCTGCGCGGCAGTGCTCGCTACGCTTTCAACACGACGCGCATCTTCGACGTGCAGCCGACCGACGATCCGGAGACGCCGGGTCTGATCGAGCGGCTGTTTCCGCAGGTGCGGCTCTCCGCTTTCTCGGTCGCCGTCGCCCGCGACACGCGCGACGATGTCGTCAGTCCGCAGGCGGGGACGTTTCTCACGGCGGACGGGACGTTGGCCGCGCGCATTCTGGGATCCGAAGTCGGGTTCAGCAAAACGTTCCTGACCGGTTTCTGGTACCGGAATCTCGGACGTCCGCACCTGGTGGTGGCCACCGGCCTTCGTCTCGGCCTCGCGAGCCCGTTCGCGCGCCGCTCGCCCGACGACAACATTCAGCAGGTGCCGGCGAGCGAGCGCTTCTTCGCCGGCGGCGACACGACGATTCGCGGCTACGCGCTCGACAGCGTCGGCGCGCCGAACACGATCAGCGCGAATGGTTTTCCGATCGGCGGCAACGCCGTCATCATCATGAACAGCGAGCTGCGCGCGCCGGTGTGGCGCGAGGTCGGCGCCGCGCTGTTCATCGACGGCGGCAACGTCTTCGCGCAGGCTTCGGAGATCGATCTCGGGGAGCTCCGAGGCGCGATCGGGTTCGGGCTCCGGTATCGCTCTCCGATCGGACCGATCCGCATCGACCTCGGGTTCAAGCTCGATCGCCGCGTGATTGGCGGCCGGCTCGAATCGCCGCGCGCGCTGCACTTCAGCATCGGGGAAGCGTTTTAGCGCCTGCGGCCCGAGCGAGGCATTGAGTAAAGATGGCGCTGACATGTCGCTGATGAGAAACATGCTAGGTGTCGTCGCTGCACTCATGTGCGTCTCGATGTGCCTTGACGCGGAGGTCATCGACCGCATGATGGCGACGGTCAACCGTCAGCCGATCCTGCTGTCGGACGTGAATGCCGCGCGGTTGTTTCACCTTGCCGCGGCGCCCGACGGCGGCGATCCGATCGCCTCGACGCTCGACCGGTTGATCGAGCGCGCGCTGATTCTCGAAGAGGTCGAGCGGTATCAGCCGCCCGAGCCCGCGCGCGAGGAGATTGACAAGCGGATCGAAGCAATCCGTCAGCGGTTCGGGATGCCCGATGCGTTTCGACGCGCGCTGGCGACGGTTGGTCTGACCGAAGAGCAGTTGCGGGGAGTCATTCGGAACGACCTGCGGATCACCACCTACATCAACGAGCGGTTCGCGGAGACCGACGCAGGCGCTCGCGAGACGCTGATTGCCGAGTGGGTCGTATCGCTGCGCCGCCGTGCGGAAGTGAACGTCCTCTACTTGCCGCGTTGAGAGCTCACCCCGCCGGGTCTAAAGACCCGGCCTACGTGCTGACGGTGTGATGCGCCGCCACGACCCTCAGCGTAAGAGCTGCGCGTAGAGCGCGACGGTGGCGTCGCCGGCAGCGCGCCACGAGAACTCGCGTTCAACGATTGCGCGTCCCTCGCGTCCATACTGCTCCAGACGTCCCGGGTCGGCGACCGCGCCGCTGATTGCGGCGGCGAGCGCGCCCGGATCCCCCGGCGTTACGAGCCAGCCGTTGACGCCAGGGCGCACCTTGTCGGGAAGGCCGCCGGCGGCCGACGCGACGACGGCGCGCCGATGCGCCATCGCTTCGAGCGTCACCAGCGAGCTGCCCTCATAGAGTGTCGGGTGCACGAAGAGCGTCGCGAGCTCGTGCCATGCGTGCATCTCCGCGTCGGAGACGCGCCCGTGAAAGCGGACACGATCGGATAGGGAGAGCTCGCGCGCCAGCGCCTCGAGCCGTGCGCGATACGGTCCGTCGCCGATGATGACCGAGCGCCAGGGACGGCGGTCGAACGCGCCGTGCTCGGCGAGCGCGGCCAGCGCGTGCAGCAGCACGTGGAAGCCTTTGTTCTCTTCGAGGCGCCCGACAGAGAGGAGGACCGTCTCGCCGGGTGCGATTGAAAACCGGCGGCGCAGATCCGCGACGAGCGCGGGATCGTTCAGCGTGTCCAGGACGGCGAGGTCGAGCGCGTTCGGGATCGTATGAACCTTCGCGCGATCGATCTTCAGATGACGGACGACATACGGCTCGAGCGTACGGTCGGTCGCGATCACCGCGTCTGCCGCCGCGGCGCACGCAAGCACCGCCCGGCGGAGTGGCAGATACGCGGCGCGTTTCAACCGCGCGCGTGAGGGATCGGTCGCGCCGAACTCCTCGAGTCCTTGCGGGTTCAGCACGAGCGGGGCGCCAGCCTCCGCCCGCGCTCGCGCATACCCGAGCACACTGCCGCCGAGCCCGTGCACGAGATCTACCTCGCCGCGGCGCACGAGATCGAGCGCACGCCGCCCGGCACGCAACCCGAAAAGCGGATACGCGGTGCCCCGATCCAGCACGGTCGTGCCCCGCCCGCCGGCGAACGGGAACGTGTGGTACGGAATGAACTCCGCGGTCACGCCCTCGTGAATCGAGGCGTGATTCCACGCACGCCCTTCCGCGGGCGGCCGCGTGATGAGCGTCACGTGGACGTCGCGGTCGGCAAGCGCGCGCGCCAGATCGTAGACGTGGCGCTCGAGACCGCCGTATCCGTGCAGCGGGAACACCGATCGGGCGACGAGGGCGATTCTCACCGGCGTGCGACGAGCTCCGCGTAGAGCGCTTCGACGCGCGCGACGACGGCGCCGGCCTCGAATTCGGCCTCGACGCGGCGTCGCGCCGCTACTCCCAGCCGGGCGCGCAGCCCCTCGTCGTTGCGCAGCGCGCGAATGTCCTCAGCGAGCCCCTCGGGAGACGACGACAACAGGCCGGTTACGCCCGGGTCGATGATGTCGCGCGTGCCCCCCGTATCCATCGCAGCAATCGGGATCCCGAGCGCGCTTGCTTCGATCAGCACGCGGCTGAGCGACTCGGGCCCACGCGACGGGAAGATCAGCATCGATGCGTGCGCGAGCCACTGCGCGGCCGCGGTCTTGTCCACCCAGCCGGTGAACCGCACGTCGCGTCCCGACGCGGCGGCGTCGCGCTCGAGCGCCGCCCGATCCGGGCCGTCGCCCGCGACGATCAGCGGCCAGTCGAGATCGGCGCGCTCGATCGCCGGCACCAGATAATCCGTGCCTTTGTTCGGCGCGATCTTGCCGAGATACAGCGCGTACGGGGTCGCGGGAGCAGCGAGCGTCGATTCGGTTGCCGCTGCCAGCGCGTGCAACGCGCTGATGTTGACGGGATTTGGAATCACCTCGATGCGCGTCGCCTGAAGCTCCGCGGCGCGGGCGCGCAGATCGTTCGCGATGCGCCGGCTGACGGCGATCACCGCGTCCGCGTCAGCGAGCGAGCGCTGCTTGCGCGCGAGATTCGCGCGCATGTAGGGGATGAGTGGCATCGCGACCGGCCACGCGGCGCCAGCGCGCGGGCGAATGCACCGGGTCATGTTGCCGACCGTGCACTCCGGGCAGAGCGCCAGCCCGGCGCGCGTGTGCAGCAGGTCCGACCAGTAGCACACCGGCCAGTAATCGCGCACGGTCGCGACCACCGGGAGCCCCGCGGCCTTCGCCGCGCCGATCGACGGCGGAGTCGTCATCACATGCTGCGCATGGATGATGTCGTGGCGTTCGGCGCGCACGCGCGCGGTGAGCCAGGCTGACAGCCGCTCGGTCAGACGCTCGCTCTTGTCGTAGTTGCGAACGAACGGCAGCGTCGACGCGCGGAAGGTGAAGAGCGTGACGTCGAACCCGTCGTACGACCCATGCTGCTCGATGTCCGGCACCGGCGCCGACTGCGGCCGCGGCTGCACGATGTCGACCTGGTGGCCGCGCGCGCGCAGCCCCCGCGCCAGCTCGTACGTGCTCCACCCACTACCGCCGCACACCGGCGGGAAGGCATCGGTCGCAATCAGCACCTTCATGAGGCACGTCGCCGGCGTGCGCCGGCAATGGCGGCCTCGAGCGCGCGGCAGTGCGCGCTCCAGCTGTAGTCGCGCACCGCGCGGGCGCGCGCGGCAGCGCCCAGCGTCTCGCGCAGCGCTGGATTGCTGAGGCGCTCGAGAGCGTTCGCGAGGCCATCCGGCGTCTGCGGATCGTACAGG